>NZ_JBIAWP010000015.1:0-169187 GCF_042895785.1 Streptomyces sp. NPDC001380 | reverse complement strand
CGATGACCGGGTAGCCGTCGCGCTGCAGCCGCTGGACGACGCCGTTCCAGCTGGCGGACTCCGCGAAGGCGCCGTGGACCAGGACCACGGTGGGCTTGGCCGGGGCGTGGTGGGCGGCGGGGCGGGCCGGGGCGGCGGTGGCGGTGGTGGCCGCGGTGGTGGCCGCGACGGCGGCGGCGCCCAGGGCGGCGGCGGTCAGGACGGCGCGGCGGTGCTTGACGGCGTTGATCATCATCGTTCCTCGGGCAGGGTGTGGTCTCTCGGGCTCCCCGGCGGGGCGTCCTCCGGAAGACTATTGCACAAGTTTCATGTGTGCAAGTGCCTCGCGCACAAGTTAATCGTTGGCGGTAAGATTGCACTCGCTGGAACCTCGGAGGGCGGTGCCCCGCCCCCGGCGGCGCCGGCCCGGCCGTCGCCGCCGGCCCCGTAACCGCACCCGACCGACCAGGAGGCCCCCATGGACCCCGCACCGCCCCCCGTCCCGGCGACCCCGGCGCAGCCCGACGAGGCGCACCCGGCCGGCCGCGCCGGCGACGGCGGGGACCCGCAGCCGTCCCTGCTCCTCAAGGACCAGTTCTGCTTCACCCTCTACGCCGCCTCGCGCGCCCTGACCGCGGCCTACCGCCCCCTGCTGGAGGACCTCGGCCTGACCTACCCCCAGTACCTGGTCATGCTCGCCCTGTGGGAGCACGGGGCGGTCCCCGTCAAGGACCTGGTCGACGCACTCGGCCTGGACTACGGAACCCTCACCCCCCTGCTCAAGCGCCTGGAGGCCAACCACCTCCTCACCCGCCGCCGCTCGGCCCGCGACGAACGCCTCGTCGAGGTCGCCCCCACCCCCCGCGGCGTGGAGCTGCGCACCCGCGCCCTGGCCGTCCCCCCGGCGCTCGGGGACGCCATGCGGCTCGGCGCCGACGACATCGCCGCCGCCACCGCCGTCCTCGGCCGCATGACCGCCAACCTCGCCCGGTCCCCCCGGCCGGGGACGGACGCCCCGCGCTAGCACCCCCGTGCCGGGCGCGGGGGCCCGCCCGGCCGGACCGCCGCCCGGCCCGCGGCGGTCACCGCCCGATGCCGGCCCGTCCTCGCCGAGGAGCCGGCCGCACGGACCGTCCCCGCGGTGCGAGGGGGGCGGCACGTGGACATCCCCCGTGTGCGTGCAGGGCGGGCCCCTCGGTCTTCCCGGCGCGGCGGCCCGCCGGGAGTGCGGGTCGCCCCGCCTCCGGTCCGCCGTGTCCGCCCTCCCCTTGCCAGGAGGGCCGTCCACCCGCGAGACTGGCTACCGACCGAACGGTCAGTAGGGAGGTGGGCCCGTGTCCAGTACCGGTACCGCAGGCGCCGCGACCGCGGGCGCCGCAGCAGGCGCGGCGGCCGCCGAGCCCGGCACCGACGCGCTCCGGCGGCACTTCGAGGAGGTCGTCGCGGCCGAGCAGCGGATCGAGCCGCGCGACTGGATGCCCGACGGCTACCGCGCGACGCTGATCCGGCAGATCGCCCAGCACGCGCACTCCGAGATCATCGGCATGCAGCCCGAGGGCAACTGGCTCACCCGCGCCCCCTCCCTGCGCCGCAAGGCGATCCTGCTGGCCAAGGTCCAGGACGAGGCCGGCCACGGCCTGTACCTGTACTCCGCCGCCGAGACCCTGGGCGCGGACCGGGCCGAGCTGACCGAGAAGCTGGTCAGCGGCCGGCAGAAGTACTCCTCGATCTTCAACTACCCCACGCTGACCTTCGCCGACGTCGGCGTGATCGGCTGGCTCGTGGACGGCGCCGCCATCTGCAACCAGGTGCCGCTGTGCCGCTGCTCCTACGGCCCCTACGCCCGCGCCATGGTCCGGGTCTGCAAGGAGGAGTCCTTCCACCAGCGGCAGGGCTACGAGCTGCTGATGACCATGATGCGCGGCACCGACGCCCAGCGCCGCATGGTCCAGGACGCCGTGGACCGCTGGTGGTGGCCGTCGCTGATGATGTTCGGGCCGCCGGACGCCGACTCGCCCAACACCGCGCAGTCCATGGCCTGGCGCATCAAGCGCCACACCAACGACGAGCTGCGCCAGCGCTTCGTCGACATGACCGTCCCCCAGGCGGAGCGGCTCGGCGTCACCCTGCCCGACCCCTGCCTGGAGTGGAACGAGGAGCGCGGCCACCACGACTTCGGCGAGCCCGACTGGGAGGAGCTGGGCCGGGTCATCCGCGGCCAGGGCCCGTGCAGCGCCGAGCGCGTCGAGCGCCGCCGCCGCGCCCACGAGGACGGCGCCTGGGTGCGCGAGGCCGCCGCCGCCCACGCCGCGAAGCAGGCCGCCCGCGCCGCGGCGGGCACCCCGGCGGCCCCGGCGCAGGACAGCCCGGCACAGGACAGCCCGGCGCAGGACACCCCGGCGGTCCCGGCCGGGGCAGCACCAGGAGGAGCAGCATGAGCGACACGACCGCCCCCCGGGCCCACTGGCCGCTGTACGAGGTCTTCGTCCGCAGCAAGCGCGGGCTCAACCACGTCCACGTCGGCTCGCTGCACGCCGCCGACGACCGGATGGCCCTGCTGGCCGCCCGCGACCTCTACACCCGCCGCAACGAGGGCGTCTCCCTGTGGGTCGTGCCCTCCGCCGCCATCACCGCCTCCGCGCCGGACGAGAAGGACCCCTTCTTCGCCCCCAGCGGCGACAAGGTCTACCGCCACCCCACCTTCTACGACATCCCCGAGGACGTCCCCCACATCTAGGACGGCCCGGGAGCGTCCCGGACCACCCGGGACCACCCAGAGCAGAGGAGCGCCGCGTGAGCGACGACCACGTCTACCTGTCCCTGGCGGAGACGTCCCCGGAGGGGGAGGCCCGCTGGGCCTACGGCACCGGCTTCACCGACCCGCTGCACGGCGTGGACACCGCCCTGCCCGCCGGTGTGGACGGCGCGGACCTCGGGGCGTACTGCCTGATGCTGGGCGACGACGCGCTGGTCCTCGCCCAGCGGCTCACCGAGTGGTGCACCCGCGCCCCCGAGCTGGAGGACGAGGTCGCGCTCGCCAACACCGGCCTCGACCTGCTCGGCCAGGCCCGCCTGCTGCTCGCGCGCGCCGGGCAGGCCGACGGCAGCGGGCGGAGCGAGGACGACCTGGCGTTCCTCCGGGACGAGCACGAGTTCCGCAACGTCCGCCTGGTGGAGCTGCCCAACGGCGACTTCGCGCACTCCACCGCGCGCCTGCTGCTCTTCTCCTGCGCCCGCCTCGCCCTCTTCCGCCGCCTCGCCTCCTCCGCGGACCCGGTGCTGGCCGCCGTCGCCGCCAAGGGCGCCAAGGAGCTCGCCTACCACCGCGAGTACGCCGCCGCCTGGACGGTGCGGCTCGGCGACGGCACCGAGCTGTCCCGCGAGCGCATGCGGCGCGGCCTGGAGCAGGCCGTGCCCTACCTGGACGAGCTCCTCACCCCGCACCCGGTGGAGCTGCGCCTGGCCGCGTCCGGTGCCGCCGTCGACCCGTCCGTGCTGCGCGCCGAGGTCGGGGAGGCGCTCGCCGAGGTCTGCGCCGCCGCCGGGCTCGACGTCCCGCAGGTCCCGCCGCTCGCCGCGGTCGGCGGCCGGGCCGGGCGCGACGGCGTCCACACCGAGGCCATGGGCCGGCTGCTCGCCGAGATGCAGTGCGTGGCCCGCGCCCACCCGGGAGCGGTCTGGTGACCGGCGCCGGCACGCGGGAGCGCCTGGCGGCGGCCGAGGCCGCCGCCGGGGCCGTCCGCGACCCCGAGCTGCCGGTGCTCACCCTCGCCGACCTCGGGGTCCTCGCGGGCGTCGAGGTCGACGACGCCGGCGCGGTGACCGCCTGGATCACCCCCACCTACTCCGGCTGCCCCGCGATGGCCGAGATGGCCTCCGACCTGGACGCGGCCCTGCGCGCGGCGGGCTTCGCCGACGTGCGGGTCCGCACCCGGCTGGACCCGCCGTGGAGCAGCGACCGGATCACCCCCGAGGGCCGCCGCCGCCTCGCCGAGGCCGGCATCGCCCCGCCCGGCCCGGCCCCGGCCCGCACCGCGGGCCCGGTGCCCGTGTCCCTGTCCGTCCGGCGCCCGGCGGTCGCCTGCCCCCGGTGCGGCGCGGCCGACACCGAGGAGCTGTCCCGCTTCGGCTCCACCTCCTGCAAGGCGCTGTGGCGCTGCCGCGCCTGCCTGGAGCCGTTCGAGTACGTCAAGGAGATCTGATGTCCGCTCCCGCCGCGCCCGCCCGGCCCGCCCGCCGGCGGCCCGCCTTCCACCCGCTGCGGATCGCCGAGGTGGAGCGGCTGTGCGAGGACGCGGTCGCGGTCCGCTTCGAGGTGCCCGAGGAGCTGGCCGCCGACTACGCCTTCCGCCCGGGGCAGTGCGTGACGCTGCGCCGCACCGACGGCGGCCGCGACGAGCGGCGCTCGTACTCCGTCTGCTCCCCGGCGGGCGGCCCGCTGCGGATCGCCGCCCGGCTGGTGCCCGGCGGCCTGTTCTCCTCCTGGCTGGTGGACGGCGCCCGGCCCGGCGACACCGTCGACGTGCTGCCGCCCAGCGGCTCCTTCACCCCCGACACCGGGCGGCCCGGCGTGCACGTGCTGCTCGCGGCGGGCTCCGGCATCACGCCGATGCTCTCCATCGCGGCCTCCGTGCTGGCCGCCGACGACTCCTCCGAGGTCGTGCTCCTGTACGGGAACCGGCACACCGGCACCGTGATGTTCGCCGACGAGCTGGCCGACCTCAAGGACCGCTTCCCGACCCGCTTCCAGCTCCTGCACGTCCTCTCCCGCGAGGCGCGCGACGCCGAGCTGCTCACCGGCCGCCTCGACCGGGACCGGCTCGCGGCGCTGCTGGAGGCGTTCGTCGAGGTGCCCGCCGTCGACCACTGGTGGCTGTGCGGCCCGCACACGATGGTGGACGGCGCCCGGGAGCTGCTCGCCGCGCTCGGCGTGCCGGGGGACCGCGTCCACCGGGAGCTCTTCCACGCCGAGGACGAGCTGCCGCCCGAGCCGCCGGCCCGTGCCGGCGACGGCGCCCCGGCCGGGCCGGTCAGCGAGGTGACCGTGGTCCTCGACGGCCGCGCCACGGAGCTGCGCCTGCCCCGCGACCGCACGCTGCTCGACGGGGCGCAGCGCTCCCGGCCCGACCTGCCCTTCGCCTGCAAGGGCGGGGTGTGCGGCACCTGCCGGGCGCTGGTGGTCGACGGCGAGGTGCGGATGCGGCGGAACTTCGCCCTGGAGGACGCCGAGGTCGAGGCGGGCTACGTGCTCACCTGCCAGTCGCTGCCCGTCTCCGCGCGGGTGACGGTCGACTACGACCGCTGAGCGCCGGACCGGCGGCCGCAGGCCGGTCCGGCCGCACCGGCCGGTGCGCGGCGGGTCCGGCGGCCCCGCAGATCCGGCCGCCCCCGCGGGGCCGGTCACACCGCCACGGGCGCCCGCAGCAGTCCGTGCAGCTCACGGGCGGCGGCCCGCCCGGCCCGGGTGGCGCCGACGGTGCTGGCGGACGGCCCGTACCCGACCAGGTGCACCCGGGGGTCGGCCGCCGCGCGGGTGCCCTCCAGCCGGATGCCGCCGCCGGGCTCCCGCAGCCCCAGCGGGGCCAGGTGGCCGACGGCCGGGCGGAAGCCGGTCGCCCACACCACCGCGTCGACGTCCGCCGTGCGCCCGTCGGCCCAGGCCACACCGGTCGCCGTCATCCGGTCGAACATCGGCTGCCGCTCCAGTGCGCCCAGCTCCCTGGCGCGCCGCAGCGCCGGACTGTCCGTCAGGCCGGTCACGCCCACGACGCTCCGGGCGGGCAGCCCCTCCCGCACCCGCTGCTCGACCAGGGCCACCGCCGCCCGCCCCGCCTCCGGGGTGAAGGGCCCGCCGCGGAAGACGGGCGGCCGCCGGGTCACCCAGAGGGTCTCCGCGACCGCCGCCGTCTCGGCCAGGACCTGCACCGCCGACGCCCCGCCGCCGACCACCGCCACCCGCAGGCCGCGGAAGTCCTCCGGGCCGCGGTACTCCGCGTAGTGCAGCAGGCGGCCCCGGAAGAGCTCCGCGCCGGGGACGTACGGCACGAACGGCCGGGTCCAGGTGCCGGTGGCGTTCACCAGCGCCCGCGCCGACCAGGCGCCCGCGTCCGTCTCCACGAGCAGCCGGCCGCCGTGCCGCCCGCCGGGACCGGCCGTCCCGTCCGGCTCCGGCCGCACGGCCCGCACCCGCACCGGCCTCAGCACGGGCAGGCCGTGGGCGTGCTCGTACGCGGCGAAGTACTCCGGCACCGCCTCGCGCGCCGGGCGGTCCGGGGCGGAGGTCGGCAGCGGCAGGCCCGGCAGGTCGTGGAAGCCGTGGACCGCCGCCATGGTGAGGCTGGGGGAGCGGTGGCGCCACGCCCCGCCGGGGGCGTCGTCGGCGTCCAGCACCACGAAGCCGTCCCCGGGCGCGAAGCCCCGCCGCAGCAGGTGGTACGCGGCCGACAGCCCGGCCTGCCCGGCGCCGACCACGACCACGTCCACCGGGGCGGCGGCCGCCGCGGGGTCCGTCGCGTCGGGGCCCGCCCCGGCGGCGTCCGGCCGCGCGGGGGCCGTCCCGGGCCTGTTCTCTTCTGCGGAAGCGGTCACGCCCCTGCAACACCGGCGCCGGGCGGTGTCTTCCGTCCGCCGCCGGGGCGCCTATCCTGCGGGGATGCGCGAGACGAAGACCGGGCGGGGCGCCGGGCGTCCCAGGTCGGCGGCCAAGGACGAGGCGATCCTGCGGGCCGCCCTGGAACTCCTGGCCTCCCAGGGGTACGTCCGGATGACCCTCGACCAGGTCGCCGCCGCCGCCGGGGTGAGCAAGTCCACCATCCACCTGCGCTGGAGGACCAAGGCCGACCTGCTGACCGCGGCCCTCGCCGGCGCCCGGATGGCCGACGCGCCGCCGCCGCGCGGGGACGTCCGCGAGGACCTGGTCGCCGTGCTGCGGGACTTCGCCGCGACCGTGGAGCGGGTCCGCGGCATGGCGCTCATCGGGACCTGCCTCGCCGAGGAGGCCCACACCCCCGAACTGCTCGCCCTGCTGCGCGAGCGCACCGTGCTGCCCCGCCGGGCGCTGCTGCGCGAGCTGCTGGAGCGCGCCCGGGACGCCGGCGCGGTCCGCGCCGACGCCGACCTGGAGGGCGCGGTCTCCGCCCTCCTCGGGCCCTTCTACGCCGACTACCTCGCCGCGGGCCGCGCCCGCCCGGACTGGGCCGAGCACGCCGTCGACCTCGTCCTCGCCGCCCTGCGGCCCTGACCCCCGCACCCGGGGCGGCGGGCCGGGACGGGCGGGCGCGGCCCTACTCCACCGCGTCGGCCGCCGCGCCCCGGACCTGGCCGAAGATGAGGCTCGTCCGGGCCTGCTGCACCGCCGGATGGGCCGTGAGGTGCTGCAGGACGAAGTCGCGCAGCGCCGCCGTGTCCGCCGCCGCCACGTGCAGCAGGTAGTCGTCGGGCCCCGAGACGTGGAAGACGGCCAGCACCCCGGGCAGGGCGGGCGCGCCGCGGACGAAGGCGTCCACGTGCCGGGGCGCGTGCGAGTGCAGCCGTACCGCGATCATCGCCTGGACGCCCAGGCCCAGCGCCCCCGGGTCCACCTCCGTGCGGAAGCCCCGGATGACCCCGCGCTCGCACAGCGACCGGATCCGGGTCAGGCAGGTCGACGGCGCGATGCCGACCGCCTCCGCCACGGTCTTGTTCGGGGTGCGGGCGTTCTCGCTGAGCACCCGGAGGATGGCCCGGTCGACGGGGGCCAGCTCGGGGTGTCGTTCGTTCGGCACGGGCATGATGGTGACCCGCTGCACCGAAGAAGAGCAAGAGCCTGCCCCCTTCTGCCGAACATCGTGCGGTGCGGTCCCGGAGACGGCCGGAAGTCCTCCACCCTGTGAGGCGCGCCACCCGCGCCGGCCGCACCCCGCCGGCCGCGCCCCCACCGGGAGGACCCGCCATGCCGCAGCGCCGCCGCCCCGACACCGCCGCCGTCCACGCAGGCCGCACCGGCCTGCACGACGCGGGCGTCCACGTGCCGTCCATCGACCTCTCCACCACCAACCCGCTGCCCGGCGTCGGCCCCGGCGGCGACGCCTACGAGGTGCTGGCGACCGGCGGCCGCCCCGGCCCGGACCACAGCCACGTCTACCAGCGGCTGTGGAACCCCACCACCGCCCGCTTCGAGGACGCCCTCGCCGAGCTGGAGGAGCTGCCCGAGGCCGTCGCCTTCGCCTCCGGCATGGCCGCCCTCGCCGCCTGCCTCACCGCCGCCCGCGCCGCCGGGCAGGGCCACGTCGTCGCGGTCCGCCCCCTGTACGGCGGCACCGACCACCTCCTCGCCACCGGCCTGCTCGGCACCGGGGTCACCTGGGCCGAGCCGCACACCGTCGCCGCCGCGCTGCGCCCCGACACCGGCCTGGTCGTCCTGGAGACCCCCGCCAACCCCACCCTGGAACTGGTCGACATCGCCGCCGTCGCCGCGCAGTGCGACCGCCCCGGCGGCGGGCGCGTGCCGCTGCTGGTCGACAACACCTTCGCCACGCCCGTGCTGCAGAAGCCGGGCCGCCACGGCGCCGACCTCGTGCTGCACAGCGCCACGAAGTACCTCGGCGGCCACGGGGACGTCCTGGCCGGCGCCGTCGCCTGCGGCCCCGAGTGGGCCGCCCGCCTGCGCTCGGTGCGCGCCGTCACCGGCGGCATCCTGCACCCGCTCTCCGCCTACCTCCTCCACCGCGGCCTGCAGACCCTGCCGCTGCGGGTGCGCCACCAGAGCGCGGGCGCGCAGGTGCTCGCCGAGCGGCTCGCCGCCCTGCCCGGCGTGGTCCGGGTGCACTTCCCCGGACTGCCGGGCACCGACCCGGCGGGCGTGCTGGGCCGCCAGATGGAGCTGCCCGGCTCCGTCCTCGCCTTCGCCGTCGAGGGCGGCGCGGCCGCGGCCGGGCGGGTGGCGGCGGGCTGCCGCCTGGTCACCCACGCGGTCTCGCTCGGCGGCGTCTCCAGCCTCATCCAGGTCCCGGCCGCGCTCACCCACCGGCCGGTCGAGGCCGGGGCGCGGCCCGACCCGGGGCTGCTGCGCCTCTCGGTGGGCCTGGAGGACCCGCAGGACCTGCTGGACGACCTCGCGGCGGCCCTCGGCGCGGCCCTCGTGGCGGACGGCCCCGCCCCGGCGGCCCCGGCGGCGGCGCCCGTGCCGGCTCCGGCGGCGCCCGCCCCCGGGGCCGTCGTGCCCGACCTGGTCAGCTCGTCCGGCTGACCACCACGGCGGTGCCGTAGGCGCAGATCTCGGTCCCCAGGTCGGCCGCCTCGGTCACGTCGAACCGCATGGCCAGGACCGCGTTCGCACCCCGGGCGCGGGCCTGCTCCTCCAGCCTGGCCATGGCCTCGTTGCGGCTCTCCACCAGGGTCTTGGTCAGACCCCGCAGCTCGCCGCCGACCAGCGACTTGAGGCTCGCGCCGAGCTGGCTGCCGAGGTGCCGGGAGCGCACGGTGAGGCCGAACACCTCGCCCAGCACCCGGTACACCCGGCAGCCCGGGATGTCGTCGGTCGTCACCACCAGCACGTCGGCCGACGGGCCCTGCCCGCCGCCGTACTCGTCGATGCTGCCCATACCGCCATCCTCGCCCCGCCCCGGCCGGCGCGCCCCCGGAGCGCTCCCCGGACCGCCCCGGACCCGCCCCCGGACCGCCCCGGACCCGCCCCCGGACCGCGTCCGGGGCGCGTCCGCGGGGCCCCGCGGCCCGCCACGCGCCGCAGCCGGGGCGGGGCTAGGCTGACCGGCAGGCGCACACCGCGAGGAGGACCGGCCATGGCCACCGACGAGGACGCCCGGGCGGTCCGCGAGCTCTACCGGGCGCTGCTGGAGGGCTGGGACGCGCGCGACGCGGACGCGATGGCCGCCCCCTTCGCCGAGGACGGCGAGGTGATCGGCTTCGACGGCAGCCGCCACTGCGGGCGGGCCGGGATCGCCGCCGACATGGCCCACCTCTTCGCCCACCACACCACGCCCTCCTACGTCGCCAAGGTGCGGGACGTGCGGCTGCTCGGCCCGGACACCGCGCTCCTCCACGCCGTCGCCGGGCTCGTCCCGGCGGGCGAGTCCGACCTCAAGCCGGAGCTCAACGCCCTCCAGACGGTCGTCGCCGCCAGGACCGGCGGGCAGTGGCGGATCGTCCTCCTGCAGAACACCCCCGCCCAGTTCCACGGCCGTCCCGAGCTGCGCGACGCGCTCACCGCCGAGCTGCGGGACCTGCTGCTGCCCTCGTACCGGGACGAGTGACGCCCGGCCCCGCACACGGGGCCCGGCCCGCGGCGGAGGACGCACGCGCGGACGTCAGCCGAGGCCGAGGCCGGCGGGCCACGGCACCTGCGGCGGCTTGGAGAGGTAGACCACCCCGCCGGAGCCGCCGCGGACCTTCCCCGCGGCGTCGTACCGCTTCGTCCGGAGCCAGACGTTCTCGAACTGCCGCCTCCGGTACACGCGCCGCACGGCGGCGTCGTCCGGAGCGGCCGGGTCGTGGGCGACGACGTCGCCGTCGGCGGTGAAGCCGACCACGGCCATCAGGTGCCCGGCCGTGCCGTAGCCGGCGCCGTCCAGCTCCGCGGCGAGGAAGGACTGCGAGGTGATCACCGGGATGCCCGCGCGGACCAGCCGCTCGGCGTCGTTCAGCGAGCGCAGCCGGGTGACCAGCGCGTCCAGGCCGTAGGACGCGGCGTAGGCGGCGTTGAAGGGCCAGTTGCCGCACCCGGCGTACCGGGCGTCGTAGGTCGAGCGGGCCGCGTGGCAGACGGACGGGTCGGCGTACGAGGGGTCCACCCAGGCCAGGTCGGCGGGGGAGGGGCGCCGGCCCCAGGACTCGACCACCATCTCGGAGGAGGTCGGGCTGCACCAGGCCTCGCCCCCGTTGTCGTACTGCGGGTACTGCCCCTTGTGGACCTCCTGGGAGTAGCGGGGCACCGCCAGCTCGACCGCGCGGCGCTCCAGCGGCGCGGACGCGGGCACGGTGAACCGGTCGGGGACGTCCGAGGCCAGGGCGCCGATCCGCCGCACCAGGGGCGTGGCGGCGCTGCCGGGCCTGCGGCGCAGGGTGGCCCGCAGCCGGTACGCGGTCAGGCGCAGGCCCGTCGACCGGTCGGTGATCCCCAGGGTGTCGGTGGAGACGCCGCTGCGCCCGTCGGACTGCCCGTCGACCGAGGTGCGGCGGATGTCGCCGTCGCCGGACGCCCAGCGGCCCATCACGTACCAGGGGGTGGTGCCGCCGCTGCCGTAGCGGCCCTGGAGCTCCACCTCGATCCAGGTGCCGGGCGGGGTGTCGGCGTTCCAGGAGGCGACGACCTCGCTCGCGCCGAAGCCGGGGCGGTGCTCGGGGGAGGTCCAGACCGCGTACTCCCAGTCGGCGGTGGTGCCGGTGTGCGGGTCGGTGTAGGGGGCGGTGCCGGCCGGGCGGTCCAGGACGATCCCGGGGAACCCCTCGCGGCGGACGTGCTCCACCCGCACACCCGCCGAGGTGCCCGCCTGCCAGTCGGCGCGCTTCGTCCAGGCGTGGTAGTCCACCGCGGCGTCCTCCGGGGTCCGCGGACGTGCGCCGGACCGCCCGGCCGGGGCGGGCCGGGCGGCGGCGGACGCGGGGCGGGCACCGCCGGCGGCGACGGCTGCGGCGAGCGCGCCGGCCAGGGCGGCGCGGCGGGTGAGCGGGGGCTGCTCCACAGGCGCTCCACGGATGGGCGGTTTCATGACGGACCTTCACTCTCCCCGTCGACCGGTGCACTTGTCAGCCACTGCGGCCGCGTGTCCGCCCCCACCGAACACCGGACATCGGACGGCGCACGCGGCGCCGGGCGCCGTACCGGACGGCCGGGCGGCACGCCGCCGCCCGGCCCGTCCCCCCGCCGCGCGGTGGGCGCCCCGGCGTGCCCGCCGGCCGGGCCGGACCGGACCGGGCCGGACCGGGCCGGACCGCCTCGCGTCGGGCCGTCTCGCGTCGGGCCGGACCGCGTCGGGCCGGGCGGCCGGAGGACGGGCCGCGGCCCCGGGTCCGCTGTCAGCGAACGGAGGCTGGCCCGGCCCGGGCGCCCGGCGGTACGGTCCTCCGGCCATGCGCATGCCATGCCGACCCCGGGGGACCGCCGTGCCCGCTCGCCGCCGCACCGCCCGCGCCGCCGTGCGCCGCCGTCCGGCCCCCGGCGCGGCGCGCGGCCCGTGCGGCGGGACGGTCCCCCGCCCCGGTCGCGCGGCGTGGTGAGCCGGCTCGGCGGGACCGGGGGAGGAGCCTGCGGCCGCACGATGAGGCGCGCCCCGCCGCCGACGCGCCCGTTCCCGCCGGCCCGGCGGCCCCGACCCGCGCCCCCGGCCCGGGGCGCCGTTCCGCCCCGGCCGACCGGGACGCGGGAGAGGATGCGGACCGCGCCTCCCCGCGCCGCACCTCCGCCCCGCCGCCCCGCGCCCCCCGCGTCCCCGGCACCCCCACAGCTGTCGAATCGTCAGGAGAGCACATGCCCTTCGCCCGACCGGCCCGCCGCCACCGGCGCGCCCTGACCGCCGCGGCCGCCGCGGCGGCCCTGCTGCCCGCCGTCGGCGTCCTGCCGCAGGCCCACGCGGCGCAGGCCCCGGACGGCGGGTCCCCCGCCGCCCCGGCCGCCGCCGACCGGCAGGGCGCCTACCGCGCCGCCGCCGAGCGCTACGGCGTCCCGGAGGAGGTGCTCCTGGCCGTCTCCTACCTGGAGTCCCGCTGGGACACCCACGCGGGCCTGCCCAGCACCGACGCCGGCTACGGCCCCATGCACCTCACCGACGCCCCCGCCGCCCTCGCCTCCCTCCCGCGCCAGGCCGGCGACGGCGCGGGCGACCCGCGCGGCGACGACGCCCGCCCGTTCACGGCCGCCGCCCCGGTCCCCGCCGTGCCGGCCGTCGTCCCGGCCCGGCTGCGGACCGCGGAGCGGGCCGCCGCGCTCACCGGCCTCCCCGCGCAGACCCTGCGCACCGACCCGGCCGCCAACATCGCCGGTGGCGCCGCCCTCCTCGCCGACCTCCAGCGCGGGCTGCACCGCGACCCGAGCGCCGACCCGGCCGACTGGTACGGCGCCGTCGCCGGCTACGCGGGCGACGACGACCCGGCGGCCGCCGGCCGGTTCGCCGACGACGTCTACGACGTGCTGCGCAGCGGTGCCGCCCGCACCACCGACGACGGGCAGCCGGTCGCCCTGGCCGCCACGCGGGTCCGGGCCGTCGGCACGCCCGCGCACAGCGACCCGCGGACCGAGTGCCCGCACGACCTCGGCTGCGCCTGGCTGCCCGCCCCCTACCAGCAGCTCTCCGCCAGCCCCACCGACTACGGCAACCACGACGTCGCCGACCGCCCGGCCACCGAGCACGTCGACTACATCGTCGTCCACGACACCGAGGCGAGCTGGGACACCACCCTCAAGCTCGTGCAGGACCCGTCCTACCTCGGCTGGCACTACAGCGTCCGCTCCGCCGACGGCCAGGTCGACCAGCACATCGCCACCAAGGACATCGGCTGGCACGCGGGCAACTGGGACGTCAACGCCCGGTCCGTCGGCATCGAGCACGAGGGCTTCCTCGCCGCGGGCGGCACCTGGTACACGGAGGCCATGTACCGCAGCTCGGCGCGGCTGGTCCGGTACCTCGCCCACCGCTACGACATCCCGCTCGACCGGCAGCACGTCCTCGGCCACGACAACGTCCCCGGGCCCACCGCCGCCACCACGGCGGGCATGCACCTCGACCCCGGCCCGTACTGGGACTGGGCCCACTACTTCGCGCTGCTCGGCCGGCCGCTGCACCCGACCGCCGGCCCGCGCTCCGGCCTCGTCGAGATCCTGCCCGACTACGCCGCCAACCGCCCCGCCTACACCGGCTGCACCGCCCCCGGCGAGCCGTGCCCGCCGCAGGGGTCCTCCGCCGTCACCCTGCACACCGCGCCCGCCGACGACGCCCCGCTCGTCACCGACATCGGCCGCAGCGCGAACCCCGCCACCGACGACGTGTACGACATGGGCGCCCGCGCCTCCACCGGCCAGCGGTACGCCGTCGCCGGGCGGCAGGGGGACTGGACCGCCGTCTGGTACCTCGGGCAGCGGGCCTGGTTCCACGACCCGGCGGACCGTCCCGCGGAGGTCCCCGTCCGGGGCGACGTGGTGACGCCCCGCGCGGGCCTCGCCGACATCCCCGTCTACGGCCGCGCCTACCCGGAGGCCGGGGCGTACCCG
Source organism: Streptomyces sp. NPDC001380 (assembly GCF_042895785.1). Taxonomy (NCBI): domain Bacteria; kingdom Bacillati; phylum Actinomycetota; class Actinomycetes; order Kitasatosporales; family Streptomycetaceae; genus Streptomyces; species Streptomyces sp. NPDC001380. Next base: position 155,008 of record NZ_JBIAWP010000015.1, on the reverse strand, counting down.
GCGGGCGTCCCGGTCCAGCCGGTCAGCCCCCTGAAGTACCGGCTGCCCGCGGGCCAGTCGTACGCGGTCGGGGGCTCCTTCCCCGGCCAGTACACCTGGTCCACCACCTTCGACCCCTCCACGCACCGGGTGGTGACCGGGACGACCCGGTACTACCAGATCCAGTTCGGCCACCGGATCGCCTTCGTCAAGGCCGACGACGTCGACCTGGTCCGCCTCCGGGACGCCGGGTAGCGGACGCGGCCGCCCCGGTCCGCCCGTGCCGAGCACGGGCGGACCGGGGCGGCCGCGCGGACCGGCCGCGCGGGCCCGCCGCGCGGGCCCCGCCCGCCGGCCCGCCCCCCGGGCCCGCCCCCCCGGCCCGCCCCCCGGCCCCCGGCCGGGGAGGCCCGGCCCCGGCCCCCCCCGCGCCCCCCGGGCCCCCCCCGGCCCGCCCGGGGGCGGCCGCGCGGACCGGCCGCGCGGACCGGCCGCGCGGACCGGCCGCGCGGACCGGCCGCGCGGACCGGCCGCGCGGACCGGCCGCGCGGACCGGGCGGGCGCCACCCCCGTGGACGCCCGCCCGGCCGGTCACGGGAGGGGGAGGGGCAGGGGCGACCGGGGGAACGGGCCCGGCCGGTACTCCTCGAAGGCCGGCGCGACGTCCCGCACCCCGTCCTGGTAGTAGCTGGTCATCGCGTCGTACCCGGGGCCGAACCCGGCCGCCGCCACGTTCAGCGAGGCCGCGTCGGACGGACCCCAGCGGCCCGTCGCCACGCGGTCCAGCAGGACCCGCAGCGCCGTCAGCTCCTCCGCCCCCGTGAAGAAGCAGTGGTTCCCCCGGGCCGTGTACAGCTGCCGCAGCAGCCCCGACCGGCCCTGCACCGCCGCCAGGTCCCCGTACCGGCGCTCGTTCTCCACCGGCGCCGTGACGTCGCCCGTGCTGTGCAGGGTCACCGTCGGCACCGCCACCCGGCCCGTCACCGACGCCTGCGCCGCCAGCCGGAGCACGGCCCCCGGGTCGGGGGAGACGCGGGGCGCCGCGGCGAGGGTGCCCAGGTCGGCGTCCATGTCCAGGCCGGCCCGCCGGTAGGCCTCGTCCACGGCGGCGCGCCGCCCCGACCGGTCCAGCTGCGCCGCGTAGTCCACGCCCGTGTTCCAGGACGGGTTCCCGCCGACCAGCCGCTCCAGCTCCGCCCGGCCGGGGCCCCAGAGGAACGAGCCGTTCTGGTAGAGGGTGGCGAGGACCTGGCCCAGCACCTCCTCGTCCGGGTCGGCGGGGGCGGGCGCCAGCGAGTCCGCCCAGCCGGGCACGTCCGCCAGGGCCGCGGCGAGCGCGATCCTGGCCCGCCCCTGCGGCCCGGACCGGTAGGCGCTGCGCAGCAGGCCCAGCGCCCGGTCCAGGTTCGCCGCCGGGTCGGCGATGCGGGCCGTCCGCACGTCCGCGTCCGGCCACAGCAGCGCCCCCAGGGCGAAGGCCATGTCCAGCTGGGCGTTGGCGCCGGCCACCGCGCCCGCCACCTCGCCGCACATCGGCAGCGCGCCCGCGAACCGCCGCGGGTGACGCTCCGCGAGCACCGCCGTCAGCTGCCCGCCCAGCGAACGCCCCCACGCCACCGTGGAGCGGGGCGCCCCCACGTGCTCCCGGAACCAGTCCAGCAGGGCCAGCTGACCGTCCGCCGCCTCCCGGGTCGCGAACGGCGCGTACGGGTACGAGGACCCGGCCAGGGCGTACCCGTGGTCCAGCAGCCAGGTCCGCACCTCCGGGTGCGCCGGGTCGGCGTCCTCCGGCGGGGGCGCCCCGCCGCCCTGCTCGTAGGCGTGGCTCCACAGCAGCAGCGTGCCGTTCCAGTGCTCCGGCACGTCGGCGAGGAACGGCACGCCCCCCGCCGTGCCGGTGAGGGTGCGCACCCCCTCCGCCGCCCCTGCCGTCCCGCCGTCCGCCGCCCGCGCCGCCGGGGCGCCCGTGCCGAGTGCCGCCGCGGCCAGCGCGGCGGCCGCCACCACTCCTGGTATCCGTCTCTTCCGCATGACCGCAGGCTCGCCGCCCGGGACCGGCCGCCGCCAGCCTTTCGGCCTCCGCCGAAGGGCGGGAGGGGCGTCCGGGTCCCGAAAAGCCCGTCCCGGACGGCGACGCGCCCCCGCCGCTCCTGCCACGATGGCGGCATGCTGCGCATCCGCCTGGCCCCGGAGGACGTCGCCCGCCTGCGCCTCGCCCCCGCCGGGGTGGCCTCGCCCATCGAGGCCATGTACAGCGTCATCGCGCTGCGGGACGGCGCCGGGGGCCCGCGGGACCCGGGCGCCCGCGCGGACCTGCGCCGCTGGCGCGCCCGGATGCGGCCGCGCACCGGGCCCGAGACCGCGCCGCTGCTGGACCTCCTGGGGCCGGGCACCGCGGACCTGCCGGCCTTCCTGCTGCGGCGCACCGGAGACATGGACGCCTACCTGGACGCGGTGGCGTCCGCGCCCGCCGCCGCCGTGGCCGACCAGGTCCGCGCCCTCTACGCGGGCCGCCGCCCCAGCCCCTACGTCCGCGACCTCGCCGGGGGCGACCGTGCGGCCCGCACCGCGCTCACCGCCGCCGTCGGCGCCTACTACCGCGGCTTCGCCGCCGACTGGCCCGCCCTGCGCGAGACCGCGGCCGCCGACCTCGCGGAGCGCTCCGCCCTGCTGGCCCGGGAGGGCGTGGGCGCCGTCCTGGACTCGCTGCACCCGGCGGTCCGCTGGCGCCCGCCCGTCCTGGAGATCCACCGCCCCGGACCGGACCGCGACCTCGACCCGGGGGGCCGGCCGGTCGTCCTGGTGCCCGCGCTCTTCCTGCGCGGCCGCCCCCGGGTGCTGGCCGAGCCGGACGGCCCCGTCTTCGTCACCTACCCCGCCCGCGGCGCCCTGCGGCCGGAGCCCGGCGGCCCCCCGGGCCCCGCCCCGCAGCCCGACCCGCTGGCCGACGCCCTGGGCCGGACCCGCGCCGAGGCGCTGCGCGCCCTGCGGCACGGCCGCACCACCACCGAGCTCGCCGCCGTGCTCGCGGTCAGCCCGGCCTCGGCGTCCGAGCACGCCGCGGTCCTGCGCCGGGCCGGCCTGGCCGCCACCCGGCGCGAGGGCCGCTCGGTGCGGCACACGGCCACGCCGCTGGGCCTCGCCCTGCTGGGCGCGGACCCGTCCGCGGCCCTCCCGGGGCCGCGGCCCGCGTCCGGGCCTGCGTCCGGAGCCGCGTCCGGGGTGCGGCCGTGACGGGCTGCGTCCGCACCGACGCCGCGTCAGATGACCAGCAGGAAGCGGGTGGTGCCGGTCTGCGCCGCGATCCGGTGCGGCACCCCGCCGTCGTAGTGCAGCGACTCGCCCGCGTGCAGCAGGCGGCTCTGCGACCCCACCTCCACCCGCACCGCGCCCGCCAGCACGTGGCAGAACTCCGCGCCCGCATGGCGCACCGCCCGCTCGTGGTGGCGGGGCGTGCCGTCGCACAGCACCACCTCGAAGCGGTGGGCGCCCGGCGCGGTCAGCGGGTAGGTGCGGCCGGTGCCCGCGGGCCAGTTGGCCTTCGGGCGGGCCGGCCGGAGCGTGGTGACCGGGGGAGCGGCGTCGGCGGCGCCGTCCCCCGCGGCGGACGGCGCCGGACCGCCGAACAGGGCCGCCGGGGTGGCGCCCAGCGCCAGCGACAGCCGGGTCAGGGTGCCCAGCGTGGGGTTGGTGCGCCCGGACTCGACCTGGCTGAGGAAGCTCTTCGACAGCCCGGTGCGCCTGCCGACCGCCTCCAGGGTCAGCCCCAGCGAGCGGCGCCGGGCCCGGACGGCCGTGCCCACCTGCTCGGCGACGCGCCTCTCGGCCTCCTGCGCCGTCCGGTCCTGCGCCGTCCGGTCCTGCGCCGTCCGGTCCTGCGCCGTCCGGTCCTGCGCCGCCCCGTCCTGCGCCGTCCGGTCCTGAACCGCCGCCCCGCCCCGGGCCCGGCCGTCCTGCCCGTCCTGACCGTCCTGTGCGGCCCCTCCGGCCTGCGGCCCCCCGGCCGCCCGCGGCGGGACGGTCCCCCCGCCCGCCGGCCCCCGCACCGCCCGTGCCCCCGCCGTGCCGGTCGAACCCACAACGCCTCCCGCGGCCGCATCCGACGTCCTGTTCGCCGCCAGCAAACTACAGTGCGTCCACGGAGGGCATCCCTTGACGGGCAATTTCTCCGTGAGAAAACATCGGGCCCTGCAACGGCACCGGTACGGCGGCGCCGCCACCGCACGCCGCCCCGCACACCGGGCGGCGCGGGGAGCAGACCGACGGGCGCGGGAGGCCACGTGCAGGCACACACGCCGCCGGTGCGGCGCGGACGCCCGCCGGCCCCCGGCGGGGCCGCCCGGCAGCCGCGGCGCGGACGCGTCCCGGCCCCCGGCGCGGACCTCCCCGCCGCCCCCGTCCCCCGCCGGAGGAACCGGTGAACGGTCTCGCCTCGCAGTGGTCCGACCCCCGCCAGCTGATCCAGGACGCCGCCGACGCCCTCGGCGACGAGGGCCGCAGCCTCGCCCGGCTCCTCCTCGACGACTACCCCGCCTCCGCGCTGCGCCCCGCCGCGGAGCTGCTCCGCGCCTCCGGCCTGCCGTACCGGGCGCTCGCCGACCTGGCGGCCGCCGCCGGCTTCGACGGCCTCGCCGAACTCCAGTGGCGGGTGCGCGAGGAGCAGGACCGGGAGCTGCGCACCCCCCGGCAGCGCTACACCGCCCGGATCGGCGCCGGCGGTGCGGGCCCCCTGGTGGAGCGGGCCGCCGGGCACGAGGCCGAGAACGTCCGCCGCACCCTGCGGGAGCTGGCGGCCGGCGACGACCTGGAGCGGGCCGCGTCCGCCATCGCCGCCGCCCGCGCCCGCTACCTGGTGGGCGAGCGCAAGTCGCACGCCTTCGCCCTGCTGCTGGCCGCCGACCTGTCGGCGGTCCTGCCGGACGTCCACGTCCTCGGCGACCGCGGCGGACGGGACGTGGACGCGCTGCTCGACGCCGGTCCCGCCGACGTCGCCGTCGCCTTCGGGATGCGCCGCTACAGCACCGGCACGCTGGACCTGGTGCGGGCGCTGCGCGGGCGGGGCGTCCCGGTGGTCGGCGTCACGGACGCGCCCGACAGCCCGCTGGCCGGGCTCAGCGACCACGTCCTGGTCGCGGCCACCGCCTCCACCTCCTTCACCGACTCGCCGACCGCGGTCGCCGCCACCGTGCACGCCCTGTCGCTGGTGGTCGCCGCGCGGACCAGGGGCGCCCGGCGCCGGCTCGCACGCCGCGAGGAGGCCGCCCGCGCCCTGTCCGTCTACCGGGAGCCGTGACGCCGTGCCCGTGCCCGCGTCCGCACCGGTGGCCGCGCCCGGCCCCGGCCGCCCGCGCCGCCGCCCCGGGCCCGCCCCCGTCCCCCCTTCCCGCGCCCGCCGTCCACCGGACGGGCGCACCCCCTGACCCCCGGCGGGCGCCGCGCCCGCCGGTCGGAGAACCTGCAGGCAGAGCTGAGGAGAGCAGCGGATGCGCATTCTGGTCTCGGCGGACATGGAGGGCGCCACCGGCGTCACCTGTCCGGAGGACGTCGCCCCGGGGAGCGAGCAGTGGCAGCGCTTCCGCCGGATGCTGACCTCCGACACCAACGCCGCCGTCGAGGGCTTCCTCGCCGCCGGCGCCGACGAGGTGCTGGTCAACGAGGCGCACTGCACCATGCGCAACATCCTGCTGGAGGAGCTGGACCCGCGCGCCGCCATGCTGACGGGACGCCACAAGCCGCTGGGCATGATGGAGGGCGTGCTGGAGGCCGACGCGGTGGCCTTCGTCGGCTACCACACCGGTGCCGGCGAGACCGGGGTGCTGGCCCACACCTACATGGCCACCGGCCTGCTCCAGCTGCGCATCAACGGCGAGCCCGCCTCCGAGGGCCGGCTCAACGCCCTGCTGGCCGCCGAGGCGGGCGTCCCGGTGGTGCTGGTCACCGGGGACGACCTCACCTGCAAGGAGGCGGCGGGCTGGGCCCCGCACGCCCGCACCGTCGCGGTGAAGACCTGCGTCAGCCGCTACGCCGCGGTCTGCCTGCCGCCGGTGCGCACCGCCGGGCTGATCCGGGAGGCGGCCGCCGCGTCCCTGGAGGCGGTGGGGCGCCCGCAGAGCGTGCCGCGCGGCCCCTGGCGCTTCGAGCTGGAGTTCGACGCGACCCAGCTGGCGGACGCCTGCACGGCGGTGCCCACGGTCACCGCGACCGGGCCGCGCACCGTGGCCTTCACCAGCGACCGGATGGACGACGGCATGCGGTGCTTCCGTGCCCTCACCCACGTGGCGTCGGCGGCGCGGGAGCCCGACTTTGACTGAGTCCGCGGGCCGCGGGCCCGGGCGGACCCGCCCCGCGGGCGGCGGCCTCACCGCCCGGCTGCGGGCCGCCGCCCGCGCCCGGGAGGGCGGCATGCGGCGGCGGCTCGCCGAACTCGTCGCCCTGGAGTCGCCCTCCGGCGACGCCGCCCGCCTGGACCGGCTCGCCGCCGAGCTGGCCCGCGGCCTGGAGGCGTCCGGCGCCAAGGTCGAGCAGGTGCCCGGCGTGCACGGCGACCACCTGGTCGCCCGCCTGGACGGCCGGGCGGAGGCGGGCCACCTGCTGCTGCTGGCCCACCACGACACCGTCTGGCCGGCCGGCAGCCTCGCGGCCATGCCGTACCGCGAGCACCCCGACGGCACCGCCACCGGCGCCGGCGTCCTCGACATGAAGGGCGGCCTGGTGGTGCTGGAGACGGCCCTGGCGCTCCTCGCCGAACTGGCCGTGCCCTGCGCGGTGCCGGTGGTGGCCCTGGTCGTCTCCGACGAGGAGGTGGGCAGCCCCGACGGCGGCCGGCTGGTCGCCGGGCACCTGGACGGGGCCCGCGCCGCCCTCGGCCTGGAGCCCCCGCACCCCGACGGCGCCCTGAAGACCGCCCGGCGCGGCTCCGCCCGGGTCCGGCTGGAGGTCGCCGGGCGCGAGTCCCACGCGGGCATCGCCCCGGACGCGGGCGTCTCCGCCGTCGACGAGCTCACCGACCAGCTGCTGCTCCTGCGGCGGCGGATCGGCGAGCGCCCCGGCAACGCCTTCAACGTGGGCCGGATCTCCGGCGGCACCCGCGCCAACGTCGTCGCCGGGCACGCCGAGGCCGAGCTGGGGCTGCGGTTCACCGAGCCCGACGCCGAACGGGAGGCGCTGCGCCTGCTGGCGGCGCTGCCCCCGTACCGGTCCGGCGCCCGCATCCGGACGGAGGTCCTCTCCCGGCGGCCCGCCTGGCGGGCCTCCCCGGACACGGCGCTGCTGGACCACGTCCGGCGGACCGGCGCCGCCCAGGGCCTGCGGATCGCCGGGCGCCCCGCGGGAGGCTCCGGGGACGCCAACACGCCGGGCGCGGCCGGGGTCCCCACCCTCGACGGCCTCGGGCCGCCCGGCGGGGGCGCCCACGCCCGCACCGAGCACCTCCGCCTCGACGGGCTCGCCCCCCGCGCCGCGCTGCTGGCCGCGCTGCTCGCCGCCCCGCCGCCGTGACGCCCCTCCCCGGCGGTGCGGCGGCGGGGCGGGCCCGCTGATCCGCCGTCCCGCTGACCCGTCGGGCCGTCAACCCGTCGCCCCGCTGATCCGCCGTCCCGTCACCCCGCCGTCCGTCACCCGGCGGGGTGACGGACGGCCGGACGGACACGGCCGGGGGAGGGACGCGGGGCCCCGGAGCGCTTCCGCGGTGTTCGGTGAGGGAAAACATCGCCGACGAAGCGTTGCCCCGCCCCCGCGCCGGTGGTGTCCTGTGGCACCGGACCGGTTCGACGGTACGCGAACAAGCCGGACCCCGTGGAGGATGCATGACCAGGCTCGTCCGCCCCGCCCGCTGGGGCGCCGCCGCGCTCGCCGCGCTCCTCGCCTCGACCGCCTGCGGCGGCACGGGCGGCGGGGGCAGGGGGGACTCCGCTGCGCCGGACGGCTCCTACAGCGTCGCCCTCACCGAGCCCGACCACCTCACCCCGGGCAACACCACCAGCAGCTACTCCATCGACGTGCTCAACGGCGTCTTCGACACCCTCGTCACCCTCGACCCCGCCGACGGCCACCCCGTGATGCAGGCCGCGCAGTCCGTCACCTCCACCGACCAGCGCACCTGGACGGTGCGGCTGCGGCCCGGGCAGACCTTCCAGAACGGCGAGAAGGTCACCGCGCGGAGCTTCGTCGACGCCTGGAACGCCGCCGCCTACGGGCCCAACGGCTGGGCGAACAACTACTACTTCGCGAACGTCGAGGGCTACAAGGAGCTCAACCCGGAGGACGGGGGGCCCGCCCCGAGGACGAAGGCCCTCTCCGGCCTGAGGGCGGTCGACGACCTCACCTTCACGGTGCGGCTCACCGCGCCCTTCAGCCCGTTCCCGATGACGCTCGCCTACACCGGCTTCGCGCCGCTGCCCCGGGCCGCCTTCACCGACCCGAGGAAGTTCGACGTCCACCCGATCGGCAACGGCCCCTTCGCCATGGACGGCGACTGGCAGCACAACCAGCGGATCACGCTGAAGAAGTACGCCGGCTACAGGGGGCCCCGCCCGGCGAAGGGGGCCGGCGTGGTGTTCCGGATCTACGCGAGCAAGGACACCGCCTGGACCGACTTCCAGGCCGGCCGGGTCGACCTCGTGCTCAACGTGCCGCCCGCCCACCTCCCGCAGGCCCGGCGCCTCCTCGGCGACCGCCTCCGGGGCACCCCCAGCGGCACCATGGACTACCTCGGCTTCCCCGTCTACGACAAGCGGTTCGCCGACCCGCGGCTGCGGAAGGCCTTCTCCATGGCGATCGACCGCAGGGCCGTCGTCGACGCGGTCTTCAACGGCGCCTACCAGCCGATGGCCTCGCTCCTCGCCCCCAACGTCCCCGGCTACCGCAAGGACGCCTGCGGCGAGGCCTGCACCTACGACCCCGCGAAGGCGAAGCAGCTGCTCGCGCAGGCCGGGGGCTTCCACGGTCCGCTGGAGCTCTGGTTCTCCAACGCCGACTCCTCCTACGAGCAGTGGATGACCGCCGTCGCCAACCAGCTCCGGCAGAACCTCGGCATCGACCGGGTCGCCTTCCGCAAGGTGCCCGCCTCCGACTACCTCTCCGCCCTCTCCGGCAGGAAGGAGACCGGCCCTTACCGCAACAACTGGGTCATGGACTACCCGAGCGCCCAGGACTACCTCGAGTACATGTGGGGCGACGGCAACCGCATGGGCTGGCACAACCAGCGGTTCCTCGACCTGCTGAAGCGGGCGAACTCCGCCCCCGGCCTCGACGCCGCCACCCCGCTCTACCAGCAGGCCGAGGACATCGCCCTGGCCGAGCTGCCGATGGCGCCGCTGTGGAACTGGACCGACTACTCCGCCTGGTCCGAGCGGCTCCGGGGCGTCCGCCCCGACCCCTACGCCTCCCTCCGCCTCGACCAGATCACCGTCAAGTAGATGGGCCGGTACACCGCGCGCCGGCTGCTCCAGGCGGTCCCCGTCTTCCTGGGCACCACCTTCCTCATCTACGCCCTGGTCTTCGCCCTGCCCGGCGACCCCGTCCGGGCGCTGGCCGGCGACAAGCCCGTCTCCCCGTCGGCGCTCGCCGCCCTCCACGCCCGCTACCACCTCGACGACCCGCTCGTGGTCCAGTACGGGAAGTACCTGGCCGGGCTGGTCCGCGGCGACCTCGGGGAGACCTTCACCGGGCAGCGCGTCTCCGACCTGCTCGCCGACCGCTGGACGGTGACCGCGCAGCTCGCGGTCACCGCGTGGGTCTTCGAGCTGGTCCTCGGCGTCACCCTCGGCGTCATCGCCGGGCTGCGGCGCGGGAAGGCCGTCGACACCGCGGTCCTCGCCGGCACCACGCTGGTGATCGCGGTGCCGGTCTTCGTGGTCGGGTACACCGCGCAGCTGCTGGTCGGCCTGGAGTGGGGGCTGCTGCCCACCGCGGGCACCGAGGAGGGCTGGCCCACCGCCTACCTGCTGCCCGGCATGGTGCTGGGCTCCTTCGGCCTCGCGTACGTCGCCCGGCTCACCCGCACCACCCTGGTGGAGAACCTCCGCTCGGACTACGTCCGCACCGCGGCCGCCAAGGGCCTGGGCCGCACCCGGACCGTGGTGGTGCACACCCTGCGCAACTCGCTGATCCCGGTGGTCACCTACCTCGGCGTCGACTTCGGCGCGCTGATGGCGGGCGCGGTGGTGACCGAGGGCATCTTCAACCTGCCCGGCGTCGGCCAGCAGGTGTTCCAGTCCATCCAGCTGAAGGAGGGGCCGGTGGTGGTCGGCGCCACCACCGCGCTCGTGCTGGTCTTCCTGCTCGTGAACCTCGCCGTCGACCTGCTCTACGGAGTCTTGGACCCGAGGATCCGCCATGACTGAGCCCACCACCCTCGACCCGCCCGCCGCCCCGCTCCCGGAGGCGGCGGCGGACGGGGGCGTGCCGCCGGTGCGGCGGCGCGGCGGCGACGCCTGGTACGAGCTGCGCCGCAGGCCGCTGTTCTGGTGCTCGGCGGCGGTCCTGCTGCTGGCCGGGGTGATGGCCGCGGTGCCCTCGCTCTTCGCCCGCCTCGGCCCGAACGAGCAGTGCGACCTGCTGCGCGCCAAGCAGGGGCCGGCCGGCGGCCACCCCTTCGGCTGGGACGTGCAGGGCTGCGACTACTGGTCCCAGGTGGTCCACGGCGCGCGGCCCAGCCTGCTGGTGGGCACCGCCGTGACCCTCTTCGCGCTCGCGGTCTCGGTGGTGCTCGGCTCCCTCGCCGGGTACTTCGGCGGCGCCGTCGACGCCGTGCTCTCCCGGGTCACCGACATCTTCTTCGGGCTGCCGTTCGTGCTCGGCGCCACCGTGGTCCTCACCGCCTTCCCCGGCCACGGGATCTGGGCGGTCACCCTGGTGCTGGTGGCGCTCGGCTGGACCACCATGACCAGGATCATGCGCTCCCAGGTCATCGCGGTCCGGGAGTCCGACCACGTGCTCGCGGCGCGGGCGCTGGGCGCCGGGCACCTGCGGGTGATGACCCGCCACATCCTGCCCAACGCCTTCGCCCCGGTCTTCGTGGTCGCCATGCTCAACGTCGGCAACGTCATCGCCGGCGAGGCCACCCTGGACTACCTGGGCGTCGGCCTGCAGTACCCCACGGTCTCCTGGGGGCTGCAGCTGAACATGGCGCAGGACTTCTACGCCGACCACCCGCACCTGCTGGTCTTCCCGGCGCTCTTCCTGTCGGTGACGGTGCTGAGCTTCCTGCTGCTGGGCGACGCGGTGCGCGACGCCCTGGACCCGCGGCTGAGGTGACCACCGGGGTGAATGGTTGATGTGGTGAAACATTCACCCTATGCTCGGTCGCACCCTCCCACCCAAGGAGCAGAGTGTGACCGAGCCGACCACCGCCCCCGGCGGCCCCCGCACGGCCGGGCCCCGCCCGGACCGCCCCCGCCCCGCCGGGCTGCGCCTCGCCCGGTCCCTGCGGGACGTCCTGGAGCCGTACCACGTCGTCGCCATCCTCGCCCCGCAGGCGCACGCCCCCTTCCACGCCCACGGCATCACCCACCCCTGGGCCGTGTACTTCGCCGGGCGCACCGCCCCGATGGGCGCCGCGCCCGCCTCCGTGGTGGACGCCGTCTTCTACCACTTCCACCCCGCCCTGACCGGCCGCTCCATCCCCGGCGTGTGGGAGAAGGCCGCACCCGAGAAGGTCCTCGCCGCCCGGCTCGCCGGCGCCGACGCGGCCCTGCGCGCCCTGCTCCCCGACGCCGTCGGCTCGCCCGAGGTGGCCGAGGCCGCCGACCTCGCCGCCGAGGCGGCCGCCGCCTGCACGCCCGCCGGACGCCCCCTCGGCGCCGCCAACGCCGCCCTCCCGCTCCCCGACGAGCCCCACCTCAGGCTCTGGCAGGCCGCCACCACGCTGCGCGAGTGGCGCGGCGACGGGCACAACGCGGCCCTGCTCCGCTCCGGACTGGACGCGGTCGAGGCCCTGGTCGCCATCACGGCGGAGGGCGGGGAGGTCCGCGGCTCCATCCAGCCCCGGCGCGGCTGGTCCGACGCCGACTGGGAGGCCGCCGAGGGCCGCCTCGCCGCCCGCGGGCTGCTCGACGCCGACGGCGCGCTCACGGACGCCGGCCGCGCCCTGCGGCGCGAGGTCGAGGACCTCACCGACCACCTCGCCCTCGCCCCCTGGCAGGCCCTGGGCACCGAGCGGAGCGTCCGGCTGCGGGAACTGGTCCGGCCGCTCTCCGACCGCCTCGCGGACGCCATGAAGCTGCCCCGGCCCGAGCCCGAGCCCGAGCCCGAGCCCGAGTCCGGGCCCGAGCCCGGGCCCGAGTCCGCGGCCTGACCGGTCCGCCCGACAGGTCCGCCCGCCCCGGTCGTCCCCGCCCGGCCCTCCCCGCCCGAACGCCCCGTCCGGCCTTCGGGCGGGGGCGGCCGGGCGGGGGCGTCCCGGGGGCGGAAGGGGCCGGGCCTCACGCCTCGCGGCCCAGCACCATCCACTTGTGCGGGTCCGGCAGCGGCCGGAACCCCACCTGCGCGTACACCCCGTGGGCGTCCCCCGTGGCCAGCAGCACCCGCCGCAGCCCGTACGGCGCCAGGTGGTCCCGCACCGCCGCGGCCAGCGCCACGCCCAGGCCCCGGCCCCGGTGCGCCCGGTCCACGTACACGTCGCACAGCCACGCGAAGGTCGCCAGGTCGGTCACCACCCGGGCGTAGCCGCACTGCGCGCCGGAGGCGTCGAAGACGCCGAAGTTCACCGACGCCGCCACCGACCGCTCCACCGTCTCCCGGCTGCGCCCCAGCGCCCAGTAGGCGTCCGTGGACAGCCAGCGGTGGACCGCGTCCACGTCGATCCTGGCCGGGTCGGTGTCGATCGCGTAGCCCTCGGGCACGGTGCCGGTCATGGCCGGTCAGCCTACCGGCGGGGGCGGCTGGCATGCTGGGAGCCGTGACCGACCCGTTCGACGCCCCCGATCCCGCGGCCTCCCGCGACGCCGCCCCCCAGTACGTGCTGCCGCTCGTCGTCCGCGTGGAGCGGGCCGCCCCGCCCGGACGCACCGACGCGATGGAGACCGCCGCCCGCGCCGTGCTCACCCTCCTCGCCGACCCCCGCTCCGCCGACGGCGGGGAGTGGGCGCAGGCGGTCGCGGCGTGGGAGGACGCCCGCATCCGCAAGGTGGTGCGGCGGGCCCGCGGCGCGGAGTGGCGGCGGGCGGAGGCGCTGCCCGGCATCACGGTGCACGGGAGCGGCGCGCCCGGGGCCGCGGGGTCCGGGACCGCCGGGGGCACGGCTGCCGGGGAGGCCGCCGCCGGGGAGGCGGACGCCGCGCCCCGGCCCGCCGCCGAGGTGCGGGTGTACCCGCCGGTGCCGCTGGACGGCTGGCCCAAGGACCTCGCCCGGCTCCAGGTCTCCGGCACCGACCTGGACGACCCCGCCGAGCCGCCCGCGCCGGAGCCGGGCACGCCGGTCCTGTGGGTCAACCCGGACCTGGGCATGAGCGCGGGCAAGGCCATGGCGCAGGCCGGGCACGCCGCCCAGCTCGCCTGGTGGGAGCTGGACGCCGCCGAGCGCGCCGCCTGGGCGGAGCGCGGCTTCGCCCTGGCCGTGCGGACCGCCCCGGCGGCGGCCTGGGCGGAGCTGGCCGGCAGCGGCCTGCCGGTCGTCCGCGACGCGGGCTTCACCGAGATCGCCCCCGGCTCCTGCACGGTCGTGGCCGACCTGCCCGCCCTGCGGTCCGCCCGCCGCTAGGGCCCGGGCGCCGGTCCGGCGGCCCGGCGGTCCGGGCCGGAAAACCGGTTGCGGGCCGCTCCCGGCGGCCGGTACACCTGGGGCGCCGCGTCCCCTCCCGCCCGGGACGGGAGCGGCCCCGACCCGAGAGGAGGACGAGCCGATGACCCGCACGACCACCGCGCCCGCCCCCTTCCGGGGCGTCGGCCTCGGCTGAGCCCCGGACCGGCCGGGCGCACCCCCGCAACGGAGAGCGCCTTGACCGCAGCAGCACCGCACGACCTGACGATCCGTCCGATCTCCGGGCCCGGTGAACTGGACCTGTTCAACCGCCTGCCCCACCGCTTCAACGAGGAGTTCGCCGGCGACCTGGAGGACGGCCGCCGCCGGTCCGGCTGGATGTGGCTCGCCCTCGACGGCGGCCGCCCGGTGGCCCGCGCCGCCTGGTGGGGCCGCCGCCGCGGCGACGACCCCTTCGTCCTGGACGTCCTCGACCTCGACGACGCCCTCGACAGCCCCGCGCGGGTCGACATCGGCGAGCGGCTGCTGCGCACCGCCGCGGCCGCCGTCCTCCCCGCCGGCACCCGCCCGCCCCCGTACAGCCGCCTCGCGCCGCCGGACTGGCGCGACCGCCCGGAGGTCCGGCGCGGCGTGGAGGACCGCACGGCGGCCGCCGCCCGCACCGGCGCCCGGATGATGGTGGAGCGGCTGCGCCTGGAGTGGCGTCCCGGCACGCCCGTGCCCCCGCCCACCGGGCGGCTCTCCTTCCGGCCCGCCGCCGGACGGGAGGAGCTGGTCGGCCTGATGACCCGGGTGCTGGAGGGCACCCTCGACGCCTACAGCCGCGACGACCTGGCCCGGATGACGCCGGAGCAGGCCGCCGCCGGGCACTACGACGGGGAGTTCGCGGGCTTCCGCAGCCCCCGGGAGTGGTGGCGCGTCGCCGAGCTGCCCGGCGGGGAGCCGGTCGGCTTCGTCGTCGCGGCCCGCAACGCCTACAACCCGGTCATCGCCTACCTCGGCGTGCTGCCCGAGCACCGCGGCCGCGGCTGGATCGACGAGGTCCTGGCCGAGGGCACCCGCGTCCTGGCCGCGGAGGGCGTCCCGCGCATCCGCGCGGCGACCGACACCACCAACACGCCGATGGCCGCCGCCTTCCGCCGGGCCGGGTACACCGCCTCCGAGCACACCCTGGAGATGGTCTGGCCCTGACGCCCGTCCCGCGGGTGCGGCGGTCCGGGAGCACGGCGGCACGGACCGTGTCCGGCAGGCAGCCGGTGCCGGACCGCCGCCCGAACCGCGCAGCGGGCACCGCCCCCGCCGCTCCCGCCGCTCCCCGCGGGGCGGGGGCGGTCGGGTCAGTCCTCCGCCGGGTCCGGCCGGTCCTCCCGCAGCGGGAACGCCGTCACCGTGGCCCCCACCCGGACCGTGCCGGGGGCGTGCGGGGGCTGCGCCGCGTCGTGCAGCTCGTCCAGCAGCGCGGCCAGGCGGCCGCGGACGTCCTCCCAGACCTCGGGCGCCACCCACAGCTCGGCGTCGGTGGTGACGCCGGGGCGCCCCGGGAGGCGCCGCGCGGCCCGCTCCCGCAGGTTGTGCGCCAGCGCCTCGGCCAGCAGCGGGGCGCCCTCCTGACGGTCGGAGAGCGGCGAGCCGTGCACGGCCCGGTACCGGCGCTCCCGGCCGCCGCGCCGCACCCGCACCTCGGCCAGCTCCACCTGGCCCGCCGCGTGCAGGGTGCGCAGGTGCTGGCTGGCGAGGGCGTGGGAGAGGCCCAGTTCGCGGGCGAGTTCGGCGGCGGACATCGGCACGGTCCACAGCAGCGACATCATGCGCAGCCGCACCGGGTGGGCCAGGGCCCGCAGGACGGGATCGGTCGCACTCACAGGGGCAAGTAAAGCTCACGCCGGACCGGCGGCGGAGTGCCCGGCCCCCGCCCCGGCCGCCGCCCCCGTCCCGGCAGGCGTTCCCGCCGACCCGTCCGTCCCGGCCGCCCGCACCGCACCGGCCCCCTCCCCGGGGCCGGCCGCCGCGGGCTCCCCGGCGGCGGGCACCCCGGCCTCCGCCGGCTCACCGGCGGGCATCCGCCGGCTCACCGGCGGGCATCCGCCGTACCGAGGGGAGGGCGAGCACGGCCGCGGTGGAGACCGTCTGCCAGGCGGCCCCGGCGGCGAGCACGGTGCCGATCCCGGCCCGCTCCGCCAGCGGCCCGGCGGCCGCGAGCCCCAGGGGGCCGAGCGCGAACGCCCCGACGTACACGTAGGACATGACCCGCGACAGGGCCTCGGCCGGGACCTGCTGCTGCACCGTCGTCGTCCCCAGCGTGCCGCCCACCGCGTTGGCCGCACCCGCCGCCAGCGCGCCCGCGGCCAGGACCGGGAAGGGCGCGTGCAGCGCCAGGCAGGCGGAGGGCGCCCCCCAGCCGAACGCGGCCGCGGTGGACACCGCCAGCGGCCGGGAGGGACTGCGGCCCAGCATCGCCAGGCCCCCGGCGGCCGAGCCCGCCCCGTACAGGGCCATGACCGCCTCCCACGCGCCGGCTCCGCCGTGGTCCGCCCGGGCGGCCGCCGGGCCCAGGACCAGGAAGTGCGCCCAGACGGCCAGGTTGAACAGGGCGCCCTGGAGGGTGAGCGCCCACAGCCAGGTGCGGGAGCGGAAGAGCTCCCAGCCGTCCCGCAGGTCCCGCAGCACCCCGGTGCCGGCCTGCCGCGCGGCGCCGGGGATCCGCAGCAGGAGCAGGGAGGCGACGCTCGCCAGGTAGCTGGCGGCGTCCACCGCGAGCACCGCCGCCGGACCCGCGGCGGCGACCAGCAGCCCGGCGACCGCGGGGCCGCCGACCGTGGCGGCCGACCGGGCCAGCCCCAGCAGGGAGTTGGCGTCCTGCAGGGATCCGGCCGGGGCCAGCTCGGGGACCAGCCCCTCCAGCGAGGGGCTGAACAGCGCCTCGCCGATGCCGGAGGCCGCGCTCAGGGCCAGCAGCAGCCCCATCGGCGGGAACCCGCCGCCCAGGAACAGCGCGGCGATCCCGGCCTGGGCCCCCGCCCGGAGCAGGTCGGCGGCGAGCATCACCCGGCGGCGGGGCAGCCGGTCGCCGAGCAGGCCGCCGCCGAGCAGGCCCGCCACCAGGGGCAGGATCCGGGCCGTCATCACCGCGCCGAGGCCGGTGAGCGAGCCGCCGCCGTCCAGCACCGCGAAGGCCAGGGCCACCGACGCCATGGAGGTCCCGAACAGCGAGGTCGCGAAGCCCGCGTAGAAGACGCGGAAGTCCCGGTGGGCGAGCACGGCCCACCGCCCTCGCCCCGCCCGGCGTCCGCGCTTCCCCGGCCCGTCCATGCGCTCCCCTTCCGGCCGGAGGTCCCTCGGCCCCGTCGGCTCCGGCGGCCCCCGTCCCGCGCCGATGGTGCCCCGCCCTCGACCCCCAAGTCAATGCTTGGTGGTCGAGGGCGGGACCGGGGCCGGACCGGGGCGCGCGGGTGTGCGCGGGCGGTCCCGGGGCGCGCGGTGGGAGCGGGGGCCGCCGGCCGCGCCGGGGATCGGACGGATTGTCGGAGGGTGCCCGTACGCTGCCGGGCAGTGGCCATGCCGCGGTCCCCGGCGGGGAGGGGGAGCGCGGCCGACTCGGGGGAGGCAGCCATGGCGGACGTGCGGACGCGGGCCCGCGCGGGGGCGTGGACGTGGGCGCGGCCCGGTGCGCGGCGGCGGGGAGGGGACGGGCGGGAGCCCGGGCGGGAGGACGCCTCCGGCGGCAGCGAGGAACTGCTGTTCGGCGGGCCCCTGCGGTACGCGGGCGGCTGGTCGCAGCACGAGCTGGCCTGGGTGGGCATGTCCTTCCTGGCCATGGCGCGCCGCCTGCCGCGCAGCGCCTGGCAGGCGTTCCGCCTCGCCTGGGAGGCCGACCGGCGCGCCCTGGCCTCCGTCCTCGCCGCCGAGCTCGGGCAGGGCGCGGCCCGGGCCTTCGGGCTGCTCGCCACCAACGGCGTGCTGGTGCAGCTGTTCGCCGCCGGGCCCACCCCGCAGCGGGTCCGCTCCGCGCTGCCCGCCCTGGCCTGGGTCGCCGCCGCCGGCGCGCTCGCCGCGCTGCTGGCCGCCTGGTCCACCGCCGCCACCGGCACCCTGCAGCCCAAGGTGGAGCGGCTCGCCACCGTCCGCTACCTGCGGCGTGCCGCGCGGGTGGAGCTCGAGGCGGTCGAGGACGCCGAGTTCCACCGGCTGCTGGCCTCCGCCCAGTACGGCGCCGAGGCCGCCCGCCGGATGGTCGGCTACAGCGTGGGCGTGCTCAACGCGGTGCTCGCGCTCGCCGCCGCGGGCGGCGTCCTCCTCGTCCTGCACCCGGTGCTGCTGCCGCTGCTGCTGCTCATCGCGCTGCCCCGCGGCTGGGCGTCGGTGCGCTCGGCGCGCCGCCGCTACGGGTCGTTCCTGGTGTGGCTGGAGCACGCCCGCGCCCGCCGCGTCCTCTCCGAGCTGATCACCGGCCGGGAGGCCGCCCAGGAGGTGCGGGTGCACGGGGCGGGCGCGTTCGTCCTCGACCACTACGAGCGGATGGCGGCGCGGGCCGAGGCCGAGCAGACCCGGCTCGCCCGCGCGGAGGCCGCCACCGAGGTGGCGGCCTCCGCGCTCGCCGGCATCGCGGCCGGCGCCACCTACACCGCGCTCGGCCTGCTGCTGCTCTCCGGCGGCATGCCGCTCGCGGTCGCCGGCACCGCCGTGCTCGCCGTCCGCACCGGCACCGCCGACCTGGGCTCGCTGGTCATGCAGGTCAACTTCCTCTACGAGCAGGCGCTGTTCTTCCAGGACCTGGAGCGCGTCGTCGAGGAGGCCGGGCGCCGGGCCATCCCCGCGGGCGGGGCGGACGTGGCGGCCCGGCCGCAGCTCGTCCGGGTCGAACGGGTGGGCTTCCGGTACCCGGACCGCAGCGAACCGGCGCTCGACAGGGTCAGCATGACCCTGCGGCGCGGCGAGATCGTCGCCCTGGTCGGCGAGAACGGCTCCGGCAAGTCCACCCTCGCCAAGCTCCTCGCGGGCCTCCACCCGCCCACCGAGGGCCGGATCCTCTGGGACGGCGTCGACGCCGCCGACCTCGACCGCGACCAGCTCTTCGACCGCGTCGCCCTGGTCTCCCAGGACTTCCACCGCTGGCCGTTCACCGCCCGGGTCAACGTCACCATCGGCCGGCCCGGCGCCCCCGGCGGCGACGACCGCCTGGAGCACGCGGTCCGCCAGGCCGACGCCGGCCCCCTGCTGAAGGACCTGCCCGCGGGCTGGGACACCCTGCTCGCCCGCGAGTTCGCCGGCGGCGTGCAGCTGTCCGGCGGCCAGTGGCAGCGGCTCGGCCTGGCCCGCGCCCACTACCGGGCCGCGCCGCTGCTCATCTGCGACGAGCCCACCGCCGCCCTCGACCCGCGGGCCGAGATCGACGTCTTCGAGCGCATCCGCCGCCTCGCCGACGAGGGGCAGTCGATCGTCCTGATCACCCACCGGCTGGCCTCCGTCCGCCACGCCGACCGGATCTACGTGCTCTCCCGCGGCCGCCTGGTCGAGGAGGGCACCCACGCCGAACTCCTCGCCGCCGGAGGGCACTTCGCCGAGCTGTACGGCATGCAGGCCGACCAGTACCGGACCGGCGCACCGGGCCCGGGGGACGCGCCCCGACCGGGCGCAGCGGGGGAGGGGAGGAGGTGAGCGCCGCCGACGCTCCGCGGCACGCGACGTGCAGGGGCCGCCCCGCCGGCCCGCGGGACCGGCCTGCTGCCGGCGCATCCCGGCGGGGCGGCCCGGCGGAGCATCCCGGCGGTACGGCCCGGCCGGCCGCCGAGCCCGGCGCCTCCGGCGCCGCGGCGGGAAAACGGTTCCCGTGGGCATGGCCCGCCCTGGTACGGTCCCGCGATGGCCGAGACACACCCACCACCGACCGGGCCCGTCACCGCGGCCGACGTCCTGCACGCCGTCCGCCTCGCGGTCGCCGCCCTGGCCGGGGCGGACGCGCGGGACTGGCACACCCGGGCCGGATCCCTGGAGTGGGACTGCTGGGAGACCGCCGAGCACCTCGCCGACGACCTGCTCTCCTACGCCGTCCAGCTCGGGCCCGCCGAGCCGCCGCCGGGCACCCACGTCCCGCTCGCCTGGAGCCGCCGCAGACCCGGCGGACCGGCGAACGCCGTCTTCGCGGACCGCGACGCCGGCCCGACCGGTCTGCTCCAGGTGCTGGAGGCCTGCGGCGCCCTGCTGGCGGCCGTCGTCCGGGCCACGCCGCCGACGGTCCGCTCCCACCACGTCTTCGGCGCGGCCGACCCCGAGGGGTTCGCCGCGATGGGCGTCGTCGAGACCCTGGTGCACACCCACGACATCGCCGAGGGCCTGGGCGTCGGCTGGACGCCGCCCGCCGACCTCTGCGCACGGGCCCTGGCCAGGCTCTTCCCCGACGCCCCGGCCGCTACCGACCCCTGGGCCGCCCTCCTGTGGTGCACCGGCCGCACGGAACTGTTGGGCCTGGGCCGCCGCAGCGAGTGGCGCTGGTACGGGGCGCCCCGCGGCTGACGGCGGTTCAGCGGGTCCGGCGCCGGAGGCGGAGCCGACCCGCGTGGGCGCAGGCCGCGGCCCGCAGCCGCACGGCGGTCCGGGGGGAGGGCGCGGCACGGCCGGCCGCCTCGCGGGCCGCCGTCCGACGGGGACGTCCGCCGGTCCCGCCGGTCCCGCCGGTCCCGTCGGTCCTCCTGGTCCCGGCGGCCCCTACGGTCCGTCGGACAGCGCCCACGCCACGGCCGCCTCCGCGTGCAGCCGCGTGGTGGGGAACACCGGGAGCGGGCTGTCCTCCGGGCCGACGAGCAGCTCGATCTCGGTGCAGCCCAGCACGATCCCCTCGGCCCCGCCGTCGGCGAGGTCCCGCATGACCTCCCGGTAGGCGGCGCGGGACTCCTCCCGGACGATCCCCGCGCACAGCTCCTCGTAGATCACCCGGTGCACGGTCCTGCGCCCCTCCGCGTCCGGGACGCGCACCTCGATGCCGCGGGCCTCCAGGCGGCCGCGGTAGAAGTCCTGCTCCATGGTGAACGCGGTGCCCAGCAGCCCGACCCGGCGGATCCCCGCCGCCAGCACGGCGTCCGCCGTGGTGTCCGCCAGGTGCAGCAACGGCACCCCCACGGCCACGGCCACCCGGTCGGCCACCTTGTGCATGGTGTTGGTGCAGATCAGCAGCAGCTCCGCCCCCGCCGACTCCAGCGCCGCGGCCGCCCCGGCCAGGACCTCCCCGGCCTCGTCCCAGCGCCCCTCGGCCTGCAGCCGCTCGACGTCCGCGAAGTCCAGGGAGTACACCACGCACCTGGCGGAGTGGAGGCCGCCCAGCCGCTCACGCGTGAGCCGGTTGACCAGCCGGTAGTACTCCGCGGTGGACTCCCAGCTCATGCCTCCGAGCAGTCCGATCGTCCTCACGGGCCCACTGTGCCACGGGCGGACCCGGCCCGGGGCCGCGTCGGGGTCGTGGAGGCCGGCGGGCGGGCCGGCGAGGACCCCGAGCCGGATGCCGTCGGCCCGGAGCCCGGCGGACAGCCGGCCGAGCGGCCTGATCGGGCGCGGGATCCATGGCGGGGCGGCCACCCGGAGGCCGGTCCCGGCGACGGCGGCTCTACCGGCGGTCTCCGGGCCGGGTCAGGCGTGGTGCCCGGTTCCGGACGGGGGTCCGGCGGCGCGCCGGAGGACCTCCTCCGCCGACGGGTCCTCCTGGTGGGTCAGGAAGATCCAGACGTGTCCGGACGGGTCGCGGAGGATCGCCGTCCTGTCGCCGTGGAACATGTCCGTCGGCGGCTGCAGCAGCTCCGCCCCTGCGTCCACGGCCCGCCGGCAGAGGGCGTCGACGTCCTCGACGAACACATGCAGGCCCACTGACGGACCGCCCCCGGCGTTCGGCGCCGTGAAGACTCCCCCCGCGTCGCCGACCATGACGACCGACTCCCCGACGGCGAACTCCGCGTGCATGACGCCGCCCTCCGGACCTGGGACGCGGAACAGCTCCCTGGCGCCGAACGCCTCCCGGTAGAAGCCGAGCGCGGCGTCCGCGTCGTCGACCATGACGTGGGGAACCGCCGCGTAGCGGTAGCGGTCGGGAACGACGTGGCTGCTCATGGCGGGTCTCCTCGGTTCGCGTCGTCGCGGGACGGTCCGACCGCAGGACCTCAAGCTCCCTCGAGGTCAACCCCCGGGCGCCACCCGGCCGAACCCGGGACGCCGGGCGCCGAGCACCGGACCGCGAGCCCCGGACCGCGAGCACCGGACCTCGAGCACCGGACCGCCGACGCCCGCTCCCGCCCGGAGCGGGCAGGAGCGGCCGGTCCGGCCGTCAGCGCTTCGAGGGGCCGCCGCCGATGCCGCGGCCGGCGATCAGCTCGCCGACCTCCTCGCACCAGAAGGCCAGCCCGCACAGCTGGAAGGAGACGAACCCCTTGGTCAGCGCCGGGTTGTTCTTCTCGAACAGCTTGTGCCCGGCGACCTGCAGCGCCCAGCTCGCCGCGAACAGGGGGACGCCCACCTTCGGCCGGGCGAACAGCAGCGGCAGCGACACCGCCACGCCCGGGATGCCCGCCAGGTGCGTCATCCGGATGCCCCGGCTGGTGTGCTGCGACCGGTAGTACTCCATCTTCTCCGCGAACGGCGCCTCGCGCGGCGGGACCTCGGGCTCCACGTCGACGGTTGCCACGGGTGCTCCTTCCGGTAGGGGTCGGCAGGGGGTCTTCCCGCTGCATACTGGCGCGGGTGACAATCCCCGACAACGTCCCTGCGCACGACGCGAGGACCGTGTTGTCAGCCGGTGACAAGCCGGGCGCCCCGGGGTGCCCGGCGGGGAGGGCCCGCATGGGGCACGAGGCGCGCGGACGGGTCCGGCGCGAGGTCATGGCCGACCCCGGCCCGCTGGTGGACGCCCTGGTCGGGGCCGTCCGCTCCCAGGTGCCCGCCTACCGGGCCCTGGACGGCAGCAGGCTGCCCGAGGTGCGGGCCATCGCGGCCTGGGTCCTCGCCCGCAGCCTCGAACTCTGGGTCGACGGCGGCTGCTTCACGACCGCCGACCTCGCCCGGTTCCGCGGCATCGGTGCGGCCCGCGCCGCGGACGGGCGCCCCCTGCCCGCCGTGCTCCGCGCCTACCGGGTCGCCGCCACCGCCCTGCTGGAGCACCTGTCCGCACGCACCGCCGGCCTGCTGGAGCCGGACGACGTCTTCGCCCTCGCCCGGCTGTGGCTCACCGCCCTCGACTCCCTCTCGGAGTCCCTGTACGCGGGCTACACCGCCGCCGCCGAACGGCTCTCCGGCGACCGCAACCGGGCCCTGCGCGACCTCCTCGACGACCTCGTCACCGGCCGCCACGCCTCGGCCGGCGCCGTCGCCGACCGCACCGCCCGGCTCGGCGTGCGGCTCCCCGACCCGTACCGCCTCCTCGTCGCCGAGCCCGACCCCGGCGGACCCGACCCCGGCGGACCCGACTTCGGCGGACCCGGAACCGGTGGACCCCGAACCGGTGGATCCGGAACCGGCGGCCCCGGTCCCGTCCGTGAGGCCGTCGCGCCGGAGGCGGCGGCCGCCGCCGCGGCAGCCGCCCTCGCCGACGCGGTCACCGTCGCGCCCGCCGAGGCGCCCGCCGCCGGGCAGGCCCCCGACGCCTGCTCCGTCCTGGTCACCGCCCGCGGCCCCCGCGCGGTCCTCCTGCTCCCCGCCGAGGCCGCCGGCGCGCTCCCCGACGCGCTCGCCGCCCTCCACTGGCGCGGCTGCGCCGTCACCGGCGAACCCGCCGAGGGCATCCCCGCGGCGTACCGGCTCGCCGCCGACGCCCTCGACACCGCCCCCGCCCACGCCTACGGCGCCACCCCCCTGCTCGGGGACGCCGACGCCCACGTCCTGGCCCTGCTCGCGGCACGCCCCGGCGCCGCACCCGACCGCGTGGCCCGGGCCGTGCTCGGCCCGCTGCTGCGCCCGGACCGGCGCCACCTCGCCGAGGCCCTCGACGCCTACCTCGACACCGGGTCCGCCACCGCCGCAGCCGAGGCGCTCCACCTCCACCCGCAGACCCTCCGCTACCGGCTGCGCCGCATCCGCGAGCTCACCGGCCGCGACCCGCGCCGCCCCTGGCACCGCCTCACCTTCGACATCGCCCGCAACCTCGCCGGCCGGCCGCCCGGGTGACGCCGCCCCGCCGCCCGGTCCGGCCCCCGTCCCCTCCGGCCCCCGCCCCCTCCGACCCCCGCCCCCTGCCTGTCCGCCTCCTGCCCCTCCACCCCCGGCGATCCCGGCCGGGAGACCCGTGAACCCTCCGGCGCCGCCCCGCGTACAGAGGGGCGGTGGTCGCCGGGCGGCGGCGCACCGCAACCGCGCCGCCGCCCGGGCCCGGCCCCGGCCGGTCCGCAGCGGTCCGGCCCGGACCCGCCCGCGCAGGCGGGCGGCGGACGGAAGGCGGTGCGCCCGGTGGCGGTGCGTCGGAGGACGGCCGGAGCACTCGCCGGCGTCGCAGCGGTCCTGGCCGGCTGGGCGGCCGCAGGCCCCGCGGCCGCGCACGGCGCCATGGCCGACCCGCCGAGCAGGACCGTGGAGTGCGGCCCGGAGGGCGGCGCCGCCGCGGCCTCCCCGGCCTGCGCCGCCGCGGTGGCCGCGAGCGACCCGGGCGCCGTCCGGCGGTGGGACGACCTCCGCGTCGCCGGGGTGGCGGGCCGCGACCGGCAGCTGATCCCGGACGGCCGGCTGTGCAGCGGCGGCATCCCGGCCTACCGCGGCCTCGACCTGGCCCGCGCCGACTGGCCCGCCGCACCCCTGACGTCCGGCGCGACCTTCACCTTCCGCTACCGCACCACCATCCCGCACCAGGGCGTCTTCCGGCTCTACCTCACCCGGGACGGCTGGGACCCGGCCCGGCCGCTGCGCTGGGCCGACCTGGACGCGCAGCCGTTCCTCCAGGCCGCCGACCCGCCGGTGCGCGACGGCGCGTACGTGATGACCGGCCGCGTGCCGCAGGGCCGGACGGGGCGGCACCTGGTGTACACCGTCTGGCAGACCACCAGCACGCCGGACACCTACTACTCCTGCTCCGACGTGCTCCTCCGGGCCTCCCCGGCCGCCGCCCCCGCCGCCCGGACGCCCGCCGTCCCGGGGAGCCGCGCGTCCACCGCCTCCCCGGCGGCCCCCGCGGTCCCCGCTTCCCCGGCGGCCCCCGCCCCGCTGCCGTCCGCCGGCCGCACCTCCGCCCCCGCGGCGGCCGGGTCCCCGGCGTCCTCCGGGGCCGGCGGGCCCTCCGCGGATCCGCAGGCCGCGCCCGCCGCCGCCACCGCCCCGACCTCCGGGGGAGCGCCCCTGGCCGTCGGCGGTGCGGCCGCCGTCCTGCTCGCCGCGGTCGCCGCCGTCCTCGGTGCACGGCGCCGCCGCGGCCGCTCCGGCAGGCGCCCCCGCCGTCACGCCGCCTGATCCGCCGTCACGCCGCCCGATCGGCGGCCCGTCCCGTCCGGCGGCCCGTCCCGATCGGCGCCCCGTCCCGATCGGCGGGCCCGACCGTCGCGCCCGACTGCCCTACTGCCCTACTGCCCTACTGCCCTACTGCCGCCGCACAGCGCTGCCGTCCGGCTCCGGCGCGGGCGTGCCCGCCGGGGACCGCGGACCGCCGCCCCTCCCCGCGCCGGCGGTGCGCGGAGTCCGTCCGCGGAGTCCGGTCCGGCCCGCAGCGCACCCGGCCGGGGCGTCCTGCCCGGCAGCGCTGCCGCCCGGGCGCGTCCTTCGAACGGGCACGGTGCCCCGGCACGTCCCCGGCGCGTCCCTCGAACGGGCGCGGTGCCCCGGTACGTCCCCGGCACGTCCCCGGCGGGACCGCGGGCGGGCGCCGTGCGCAGGACGGGAACCGTGCCGGGGGAGTGCCCGGCGGCGTCACGGCGGCGGGTGCCGCGTCACTCCTGCGGCGTACGCCGCAGGGTCGCCCGTTCGCGCAGGACCCGTCCATTCGAGCACAACCCGCGCCGACCGGGGCCCACTTTCCGGAACCTCCCGTAACGGAACCGGGACGGTGAGTAGCGTCCCCGCCACCCGGTGAGTGAGGGAGGCCCCATGGGCGACATGAACCACTTCAGCTTCGGCTGGCTGACCCCCGTGATCTCGTACGTCATGGCGTGCGTCGGCTCGGCGCTCGGCCTGCGCTGCACCGTGCGGGCCCTGGCCACCACGGGCAGCGCGCGCCGCAACTGGCTGGTCACCGGCGCCGTGGCGATCGGCTCCGGCATCTGGACCATGCACTTCGTCGCCATGCTGGGCTTCAGCGTCTCCGGCACCGAACTGCGGTACGACGTGCCGCTGACCGTGCTCAGCCTGGTGGTGGCGATGCTGGTGACGGGCCTCGGCGTGTTCGCCGTGGGGTACGGGCGCCACCGCGGCCGGTCGCTGGCGGTCGGGGGCCTCACCACCGGCGTCGGTGTCGCCTGCATGCACTACCTCGGGATGGCGGCGCTGCGGCTGCACGGCTCCGTCGGCTACGACCCACCGCTGGTGGTGCTCTCGGTGCTGATCGCGGTCGTCGCCGCCACCGCCGCCCTGTGGGCCGCCCTCACCGTCCGGGGAGGCGCCGCGGCGGCGGGCGCCTCGCTCGTCATGGGCGTCGCGGTGAGCAGCATGCACTACACCGGCATGGCGGCCGTCCACATCCGGATGGACCCCGCGCGGGCCGCCCTGGGAGGCGCCACCGCCATGCAGTTCATCTTCCCGCTGGCGGTCGGCCTCGGCTCGTTCCTCTTCCTGACCTCGGCCTTCGTCGCGCTCTCGCCCACCGCGCGGGAGCGGGCCGCGTACGCGTCGGCGGACGAGCTGCGCGGCGACCCGGCCTCCGTCTGAGCGGTCCCCGCTCCGCCCCCTCCCCCCACCACCGCCCCTCCCCGCCCCCCGGCAGGACCACCGCACACGGGATCGAGGAACCCATGCGACTTCCCCGCAGGCCGCCAGGCGGCTCCCCGGACGCCCCGCGCGCCGGCACGCCCGCCCCCGACACCGGCGCGCCCGCCCGCCACGAGGGCCCCCGGAGGGCCGCCCGCACCCACCGCCGCGGCGCCCACGCCGGCCCGCGCGCGGCGGAGGAGCGGCCGGCGGCCCACGAGCGGCCCGCACACCAGCAGTCCGCACAGGACCCCCCCGCCCGCGAACGGTCCGCCCCCCGGGACACCGCACCGGCCGGGACCGCGCCCCCGCCCCGGCCGGTGCGGGCCGCCGCCCCGCGGGCGCCGCGCCCCCTCCTCCGCTCCCTGCGCCCCCGCTCCGTCCGGGCGAAGACGGTCGCCCTGCTGATGGTCCCGGTGGTCTCGCTGATGGCCCTGTGGGCCTTCGCCACCGTCAGCACCGCGCAGGACGTCTGGGACCTCCTGCGGCTCAAGGAGGTCCACCGCACCCTCCTCGACCCCGTCGAGGACACCGTCACCGCGCTCCAGGCCGAACGCGCCGCGGCGGGCCGCTACCTGGCCGCGCCCACCCCCGCCGCCCGTGCCGCCCTCCGCGGCCGGGCCGCGGCCACCGACCGCGCCGCGGCCCCGCTGGACCTCGGCCGCGACTACACCAGCGCCGACGCCGCCGGGCTCGGCGCGGACGCCGGCGCCCGGGTCTCCGCCCTCGTCACCCGGCTCCGCGGCCTGGCCGCGGTCCGCCGGGGCGTCGAGGCGCGGCGGCTCGACTGGCCCGCCGCCTACCGCGCGTACGGCGACGCCGTGGACGGCGCCTTCGCCGTCACCGGCTCCCTGACGGGCCTCCAGGACCACGACGCGGCCTCCGACGCGCGGGTGCTGCTGGAGTTCTCCCGCGGCCGCGAGATGCTCGCCCGCGAGGACGCCCTGCTGGGCGCCGCCCACACCTCGGGCCGCCTCCCGGCCGCCGAGCAGCGGGAGTTCACCGGGGCCGCCCACACCCGCCGCGACCTCTACCTGCAGTCCGCCGCCGACCTCCGCCCCGCGGACCGCTCCGCCTGGCAGGCGGTCGCCGGCTCCGCGGAGTGGAAGGCCCTCGCGTCCCTGGAGGACGCCGTCGCCGCCGCGCCCGCCGGACGGGCCGCCGCCGGCGCCGCCCCGGCCGCCCGGTGGGACGCCGCCGCGGGGACCGCCGCCCGGACCGTGCGCGCGGTGGAGGAGCAGGCCGGACGGGCCGCCGCGGGCCGTGCCGACCCGTACGTGATGGGCGTGTTCACCCGGTCCGGTGCGGCCGTCGCCCTCGGCCTGGTCGCCGTCCTCGCGTCGCTGCTGATCTCCGTGCAGGTGGGGCGGGCCCTGGTCGGCGAGCTCGTCGGCCTGCGCAACTCCGCCCTGGACCTGGCGGGCCGCCGCCTGCCGGCCGCCATGCGGCGGCTGCTGGCCGGGGAGGAGATCGACGTCGAGGCCGAGGCGCCGCTCTCCGCGGGCCGCGGCGACGACGAGATCGCCCAGGTCGCCGGCGCCCTGGAGACCGTGCACCGGGCCGCCCTCAAGGCCGCCGTCGAGCGGGCCGAGGTCCTCTCGGGCGTCTCGGGCGTCTTCGTCAACCTCGCCCGCCGCAGCCAGGTCCTGGTGCACCGTCAGCTCACCCTGCTGGACGCCATGGAGCGCCGCACCGAGGACCCGGCGGAGCTCGCCGACCTCTTCCGCCTCGACCACCTGACGACCCGCATGCGGCGCCACGCCGAGGGCCTGATCATCCTCTCCGGCGCCGCCCCCGGCCGCGCCTGGCGCAAGCCGGTCCCGATGCTCGACGTCGTCCGCGCGGCGGTCTCCGAGGTCGAGGACTACGCCCGGGTCGAGGTGCACCGCATGCCGCACGCCGCCGTCGCCGGGTCCGCGGTCGCCGACCTCACCCACCTCGTCGCCGAACTGGTGGAGAACGCCACCGCCTTCTCACCCCCGCACACGCGGGTCCACGTCCGCGGCGAGCAGGTCGGCAACGGCTACGTCCTGGAGGTCGAGGACCGCGGACTCGGCATGGGCGCCGAGGCCATGGCGGACGCCAACCGCCGTATCGCGGCCGCCGAACAGCTCGACCTCTTCGACAGCGACCGGCTGGGCCTCTACGTGGTCAGCCGCCTGGCCCGCCGGCACCAGGTCAAGGTGTCGCTGCGGCCCTCCGCCTACGGGGGGACCACGGCCGTGGTGCTGCTGCCGACGGCGCTGCTGGAGCAGGCCGCGGCCGGTCCGGCCCGGTCCGGCGGGGCGCGTCCGGGCGTCCGCCCCGCCCCCGGCGGCGCCGTCCGGCCCGCCGCCCCCGGCGCCGCGCCCGCGGGGCCGGTCCCCGTCCCGTCCGCCCCGCCCGGACCGGTCCGCCCCGCCGTCCCGGGCCCCGCCGGGCCCGCCGCGCACGAGCATCCGGCCCACGAGCATCCGGCCCACGGGCAGAGCGCCGACGCGGCGCCCGCGCACGGTGAGCCGGCGCACGGGCCCGCCGCGCACGGGGAGCCCGCTCCGCAGCCGGCCGCACCCGGCGCCGCGAGGCCCGGCCCGCTCCCCTCCGGCCCGCCCCTCTCAGGCCCGCCGCCCTCCGGCCCGGCCCCGTCCGGACCGCACGGCCCGCACGCCCCCGGGCAGCCCCTTCCCCTCCGGCCCGCGGCCGCCGCGCCGCGCCCCGCCGCCGGTGAGTCCGGGCGGACGCCCCCGCCCCGCCGCCCCGCCCAGGGACCCCGGCCGCTGCCCCGGCAGACCGGCGTGCTGCGCCCGTTCGGTGCCGACGGCCGCAGCCCCGGGGTGCTGCGCCCCGTCCCCTTCCGGCCCGCCGACGGCGGCCCGCCCGGGTCCCCGGCCGCCCCCGCCGGACCACCGGACGCCGCCCCGGGCGGGATTCCCGCCGGGACCCCCGGCGCAGCCCCTGCCTCGACCGCCCCCGCGACCCCCGGCGGAGCCCCCGCGACTCCCGGCGGAGACCCCGCAGCCGGTGCCCCGACAGGGCTGCCGCGGCGGGTCCGGCAGGCTAGTATCGCCCCTCAACTTCGGGAGGCACCGGCGCCCGTGGCGGGCCGTCGGCCCGCCCCCGCCGGACGCACCCCGGAACAGGCCCGCGCGGCCATGTCCGCCTTCCAGAGCGGCTGGGCCCGCGGCACCGGCCGCCCCTCGCCCGCCCGCCGCTCCGCACCCGACCGGCCGTACGAAGGAGACGCAGGATGATCGGGACGACCCACAACTCCGGCGAGCTGAACTGGCTGCTGGACGAACTGGTGGACCGGGTGGCCGAGGTCCAGCACGCCGTGGTCCTCTCGGCGGACGGCCTCGCCATGGGAGCCTCGGCGGCCCTCGGCCGCGAGGGCGGCGAGCACCTGGCGGCGGTCGCCTCCGGCTTCCACAGCCTGGCCAAGGGCGCCGGGCGGCACTTCGGCGCCGGCGACGTGCGCCAGACCATGGTCGAGCTGGAGGGCGGCTTCCTCTTCGTCGCCGCGGCGGGGGAGGGCAGCTGCCTGGCCGTCTTCAGCTCCGCCGACGCCGACCTCGGCCTGGTCGCGTACGAGATGGCCCGCCTGGTCCGCAGGGTCGGCGAGCACCTGTACACGCCGCCGCGTGCCGCCGCCGGCAGCGGCGCGGCGGGCTGACCTGCGGTGCTGTTCCCGCCCGGCCCCCCGCGCGGGGAGCCGCCGGACCCCTCGTACGGGCCGCCGGCCGGCGGCCCGTACGAGGAGCCGCCCGACCCCGCCGCCCCGGCCGCCCGGCCGGGGCGGCCCGGGCGGCCGCGGCACCCGTCGCGCTGGTTCGACGACGACGCCGGACCGCTGGTCCGCCCGTACGCCGTCACCCGCGGCCGGACCGGCTCGGCCGACGGCGCCTTCGACCTGATCGCCCAGGTCGCCAGCGAGGTCCTGCCCCACGAGGACCCGCCGGTCGGGCCCGAGCAGGCGGCCATCCTCGACCTGTGCCGGTCCGGCCCGCTCTCGGTGGCGGAGGTCGCCGCCGGACTGGACCTGCCGCTCGGCGTGGTCCGGGTGCTGCTGGCCGACCTGCTGGACGCCGCGTACATCCGTGTCAGCCGGCCGCTGCCGCCCGCCCTGCTCCCCGACGAGCACATCCTCAGGGAAGTGATCAATGGACTCCGTGCGCTCTGAGAGATCCCCGCACGCCCCCGCCGCCGCCCCGGAGGGGGGCGGCGGGGACGGCCAGGTGCTGGCGCTGAAGATCCTGGTGGCCGGCGGCTTCGGCGTCGGCAAGACCACCCTGGTCGGCGCGGTCAGCGAGATCCGGCCGCTGCGCACCGAGGAGCAGCTGACCGAGGCCGGTGCGGGCGTGGACGACCTGGACGGCGTGGAGCAGAAGACCACCACCACGGTCGCCATGGACTTCGGCCGGATCACCATCCGGGAGGGGCTGTCGGTCTACCTCTTCGGGACCCCGGGCCAGGACCGCTTCTGGTTCCTGTGGGACGAGCTCGCCCAGGGCGCCCTGGGGGCGGTCGTGCTCGCCGACACCCGGCGGCTGGACGACTGCTTCCCGGCGGTGGACTTCTTCGAGCGGCGCGGCATCCCGTTCGTGGTGGCGGTGAACCGTTTCACCGGCGCCCCCGACCACGCGGCGGAGGACGTGGCGCTCGCCCTCGACCTGGACCCGGGCACACCGGTGATGCTGTGCGACGCCCGCAGCCGGGCGTCCGGCAAGGAGGTCCTGATCCGGCTGGTGGAGCACGCCGGGCGGGTGCACGCCGCCCGCCTGCTGGAGACGTCCGGGAGCGGCCCCGCGGCCCGCTGACCCCGTCCCGCACGGGCGGCGGCCGCACGGGCGACGCAGCAGCCCCGCCCGGGGGCCGGGCGGGGCCGCTGCGGTCCGGACGCGCCGCCCTGCAGCGCGGCGGGCTCGCCTACAGCGCGGCGGGCTCGCCGTGCTGGGCCGGGACGGCGGCCTCCTCCGCGCCGGGGTGCGGCTCCCCGGTGTCGGCGCCGTCCTCGCGGAACGGCCGGTCGCCGGAGAGCACGGCCTCCAGCTGCTCGCGGTCCAGCTCCTTCGTCCAGTGGCCGATCAGGACGGTCGCCACGGCGTTGCCTGCGAAGTTGGTGAGCGCGCGGGCCTCCGACATGAAGCGGTCGATACCGACGATCAGGCCGACGCCGTCCACCAGCTCCGGGCGGTGCGACTGCAGGCCGCCCGCCAGGGTGGCCATGCCGGCGCCGGTGACGCCGGCCGCGCCCTTGGAGGCGACGACCATGAAGAGGAGCAGCGAGACCTGCTGGCCGACGGAGAGCGGCCGGTCCATGGCCTCGGCGATGAAGAGCGCCGCCATGGTGAGGTAGATGGCGGTGCCGTCGAGGTTGAAGGAGTACCCGGTCGGCACGGTGATGCCGGCGACCGGGCGGCTCACACCGAGGTGCTCCATCTTGGCGATGAGCCGGGGCAGGGCGCTCTCGGAGGAGGACGTGGAGAGGATGAGCAGGAATTCGCGGCCGAGGTAGCGGAGCAGCGCGAGGATGTTCACCCCGGCCGCCAGCCGCAGCAGGCCGCCGAGCACGACCAGGACGAAGAGCAGGCAGGTGGCGTAGAAGCCGAGCATGATCATCGCCAGGCTCTTCAGGGCGTCGACGCCCGTCGCCCCGACCACCGCGGCCATCGCGCCGAAGGCGCCGACCGGGGCCGCCCACATGATCATCTGCATGATGCGGAAGACCAGCCGCTCCAGGTGCCTCACCCCGCGCAGCACCGGCTCGCCCGCCGGGCCCAGCGCCTGGAGCGCGAAGCCGACCAGCAGGGCCACCAGCAGCGTCTGCAGCACCTCGCCCTCGGTGAGGGCCGAGACCAGCGAGGTGGGGATGATGCCGAGCAGGAAGCCTGTGGTGCCCTCCGCGGCACCGCCCGCCTGGGCCTGCCCCGCCTTGCCGATCGCCTCGGTGAGGTGCAGGCCGGAGCCGGGGTGGACCAGGTTGCCGACCACCAGGCCGATGGCCAGCGCCACGGTCGACATCACCATGAAGTAGCCGATGGCCAGACCGCCGACGGCGCCGACCTTGGCGGCCTTCCGGACCGAGCCGATGCCCAGCACGATCGTGCAGAAGATCACCGGGCTGATCATCATCTTGATCAGGTTGACGAAGCCCGTGCCGAGCGGCTTCAGCTCCACGGCGACGCCCGGCGCGGTCAGCCCCAGCACGATGCCGGCGGCCACGGCGGCGATGACCGCGAGGTAGAGGTAGTGGGTTCTGTCCCGGCGGCGGCCCGGTACGGGGCCCGCCTCGGGGGCGGCGGACGTCATGAGCGGCTCCTTCGGCCCGGCGGCAGCGGCGGGCTTCGACGGCGGCCCGGGTGGTGGGCCGCTCCGACTATGGGGGGCGGAGTGAGCCGGGTCACGTTTGCGTTCATAACGTTCACGCCCCGCCGCCCCGCCGCCCCGCCGCCCCGCCGCCCCGCCGCCGCGCCCCGCCGCCCCGCCGCCGCGCCGCTCCCGCGCGGCGTGCGGCAGGCGCGCACCAGCGCGTGCCCGGACGCACCCGCACGCATCCGCCCATGCCCGCACGCGCCGCCCGGCCGCCGCCCGGCCGCCGTACGGGCCCGCCGAACCCGGGGAGGGCCGCCGGGCCGGTCCGGGGCACACTGTGGGGCATGACCGCACGCCCCGCCCGCCCGCGCCGCGCCCCGCGCCGCCGAGCCCCGCGCCGCGGGCGCCCCCGCAGCCTCGCCGGGCAGCTCTTCGCGGTCCAGACCGTCATCGTCGCCGCCGTCGTCGCCGGCGGCGCGCTCCTCGCCTGGTTCAGCGCCGCCGCCCGCACCGAGGACGCCGCCCGCCGCCAGGCCGTCTCCGCCGCCCGCGCCGTCGCCGACTCGCCCTCGGTCCTCGCCGCCGTCCGCGCCCCCGACCCCTCCGCGCTCCTCCAGCCGTACGCCGAGCGCGTCCGGCGCGACACGGGCGTCGACTTCGTCACCATCATGGACACCCGTGGCATCCGCTGGACCCACCCCGACCCGTCCCGGATCGGCGAGCCGTTCCTCGGCCACATCGACGGCGCCCTCGCCGGGGGCACGGTCCAGGAGACCTGGACCGGCACCCTCGGCCCCTCCGTCCGCGTCGTCACCCCCGTCCTCGACGGGCACCACCGGGTCGTCGCCCTCGTCAGCGCCGGCATCACCGTCGGCTCCATCAGCGCCCGGCTGCGCCCCCTGCTCCTCGCCGTGGCCGCCGTCGCCGCGGCCGCCCTCGCCGCCGGCGGTCTCGCCACCTACGTGGCCAACGCCCGGCTGCGCCGCCACACCCACGGCATGGGCGCCGCCGAACTGGCCCGGATGTACGAGTACCACCAGGCCACCCTCCACTCCGTGCGCGAGGGCCTGCTCCTCCTCGACGGGGACCACCGGGTCGCCCTGTGCAACGACGCCGCCCGCGCCCTGCTCGCCCTCCCCGACGACGCCGAGGGCCTGCCCGTCGACCGGCTCGGCCTGCCCGCCCCGCTCACCGCGGCGCTCCTCGGCGCCCCGCCCCGCCGCGACGAGGTCCACCTCACCGCCGAGCGGGTGGTCGTGCTCAACACCTCCGCCATCGGCGACACCCCCGCCCCCGGTGACGCCGCCGGTGATGCCCCTGGCGGCGCCCCCGGCGGCGCGACCGCCGGCGGGGGCCGCGGGCTCGGCACCGTCGTCACCCTCCGCGACCACACCGAGCTGCAGGCGCTCAGCGGCGAACTCGACTCCGTCCGCGGCTTCGCCGAGTCCCTGCGCTCCCAGGCCCACGAGGCCGCCAACCGGCTGCACGCCGTGGTCTCGCTGATCGAACTGGGCCGCACCGACCAGGCCGTCGAGTTCGCCACCGCCGAACTCGCCCTCGCCCAGGAGCTCACCGACCGCGTCGTCGGCGCCGTCTCCGAACCCGTCCTCGCCGCCCTGCTCCTCGGCAAGGCCGCCCAGGCCGCCGAGCGCGGCGTCGACCTCGCCCTCACCGAGGACAGCCGCATCGACGACCGGGTCCTCCCCGACACCCTCCCCGCCCGCGACCTGGTCACCGTCCTCGGCAACCTCGTCGACAACGCGGTGGACGCCGCCGTCGAGGGCGCCGCCCGCCACCCGGGCCCGCCCGCCGTCACCGTCACCGCCCGCACCGAGGGCCCCGCCCTGCTCCTGCGGGTCGCCGACACCGGTCCCGGCCTCGACCCGGACGCCCTCCGGCGGGTCTTCGACCGGGGCTGGTCCACCAAGCACGACGCCGGGCCCTCCGGGGCCCGCGCCCACGGCCGCGGCCTCGGCCTCGCCCTGGTCGCCCAGGCCGCCCGACGCAACGGCGGCACCGTCGAGGCCGGCGGCGGTGAGGACGGCGGCGCCGTCTTCACCGTGCGGCTGCCGCTGGCCCGCGGTCCGCGGCCCGCCGCGGCCGGAAGCCCCCCGGAGGCCGCTGTCCCGCAGCCCGCCGTCCCGCAGCCCGCCGCAGCGGGCGGGGCGGAGCAGCCGTGACGGCCCCGGGAGCGACCCCCGCAGTCGCGCCCGGCGGCAGGCGCGCCCTCGACGTGCTGGTCGTCGAGGACGACCCGGTCGCGGCGGCCGCCCACACCCTCCACGTCGGGCGCACGCCCGGCTTCCGGCCCGTCGGCACCGTCCACACCGCGGCCGCCGCCCGCCTCCTCCTGGACCGGCGGCGCGACGAGGGCACCCCCGTCGACCTGCTGCTCCTCGACCTGTACCTGCCGGACGGCCACGGCCTCGGGCTCTGCCGCGCCCTGCGCGCCGCCGGGCACACCACCGACGTCATCGCCGTCACCTCGGCCCGCGACCTGGGCATGGTCCGGCAGGCGGTCTCCGCCGGGGTGGTGCAGTACCTGCTCAAGCCGTTCGGCGGCGCCGCGCTGCGCGACCGCCTGGAGCGGTACGCCCGCTTCCGCGACACCCTCGCCCGGCCGGGCGAGGCCGCCGGGCAGGACGAGGTCGACCAGGCCTTCGCCGCGCTGCGCACGCCCGAGCGGACCGGCCTGCCCAAGGGCCTCAGCGCGCCCACCCTGGACGCGGTCACCGCCGCGCTGCGGGACGCCGCCGAACCGCTCTCCGCCCGCACGGTCGCCGAGCAGGTCGGGGTCTCCCGGATCACCGCCCGCCGCTACCTGGAGCACCTGGCCGTCGCGGGCCTGGCCGCCCGAGAGCCCCGGTACGGCCAGGTCGGCCGCCCCGAACTCGGCTACCGCTGGCAGGGCGGCTCGGCCGTCTGACGGGCCGCCGGCCCCGCGTGGACGCGCCGGCCCCGCCGGGGCGTGCCCCAGGGGCGTGCCGCCGCCGTGCCACGGCTCCGGAGCGGCCCGTGGGGGCCGGAGGCGCCCGGCGGGCCGCGGCCGGAGCCGCCGCCCACCCGATGCCGGGGCGGGCCCGCCCCGGCTACAGTGGCCCGGTGCGTGAAACGCCCGAGGAACTCGCCGCACTCCAGGCCCTGCTCGACGCCTCCCTGTCCCGCTCCTCCGCCCACCTCCGCTCGATCACGGCCGGGCGCACCCTGGCCGCGGAGCAGCTCACCCGGGTCCTGACCGGCGTGTGCACGCTCGCCCTGTCCACCGTGACGGCGGGGGGCGAGCCGCGCATCAGCGGTGTGGACGGGCACTTCCTGCACGGCACGTGGTGCTTCGGCACGGCGCGCAGCGCCGCCAAGGCCCGCCACCTGGCCGCCCGCCCTGCCGCCAGCGTCGCGCACATGCGCGGCGAGGACCTGGGCGTGTTCACGCACGGCACGGTGGAGACCCTCAACCCCGAGGACGGCGGGCCGGCTGCGGACTGGCCGGACCTGCTCGCGTACGTCAAGGGCGTCTACGGCGACGACGCCTTCGACTGGGACGGCGACGTGGTCTTCTACCGGCTGCACCCGCACTGGATGACCGTCTACGCCCCCGACGCCGCGAGGCTCGCCGTCGAGTGACGGCAGGCGCACGGCCGCCCCGCGGCGGGCGGCGGCCCTGCCGTGTGCGCTGCCGCCGCCCGGTGCCCTCCGGGATGCCTGGCGCCCTCCGGGGCGCCCGGTGCCCTGCGGGGCGGCCGGCGCCGCGCCCCGCCGTGCGGCGTCCCCGGTGGTCCCCGGCACCGGACCTCGGCGGCCGGCCCCGCTCAGGCCCGGCGGTCCGCCAGCACCAGGTAGCGGTCGTCCGCGTCCGTGTAGCGCGCGAGGTCCCAGCCGGCGGCGGCCAGCACCGGCCGCAGGTTGGGCTCGGCGCGCAGGTCGTCCGGGGTGAGGGCGCGCCCGTGGCGGGCCGCGAGCGCGGCCCGGCCGACCGGGTGGAACAGCGCCAGCCGCCCGCCGGGCCGGGTGACGCGGGCCAGTTCGGCCAGGGCGGCGGCAGGGTCCGGCAGGTGGGAGACGAGCCCGGCGCCGAAGACCGCGTCCAGGCGGGCGTCCGGCAGCGGGAGCCGGGCGCAGTCCGCCACCAGCAGCCCGGCCGTGCCGCCGCGGCCCGCGGCGGCCGCGGTGCGCAGCATCGCCGGGGTGAGGTCGGCGCCGAGGACCGTGCCGCCCTCGCCGACGGCGGCACGCAGCGCCGGCAGGGCGCGGCCGGTGCCGCAGCCCGCGTCGAGCACCGCCTGGCCCTCCGTCAGGCCGAGTTCGGCGACGGCCTTCGCGTAGCGGGGGCCGTCGTCGGGGAAGCGCTCCTCCCAGTCCGCGGCGCGCGGGGTGAAGAACGCCCGGGTGCGCGTGTGCTCCGACCGTGCCGCCACCAGCGCGGCGAACCGGTTCAGCACCGCGTCCCGCCACGGGGCCAGCTCCGCCAGCCGCCGCGGCGCGGCCTCCAGCGCCGCCCCGCCGCCGTGGCCCCCCGGCTCCTCCGCGGCGTCCGCGGCGAACACCTCCACGGTCTCCGCCACCGCCTCCAGGTGGAACTGCAGCCCCCACGCCGACGCGCCCACCCGGTACGCCTGCACCGGGTAGCGGTCGCCCGTGGCCAGCAGGACCGCGCCCG
The DNA here is from genome assembly GCF_042895785.1 of Streptomyces sp. NPDC001380. Taxonomy (NCBI): domain Bacteria; kingdom Bacillati; phylum Actinomycetota; class Actinomycetes; order Kitasatosporales; family Streptomycetaceae; genus Streptomyces; species Streptomyces sp. NPDC001380. The sequence goes on along the minus strand of NZ_JBIAWP010000015.1, from coordinate 117,536 downwards.
GCGGCAGCGCCACCGTGTCGCTGTGCCACTGCAGCACCCGGCGGTCGTCCGGTCCGGACCCGGCGAACAGCGGGTCGGACGCCGCCGCCGCGGTCGGCCGCACCGGCTCCCAGCCCACCTCCGGGCCCGCCTCCCCCCGCCGCGCGGCGCCGCCCGCGGCCTCCGCGAGCAGCTGCGCGCCCAGGCAGAGGCCGAGGACCGGCAGTTCGGCCGCCAGGGCCAGCCGCAGCAGCGCCAGCTCCGCCTGCCGGGAGGGGAAGCCCTCGTCGCGCCAGGCGTCCTGCGGACCGCCCATCACCACGAGCGCGTCGACGTCCAGCAGCTCGCCGGGCACGTCCTCGCCCAGGTGCGTGCGGCAGTGCCGCAGCTCCAGCCCGGCCCGCCGCAGCGCGTCGCCCGCCGCGTAGGGGCCCTCACCGGCCCCGTGCTCGACCACCAGCACCGCCACGGATCGCTCCCTCCGCCTGCATCCGACCGTGCCCGCATCGTACGGGCCGCCCGCCGGCCGGGGGCCGCCCGCCGCCGGCCCGCGGCCGCCTTCCGGCCGGCCTGCCCCGCCTCCACGGTCCCGGCCCGGGGAGCCGCCCCCGCCCGCAGGGCGTGCACGCACCCCGCGGGCCCCTCCCGCGGCCGCCGGCCCGCCCGTCGCGACCGGCAGCCCGGCCGGGGCGGCCGCCGTCCCGGGGCCGGGTCAGCAGCAGCCCCCGGCGCCCGGCGCCTCCTGGGGCGGGGCGCCGGTGCCGAGGGCGACCGGGACGGGCGCGGCGGCCGGGGCCGCGCAGCAGCCGCCGCCCGCGTCCTGCTGCGCGTCGGGCCGGTCGAAGAGGCCCGCGCCGCCGCACACGCCGGTCTCCGGCAGGGTGAGCTCGACGCGCTCGGCGGCCTCCCGGTCGCCGGCGAGGTGGGCGGCGACGGAGCGGACCTGCTCGTAGCCGGTCATGGCGAGGAAGGTCGGGGCGCGGCCGTAGGACTTCATGCCGACCAGGTGGACGCCCCGCTCGGGGTGGGAGAGCTCGCCCGCGCCGTGCGGGGGGACGGTGCCGCAGGAGTGCCGGTTGGGGTCGATCAGCGGTGCGAGGGCGGCGGGGGCCTGGAGGCGCTCGTCCAGGCCGAGCCGCAGCTCGGTCAGGAAGGACAGGTCGGGGCGCAGGCCGGTCAGGACGACGACCTCGTCCAGGTCCTCGGCGCGGCGGCCGTCCTCGGAGACGAGGGCGAGCCTGCCGCCGCTCCGTTCGACGGCGGCAGTGCGGAAGCCGGTCAGGGCGACGGCGTGGCCGCTCTCGACGGCGGCCCTGGCGGCGAGCCCGAGGGCGCCCCGGGCGGGGAGCTGGTCGGCGCTGCCGCCGCCGAAGGTCGAGCCGGTGATGCCGCGGCGCAGGACCCACACGGCGTGGGTGCCGCTCTCCTGCTCGGCCAGGCCGGCGAGCGCGGCCAGGGCGGTGAAGGCGGAGGCGCCGGAGCCGACGACGGCGGTGCGCCGGCCGGCGTACCGGGCGCGGACGGCGGGGTCCCCCAGGTCCGGGATGCGGTAGGAGATGCGGGCGGCGTGGGTCCTCTCGCCGATCGCGGGCAGGCCGTCGGCGCCGAGGGGGCCGGGGGTGGACCAGGTGCCGGAGGCGTCGATGACCGCGGCGGCGGTGATCCGCTCCTCGGTGCCGTCGGCGCGGGTGACGTGGACGGTGAAGGGCTGGTCCTCGCGGCCGGAGTCGACGACGCGGTCGCGGCCGGCGCGGGCGACGCCGGTGACCCGGGCGCTGCAGCGGACCCTGTCGCCGAGGGCGTCGGCGAGCGGCTGCAGGTACAGCTCCACCCAGTCGGCGCCGGTCGGGTAGGAGGCGGGGTCGGGGCGGGTCCAGCCGGTGGGGGCGAGGAGTTTCTCGGCGGCGGGGTCGACCAGTTCGGCCCAGGGGGAGAACAGCCGCACGTGGCCCCACGCGCGCACCGCGCTGCCGGCGGCCGGGCCTGCTTCGAGCACCAGGGCGGGCAGGCCGCGCCCGGTGAGGTGGGCGGCGGCGGCGAGCCCGACCGGGCCGGCGCCGATGACGAGGACGGGCAGGTCGGAGCCTTCGGGCATGGCGATGGTCCCCTTCGCGGCGAGCGGGGCGGCGGCACTCCCGCCACCCGGCTGATTCGACAAGCGTCGATGTGCTGGCGGTCCCGACCTTGCCACCCGGGATCGACCGGTGTCAATATAGACGCATGTCGAATCCGAAGGTGCCGGTCCTGGAGCCGGACGCCGCGCCGTGCTGCCCGCCGATCACCTCGGCCGAGCTGTCCGCCGAGGACGCGGCGCGGATGGCCGCGATGTTCAAGGCGCTGTCCGACCCCGTCCGGCTGCGGCTCTTCTCGAGGATCGCCTCGCACCCCGGCGGGGAGGCGTGCGTGTGCGACATCCAGGACGTCGGGGTGTCCCAGCCGACCGTCTCCCACCACCTGAAGAAGCTCCGCGAGGCGGGCCTGCTCACCAGCGAGCGGCGCGGCACCTGGGTCTACTACCGGGTCGCGCCCTCGGTGGTGGCCGGGATGGCCGCCCTGCTCGACCTGTCCCGCTGACCCGGAGGAGCACCCGGTGCCGCACGCCGCCGCCACCCTCGGCCCGATGGGGCCCGAGCACGCCGAGCAGGTCCTCGCGATCTACCGGGCGGGCATCGAGGAGGGCAACGCCACCTTCGAGACCGCCGCCCCGGCCTGGGACGCCTTCGACGCCGCCCGGCTCCCCGGCCACCGGCACGTCGCGCTGGGGGCGGCCGGCGAGGTGCTGGGCTGGGCCGCGGTGAGCGCGGTCTCCGCCCGGCCCGCGTACGCGGGCGTCGTCGAGCACTCCGTGTACGTGCACCCCGGCGCGCGCGGCCGCGGCGTCGCCCGCGCCCTGCTCCGGGAGCTGATCGCCTCGACCGAGGCGGCCGGGATCTGGACCATCCAGTCCGGGGTGTTCCCGGAGAACACCGCGAGCCTCGCCCTCCACGCCCGCGCGGGGTTCCGGGTGATCGGCACCCGCGAGCGTGTCGCCCGCCACCGCGGGACCTGGCGCGACGTGCTGCTGATCGAGCGCCGCAGCCCCGTCGTCGACTGACCCTCGTGCGCACGCCGACGGCCCCGCCCCGCCCCGTCCGGGGCGGGGCCGTCGGCGTGCGGCGGGGGTGCGGCTACGCGGCCGGGGCGGCTGCGCGGCGGCGGCCGAAGACCAGCGCCACCAGGAGCAGGCCGGCCGCCCCGCCGACCAGCTGCGCGGCGATGAAGCCGGGCAGCGAGCCGGGCGCGATGCCGGCGAAGGTGTCGGTGAACGCGCGGCCGATCGACACCGCCGGGTTGGCGAAGGAGGTGGAGGAGGTGAACCAGTACGCGGCGCCGATGTAGGAGGCGACCGCGACGGGCGCGGACCGGAGGTGGTCGGTCCTGGCCAGGCCGAGGACCAGCAGGACCAGGCCGGCGGTGGCGACGGCCTCGCCGAGCAGCAGGTGCCCGGCCGAGCGGTCGTGGGTCGACCACTCCACCAGCGCCCGGCCGAACATGGCGTCCGCCAGGACCGCCCCGCCGATCGCCCCCGCGACCTGCGCCGCGATGTAGGCGGCGACCTCGCGCGGGCCCGGGCCCCTCGGGTCCCTGCGGCCGGTCCACCACGCGGCGAGCGTGACGACCGGGTTGAAGTGCGCGCCCGAGACCGGGCCGAGCAGCAGGATGAGCACGCCGAGGCCGAACACGGTGGCCAGCGAGTTGGCCAGCAGCTGCAGGCCGACGTCCCTGCTGAGCCCGGCGGCCTGGATGCCGGAGCCCACCACCACCGCGACCAGTGCGGCGGTGCCCACGAGCTCGGCTGCCACCCGGTTCGCCAGCGGGGCCTCCGGCGGCTCGGCGGCACGGGGGTCCCCCCGGTCGGGGGCCGGGTCGGCCCCCGCCGCGGTGGTCTCGGGTGCGGCCGCGTCTGTGGCGTTCATCAGGGCACTCCTGTGCAGGGGGCAGGGCAGGGCAGGGCACGGCAGGTCACGGCAGGGCAGGGCAGGGCAGGGTGGGGCGGGGCGTGCCGCCGGGTCGGGACCGGGGTGGTTCAGCAGGACCGCCTGCGGCCGGCCGCGGAGGCCTCGCGGGCGGTGGCGGCCAGCTCGGCGAGCTCCGCCGCCAGGGCCGCGACGGCCCCGGGACGCAGCGAGTAGTAGGTGAAACGCCCGCAGGGCTCGGTGTCGACCAGGCCCGCGTCCCGCAGGGCCCTGAGGTGGTTGGACAGGTTGGTCTGCTTGGCGCCGGTCTCCTCCACCAGGTGCGTCGTGCACAGCGCCTCACGGGCGAGGAGCCGCACGATCCGCATCCGCAGCGGGTCGGCCAGCACCTTCAACACATCACCATCGACTGACGTCACCATGGGCTGATACGTTACCGGGCGCCGGGCCCGCCTGGCGAGCCCCCTCCCCGGCCGCCCCCCGGGGCACTGAGCCGCACCCATCGAAGGAACCACGACGATGCCCGCTCCCGCCGCCTCCGTGCTGTTCGTCTGCATCCACAACGCCGGCCGCTCGCAGATGGCCGCCGGCTTCCTGCGCCACCTCGCCGGCGACCGCGTCGAGGTCCGCTCCGCCGGCTCGGTCCCCGGCGACCGGGTCAACCCGGCCGCCGTCGCCGCGATGGCCGAGCTGGGCATCGACATCTCCGACCGGACCCCGAGGATCCTCACCACCGAGGCCGTCCAGGCGTCCGACTACGTCATCACCATGGGCTGCGGCGACGCCTGCCCGTACTTCCCCGGCAGGAAGTACCTGGACTGGAAGCTCGACGACCCGGCCGGCCGGGGAGTCGAGGCCGTCCGCCCGATCCGCGACGAGATCAGGGGCCTCGTCGAGGGCCTCATCGCCGAGATCGACGCCCGGTCCGGGCAGGAGGGCTGACACCCCCGCGGCCGGCACCGCGCCGGCCGGCGCCGACGTCCGCGACGTCCGCTTCCCGGCTCCGGGAGGGCCCGGCCCCCGGCCCCCGGCCCCCGGCCCCCGGCCCCCGGCCCCCGGCCCCCGGCCCCCGGCCCCCGGGGGCCGGGAGCCGTGCCGCCGGCCGGCGGGAGCCCTCAGGGGCCGCCGAGGAGGACCTCCCCGGCCTCGCGCACCGCGTAGGCCACCAGGACGTACCCGGCCGCCGGGTCGGCCCACCACCAGCCGGCCAGGGAGTTGAGCACCAGGCCGGCCAGCACGGCGGCGGCCAGCAGGCCGTCGACCAGGGTGACCCGGCCCTCGGTCCTCAGTACCGGGTTGTCCAGCGCGCCGCCGATCCGGGCCTTGCCCGCGGCGAGCGCGAGCATCACCGCGGCGGTCGCCGCGGTCCAGGCGGTGCCCAGCGGCGAGGGGTGCGGGCGGAGGCCGGCGGCCAGCACCCAGGTGGACTGCACCAGCAGGTAGGCGGCCAGCAGCGCGAAGCCCCCGCCGATCAGCTTCAGTGCGCGCCTGCGGCGCTCCTCCCCGGTGCCGGACAGCTCCCAGACCACGACGGCGGAGGCGCCGATCTCGATCAGCGAGTCCAGGCCGAACCCGGCCAGGGCGACCGACCGCGCCGCGACCGCCGCGACGGCGAGCACCGCGATGCCGGCCGCGTTCCAGCCGAGGGTGGCGTACTCCAGGGCGAGGCCGCGGCGGAGCAGGCTCCGGCGGACGGTGTCATCGGTGCGGGCCACCGCGCGATTGTCCCAGAGCCCCGCCCGTCCGGCTGCGTGCGGTGACTCCTCCGGACGGGCCGGCACATCGCGTGGAGGACAGCCGGGTGGCGTCGGTCAGCCGGTGGGCCAGACCCGCCGGAGAAGTCACCTCACATCGTCACTGTCAGCCGTTCTCGCGGGCCAGCCGGTCCAGGCCCTCCAGCAGGCCGGGGAGGGAGGGCCCGCGGCCCACGGGCAGCACCTGGCCGGGCTCCTCGTCGAGGAGGACGAAGGCGATGTCGTCCGTGCGGGCGACCAGGCTCCAGCCGGGCCCGTCGGCGCGGACGGTGCGGGCGCCGTCCCCGGCGGGGGCGGAGCGCACCCGGCCGGGCGGGGGCGGGTCCCCGAGGTAGGCGGCGGCCTCGCGGAGCACCCGGGCGACGCCCTCGTGCCCGGGGCCGCTCCCCGGTGCGGCGAACCGCACCCCGGCGTCGGTGGAGCCGCGCCAGGCGTGCCAGTCGCGGCCGACGTCGTCGGCGCCCATGCGCCGCTGGGCGGGCCCCCACGCCCCGGGGTCGGGCGGGGCCAGCAGCGGCCCGTCGGCGCCCTCCGGGTCGTGCGGCGCGGGGACGCCGGGGGCCTGCACGGCGAGGGCCAGCGGCCAGCCGGCCCGGGTCGCCACCACGGTCCGCTCCGGCGGGTCGAGGTCGTACTCCAGGCCGCAGTCCCAGGCCGCGACGGCGCAGCCGACGAGCGCCGCGTCGTGGGTGACCAGGGTCCAGCGGGCGCCGGCCGCGTCCTGCCCGAGGACGAGCCCGTACCCCGCCTCCCACGGCTCCAGGGCGAGTGCCCCGCAGGCGGCCGGGTAGTCGTCGGCGAGCACGCTCGGGAACTGCGCGGGGGTCAGCAGCAGCCCGGTGAGGACGTAGAACGCGTCCTCGTCGGCGGTCGTCACCACGGTCCTCCTCGGGGTGCGGGCGCGGCGCGGGCCGCCCGGTGCGCGCAGACTAGCCAGGCCGCGGCGCGGCGTCGAGAGGTGTACGGAGCAACCCGCCCGCCCCGGACGGGCCGCGCGGGTCCGGGGCGGGCGGGCCGGGACGGGGTCCGGCCGGGGTCCGGCCGGGTTCCGGGTCAGTGCGTGGACACGTCGTCGTAGACGCGGGCCGCCGCGGTGCCCTGGTGGGTGCCGTAGAGCAGGCCGTTGGTCCAGCGCCCGGCGGAGTCGGTGTCGCGGTGGCTGCTGACGCCCACGATCCAGCCCCAGCCGCGGCCGAGCCCCAGGCCGGCGATCCAGGGGCCGCCGCTGCACCCGTGGCCCATGTCGCACCGCAGGACCAGGGTGTCGTCGGCGGCGCCGACGGGGGAGACGGGCCCCTCGCAGTACCAGAGGTCCTGGCCGTCGAGGTCCGTCCGCCGGTAGCCGTCGAGCGGGTACCCGAAGGTGAACACGTCGGAGAAGGACGTGCCGCCGTCGAAGCGGATGCCCTGCGCGCCGACGGTGTCCTCCAGGTCGCCGCGGGCCGCCTGCGGGTAGAAGGCGAGGGCGGCGACGTCGTAGTGCCAGTCGCCGGTGTTCTGCCAGGCGGGCGTGGTGCCCGCGTACCGGAAGGTCCAGCGGCCGTACGGCTCCGTGCCGCCGCCCGCGTCCGGCACGAAGACGAAGTTGCGGTAGAAGGCGGCCTTCCCGCCGGCGCCCGGGTGGACGCAGTGGCCGGCGGTCCACACGGTGTCGCGGTTGTCGGCGCTGACGACGGCGGCGCTGCACCGGGCGTCCCCGACGGGGGTGGTGAAGTACAGCTGGCCGATGCTGCGGGCCGGCATCATCCCCTGGCCGCCCCAGCGGCGGGCGGTGGGCGCCTGGAGCGGGCCGGTGGCGTTCTCCGGGCCGGAGCTGTCCCGCTGCACCCGCTCGGGGGCGCTGCCGGGGACGCTGCGGGGCGTCCCGGGCCTCTCCGGCCTCCCGGCGGTGGAGGGGGCCCCGGCAGTGCCCTTCGGCGCGTGCTGCGCCCGGGGCATCGGCATGGCCCTGGCGGCGCGCATCCGGGCCTTCGTCCAGTACGCGTCGATGCGTGCGGCCTCGGCCCGGCTCGCGGTGACGCCGGCCGAGGCGGTGGCGGTCGGCCGGGGGCGGGCGGCGTCGTGCGCGGGGCTGCCGGCGGCGGGGGCCGCGGCGGCCGCCGGGGCGAGGACGCCCGCGAGCAGCAGGGCCGCGGCGGCGAGCGGTGCGCGGGAGCGCAGCCGCCGGAGCGGCGGGTGGTGGTCGGTCACGTCTCCTCCTCGGTTCCGCGGTGCCGCGCGGGCTCCGTACCGCGCCGCCGCCCCGCACGGAGGTCCGTGCGGGGCGGCGGGGCGGCGGCGCGGGACCTGCGCCGCGGCGCCGTCCGCCGGAGGACGTGCGGCCCGGGGCCTGCGGGGCGGGACGCCCCGGCTGCCGGGCGGCTGTTCGAGTCACCTGCCGCCACCGTAGGGACGGCGCCTGGGGCCCGCCAGCACGTAGGGCCGAACGGGTGACATCCGCGGCCGCGCCCGCCGCGTCCGGGCGGCCGGACGCGGGCCGTCCGGTGCCGGGCCGTGCCCCGGGCGGCGCGGGAGCGTTGGACAGGGTGCCGGACGTGGGGACCGGCGTCAGGAGTGCTGCCGGCGAAGGCGGTCGGGGGCGGGCCGGCGCACTCTCCGGCGGCCGCTCCCGCGTGGCGGAGGACCGGCCCGAGGAGGCATCAATTAAGGTTAGCCTTACCTAAGAAGTGAACCCCGGGCGTCCCCGCCCGCGTATCCCCCGCCTCCCCGCGTACCCGCCCCGCCGTACCGGCCCCGCATCCCCGCCGTCCGCCCCGCCCCGCCCGACCGCACCACTCCGCACCCCTCTCCAACCGCCCGCCCGACCGCACCACCCCGGAGCCCCGCCATGACACCCGCCGTCGGCACCCCCCTCGACCGCCCCGTCCCCCCGGGCCGCTCCGCCCCGCCGCTCCCCGCCGGGGAGGCCGTGCTGCGCCGCCAGCGCGCCCGTGAGTCCTCCGCCCGCACCTACGCCCGATCGTTCCCCATCGTCCCGGTGCGCGCCCAGGGCATGACCGTCGAGGGCGCCGACGGCCGCCGCTACCTCGACTGCCTCTCCGGTGCGGGCACCCTCGCCCTCGGCCACAACCACCCCGTCGTCCTCGAGGCCGTCCGGCGCACCCTCGACAGCGGCGCCCCGCTGCACGTCCTCGACCTCGCCACCGCGGAGAAGGACGACTTCACCACCGCCCTCTTCGAGACCCTGCCGCCGGCCTTCGCCGACCGGGCCCGCATCCACTTCTGCGGCCCCGCCGGCACCGACGCCGTCGAGGCGGCCCTCAAGCTCATGCAGACCGCGACCGGCCGCCGCGGCGTCCTCGCCTTCACCGGCGCCTACCACGGCATGACCGCCTGGGCCCTCGCCGCCACCGGCAACACCGCGGTCAAGGAGCCGCTGCCGTCCTGCGGCGAGGTCACCCGCCTGCCCTACCCGTACTCCTACCGCTGCCCCTTCGGCGTCGGCGGCGAGCGCGGCGCCGAGCTCTCCGCCGTCTACACCGAGCGGCTGCTCGACGACCCCGGGGGCGGCGTCACCGCCCCCGCCGCGATGATCGTGGAGGCCGTGCAGGGCGAGGGCGGCACCGTCCCCGCCCCCGACGCCTGGCTGCGCGAGATGCGCCGGATCACCGCCGAGCGCTCCGTCCCGCTGGTCCTCGACGAGGTGCAGACCGGCGTCGGACGCACCGGGGCCATGTGGGCGGTGGAGCACAGCGGCGTCGTCCCCGACGCGATGGTGCTCTCCAAGGCCATCGGCGGGTCGCTGCCGCTCGCGGTCGTCGTCTACCGCGAGGAGTACGACGGCTGGCTGCCCGGCGCCCACACCGGCACCTTCCGCGGCAACACCCTGGCGATGGCGGCCGGCGCGGCCACCCTGCGGTTCGTCGCCGCGGAGGGCCTGGCCCGCCGGGCCGCCGAGGTCGGCGCCCGCATGGCCGCGCGGCTCACCGCCCTGCGGGCGGAGCTCCCGGCGATCGGCGACGTCCGGGGGCGCGGCCTCATGATCGGCGTCGAACTGGTCGACCCGGAGGGCGTCCCGGACCGCTGCGGCGCGCTGCCGCCCGCCCCCGCCCTGGCCGTCCGGGTGCGGGCCGCCTGCCTGGCGCGCGGCCTGATCGTCGAACTCGGCGGCCGCCACGACGCCGTCGTCCGGCTCCTGCCGCCCCTGACCATCACCGACGGGCAGGCCGAGGCCGTCCTCGACCGGCTCGCCGACGCCGTCGCCGAGGCCTCCGCCTCCGCCGACTCCCGGGAGCACGCGTGAACGCCGCCGTCCCCGCGGGCACCGCGCCCCTCCCCGCCGCTGCCCCGTCCGGCCCGTCCCCGTCCGCCCCGTCCCCGTCCGGCCCGTCCCTGTCCGACGCGGCCGCGTGCCTGGCCGGCGCCGCCCGGACCACCGCCCTCTCCGGCGGCGCCGAGGGGCCCCGGGCGCTGCGCCCGCTCCTGGAGACCGTCCTCGACGCGCTCGCCGACGGCGCCGCCCGGCGCGGCGGCCCGCTCCCCGCCGGTGCCCCGCAGGAGCTCGCCGCGCGGGTCGCCGACGAGTTCGCCGCCGTGGCCGGCACCGGCGGACCCGAACCCCTCCACCGGCTCACCGCCCTCCTCGCCCACGGCAGCGCCGACCCCGCCGACCCCTCCTGCGCCGCCCACCTGCACTGCCCGCCGCTCGCCCTCGCCGTCGCCGCCGACCTCGCCGCGAGCGCCCTCAACCCCTCCCAGGACTCCTGGGACCAGGCCCCGGCCGCCACCGCCCTGGAGACGCTGCTCGTCCGGGACCTGGCCGCCCTGGTCGGGTACGACCCCGACGACGCCGCGGGCGTCCTCACCTCCGGGGGCAGCGAGTCCAACCTCATGGGCCTGATGCTCGCCCGCGACCACGTCCTCGGCGGAACCGGCGGCGGCACCCGGGACGGCAGCGCCGCCGTCGCCGGCGGCGGCCCGGTCCGGTCCGTCGAACGCGACGGCCTGCCCCCCGGCCGCACCCCGCGCATCCTCGCCTCCGCAGCCGCCCACTTCTCCGTGCAGCGTGCCGCCGCCCTCCTCGGCCTCGGCGAGCGCGCCGTCGTCCCCGTCCCCGTCGACCGCGGCCTGCGGATGGACACCGACGCCCTCGGCGCCGCCCTGAGCGGCTGCGCGGACCGCGGCGAGACCCCCGTCGCCGTCGTCGCCACCGCGGGCACCACCGACACCGGCGCGGTCGACCCCCTGCACCGCGCCGCCGACCTCGCCGCCGCCCACGGCGCCTGGTTCCACGTCGACGCCGCCTACGGCGGAGGGGCCCTGCTCTCCGACCGCCTCGCCCCGCTCCTCGACGGCACCGCCCGCGCCGACTCCGTCGCCCTGGACTGGCACAAGCTCGGCTGGCAGCCCGCCGCTGCGGGCGTCTTCCTCGTCCGCCGCGCGGAGGCGTACGCGCCGCTGGCCCGCCGCGCCGCCTACCTCAACCCCGCCGACGACGAGGACGCCGGCTACCCCAGCCTCCTCGGCCTCTCGCTGCGCACCACCCGCCGCCCCGACGCGTTCAAGATCGCGGTGACGCTGCGCACCCTGGGCCGCGAGGGACTCGGCCGGCTCGTCGACGCCTGCCACGGCCTCGCCCGCCACGCCGCCGCCACCGCCGACGCCCACCCCCTGCTGGAACTCCACGCCCCTCCCGTCCTCACCACGGTCCTGTTCCACTACCGCCCGCAGCACCCGGGCCTGCACGGCCCCGCCGCCCGCGACGCCCTCAACGCCGCCCTGCGCCGCCGCCTGCTGCGGGAGGGGCGCGCCGTCGTCGGCCGCACCGAACTGCCCGGCGAGGGGCCCGGCCGGGTGCGGCTCAAGCTCACCCTGCTCAACCCGCACACCACCCCCGCCGACGTCGAGCGGCTGCTCCACGCCGTCGCCGCCGCCGGCCAGGCCGAGGAGGCCGCCGCGTGACCGCCCCCGCCCCGGCACCCCTGTCCGCCCGACCCGCCCCGGCACCCCTGCCCGCCACCCGCTCGGAGGCCCCCCGGTGACCCTGCCCCGCCCCGCCCCCGCCGCCGACGCCGTCCCCCGGCCCGCCCCCGCCGCGTCCCGCCCCGACGGTCCCGACGCCGGGGTCCTCGACCTCGTCGGCGTCGGCATCGGCCCGTTCAACCTCTCCCTCGCAGCCCTCGCCGACGCCGTGCCGGACCTGCGCGCCCTCTTCCTCGACGCGAAACCCGCCTTCTCCTGGCACCCCGGCCTGCTCCTGGAGGGCACCACCCTCCAGGTGCCCTTCCTCGCCGACCTGGTCACCCTGGCCGACCCCACCAGCCGCTGGTCGTACCTCAACTACCTGCGCGCCCACGACCGGCTCTTCCCGTTCTTCTTCTCCGAGCGGTTCCACGTCCCGCGCCGCGAGTACGACCACTACTGCCGCTGGGTCGCCGGGCACCTCCCCTCCTGCCGCTTCGACGCCCCCGTCACCGCCCTGGAGTGGGACGACGCCGCCGGTGCCTTCGCCGTCGTCCACGGCGGCGCGGGCGGACCCCGCCGCGTCCTGGCCCGCCGGGTGGTGCTCGGGGTGGGCACCCGGCCCGTGGTGCCCGGACCGCTGCGGCACCTCCTGGAGCCCGGCCGGGTCCTGCACAGCGCCGACTACCTCGCCCACCGCGACGCCCTCGCCGCCGCGGACGACGTCACCGTGGTCGGCGCGGGCCAGTCCGGCGCCGAGGTGGTCCTCGACCTGCTGCGCCGCCAGGACGGCGACGGGCGCGGCGGACCGTACGTGCGCTGGCTGGCCCGCACCGCGGCCTTCGCCCCGATGGAGTACTCCAAGATCGGGCTGGAGCACTTCACGCCCGACTACGTCGGCTGGTTCCGGCGGCTGCCCGGCGAGGTGCGCGACCGCATGGTCCGCGAGCAGTGGCAGCTGTACAAGGGCGTCAGCGGCGACACGCTCGGTGCGATCCACGACGAGCTGTACGAGCGCACCGTCGGCGGCGGCGCGCCCCGCGCCGCCCTGCACCCGGCCACCGAGGTCACCGCCGCCGAGCGGGACGGCGACGGCTACCGGCTGACCTGCCGCCACACCCGGCAGGACGCGGAGTCCGCCGTGCGGACCGGCCGGATCGTCCTCGCCACCGGGTACGCCGCCGTGCGGCCGCCCTTCCTGGAGCCGGTCGCCCACCTGGTGGACTGGGACGGGCAGGGCCGCTACCGGGTCGACGGCGACTACCGGGTCGCCCTGGACCCGCGGGTCACCGGCACCCTCTTCGTGCAGAACGCCGAGATGCACACCCACGGCGTCGGCGCCCCCGACCTCACCCTGGGCGCCTGGCGCGCCGCCGTCATCCTCAACGCCGCCGCCGGCCGGACCGTGCTGCGGCTGCCCGCCCGCACGGCCTGGACCACCTTCGGCGTGCCGGAGGACCGGCCCGCGGCCGCCGCTCCCGGGGACGGGGCCCAGCGGATGCACGGGGCCGACCGGCGCTGAGGCCGGGCCCCCCGGACGGCGGGCGGGACGGCCCCCGCCCCGCCCGCCGTCCGGGGGCCGGCGCGCCGTTCAGGGCGCCATGCCGAGCAGCCGCTCGCGCACCTGCCGCCAGCAGTCCTCGTCGGCCGCCACCAGCAGCCCCTCCACGTTGCGGCCGGGCCGGTACGGATCCCCGTCCAGCCGGGCCGAGACGCCGCCCGCCTCGCGGACCAGCAGCGAACCCGGCGCGTGGTCCCACGGCAGGGTCCGCCAGAAGAGCGTGAAGTCCTGCTCCCCGGCGGCGACCCGCGGGTACTCCACCCCCGCGGCCCCGCTGCCGCCCGTCACGGACGCGAACCCGCGGGCCCCCTCCGTCACCACGGCACGCATCTCCGGCCCCAGGAAGCGGCCCAGCACCGCTCCCCGCCACCGCTCCGGCCCGTCCCCGGCGGGCGCCCGCCGCAGCCGCTCGCCGTCGCGCCAGGCGCCGCCGCCCTTCTCCGCCGCGTACCCGACGCCGCAGACCGGCTGCCATATCCAGGCCGCCACCGCCTCGCCGTCGCGGACCAGGGCGGCCATCACCGCGTAGTCCCCCTTGCCCGCGACGAAGTTGCCCGTGCCGTCGAGCGGGTCGACCAGCCACACCGCGGGCTCGGTCCGCACCGCCTCCACGAGCGAGGGGTCGACCGAGACCGCCTCCTCGCCGACCACCGGCACCGGCAGCAGCCCGCGCAGCCGCTCGGCGATGATCAGCTCCGCCTCCCGGTCGGCGACGGTCACCAGCTCGCCCGGGGCCTTCTCCACCACGTCGCCGGCGGCGAGCGCCCGGAACCGCGGCTCGATCACCTCGGCCGCCGTCTCGGCGAGGATCTCCGCCACCTTCTCGAACACCACGCGCCCGCTCCTCTCGCTTCCCCCAACTGTCCCATGCCGGTGATCGCCGTGCCGGGCCGGGGACGCGCCCGCGGCCCGGCACGGCGGGCCGCACGCCACGGGCCGTCCGGCCGCCCCGACCCGGCTCCGCAACCCGCTGGTCCCCGCAACCCGCCGGTCCCCGCCACCCGCCGGTCCGCGGTCCGGTTGCCCCCGGCACCCCCCGGCCGCCAGGATGGCGCGGTGCCCGACGCCCCCGCCTCCGAACCGGCCCCCGACCGCAGCCCGGCCCCGGCCCGCAGCGCCCCCTCCGCGGCCGCCCTCGCCGCCGCCCGCGACAACGCCGGGTGGTGCCGCGCGCTGTGCCGCACCCACGGACTGCCGGGGGAGGAGACCGCCGACGCCTGGACCAGCCCCCGCCGCACCCCGCCGTACTACCCCGACGCCGTCACCCTGCGCCCCGGCGCCGACCCCGCCGCCCTGCTCGCCCGGATCGACCACGCGTCCCCCGGCTGCACGGTGAAGGACTCCTTCGCCGACCTGGACCTCGCCCCGGCCGGCTTCCGTGTCCTCTTCGACGCGCAGTGGATCCACCGCCCGCCCGGCGCGCCCGTTCCGCCGGCCCCCGCGGACGGAGCGGTCTGGCGCACCGTCAGGACGGCTGCCGGGCTGGAGGAGTGGCAGCGGGCCTGGGCCGCCCCCGACGGTCCGCCGGACCTCTTCCGCCCCGCCCTGCTCGACGACCCCGCCGTGCGGGTCCTCGCCGCGCACCGCGGCGGCCGCCTCGTCGCGGGTGCCGTCGCCCACCTCGGCGGCGCTGCGGCCGGCGTCTCCAACGTCTTCACCGCCCCGGACCACCCGGAGCCCGCCTGGCCCGGCCTGCTCGCGGCCCTCGCCGCCCGCCGGCCGGCCCCGGCCGTCGTCGGGTACGAGCACGGCGGCTACCTGGACGGGGCGCTCCGCCACGGCTTCCGCGCCGCCGGCCCCCTCCGCGTCTGGATCCGCCCGGACTGACCGGCACCGCGACGCGCGGGGTTCACCCGCGTGCACGGGGGCAGACGGCCCGCAGGGACGGCGGCACGGGGACGGCGGCATGGAGCGGACCGCGCGTCGACGGCTCGAGGGCGTGGCGGCCGCGGCCTGGTCGGTGGTGTGCGTCCTGGACGTCATGGGACTTGCCGGGGGACGCTCCGGCCCGCTGCAGGGGGCCGGCGCCGCCGGTGCCGGGATCGCGGCGGCGTGCTTCGCCGCGGCGGCCGCCCGGTCGGGGCGGCGGAACGGACGCACCCCGCAGGAGGGGGCCCGCGGCGGCGGGCGGCAGGTGGACGCCCCGCCCCGCCCCCGCCCTCCGGCGGCCCCCGCTGAGCGCCGAGCCCCGCTGAACGGGCCCTTCCCGGGTGTGCGTCACGGAGCGCGCCGGGCCCCCGCGGCGGCCGGCAGGGCCGCCGCGGGGGGCGCGCGGCGGGGGCTCCTACGGCGTCGCCTCCAGGTCCAGGCCGAGCCGGTCGGCCAGGAAGCAGAGGGTGTCGGCGGCGAGGCCGACCGTGCGGGAGACGGAGCGGGCGCCGTGGCCGACGTCCTTCTCGCGGCGCAGCAGCACCGGCCGCTCCGCCGGGTCGGCGGAGGTCGCCCACTGCAGGGCGGCGCAGAGCTTGCGGGCGTGCAGCGGGTCGACCCGGGTGTCCTGGTCGAAGACGGTGAAGAGCACCGCCGGGTACACGGTGTCCTTCCGCACCCGGTGGTAGGGGGAGTACGCCAGCAGCCAGGCCAGCTGCTCCGGGTCGTCGGCGGTGCCGTACTCCTCGTTCCAGGTGCGGCCGAGGCCGAACCGCTCGTACCGGACCATGTCCAGCAGGGGCGCGGAGCAGACCGCGGCCGCGTACAGGTCGGGGCGCTGGGTGACGGCGGCGCCGACCAGCAGCCCGCCGTTGGAGCCGCCCGAGATCCCGAGGCCGCCGGGCTCGCAGACGCCGTTGTCGAGCAGCCACCGCGCGGCGGCGTGGAAGTCGTCGAAGACGTTCTGCTTGCTCCCCATCATCCCCGCGCGGTGCCACTCCTCGCCCTCCTCCAGCCCGCCGCGCAGGTTGGCGACCGCGTAGACGCCGCCCGCCTCCACCCAGGCGAGGATGTTCGCGGAGAAGCCGGGGGTCAGCGACACCTGGAAGCCGCCGTAGCCGTACAGCACCGTGGGGCGCGGGCCCGGGGGCAGGTCGGTGCGGGCGACGAGGAACATCCGCACCCCGGTCCCGTCCGCCGACGGGTACACGACCTGGCGGACCGCCACCGGCGGCAGCTCCACCCGGCCCGGCGCCTCCGCCCAGACGTCGACCGCGCCGGTGCGGCCGTCGTAGCGCAGCACCCGGTCGGGGGCGGTGTGGTCGCCGTAGCCGAACCACGCCTCGTACCCGCCGCCCGGCACCAGCGGGTCGGACGGCGACAGGCTGCCGACGCTGCCGAGCCCCGGCAGCCCCACGGTGTGCAGCCGCTCCCCGGTGGCCAGGTCGTGCACGGCCAGTTCGGAGACGGCGTGCCGGCTGCGGCAGACCAGCAGCCGGGGCCGCCAGTCCGGGTCGCTCCCGTCGCCGTGCAGCACGGCGACGTCCTCCAGGACGGCCTCGGGGTCCTGCGGCACCAGGTCGGTGAGGAGCCGGTCCCACTCCTCCTGCGGCACGCCGTCCGGCCCGCCGGCCGCCGCGTACAGCTCCGCCGGGTCGCCCACCAGCACCCGGCCGCGCGGCGCGTCCGCGTCGGTGAAGACGTAGGCACGGCCGTCGTGGCCGACGCCGAGCGAGGTCTGGTCGTCGCGGCCGGTGCGCAGCGGCCGCAGCGCGGGCCGCTCGGCCGGGGAGGCGTGCAGGTCGGCGAGGTACAGGTCGCTGCGCGGGGCGGTGCCCGCCGAGGCGCTGACGGTCAGCCAGCGGCCGTCGCGGCTGACCCGCACGTCGTAGTAGTTGGTGGCGGGCAGTCCGGCGCCGAAGACCTCCGGGTCCTCGTCGGGGTCGGTGCCCAGCCGGTGCAGGTGCACCCGGCGGTGGTACTGCTCCTCGCCCTCGGGCACCAGGTGGGGCGCGAGCCGCCGCACGTAGTAGAAGGCCTCGCCGCCCGGCAGCCAGGCGACGGGGGAGTAGCGGGTGCGGTCGATCGGGCCGTCGACGGCCTCCCCGGTGGCGGTGTCCAGCACCCGCAGCGCCGACTCCTCGGTGCCGCCCTCGGAGAGCTGGTACGCCAGCAGGCGCCCCTCGTGCGAGGGCGACCAGGCGTCGAGGGTGGTGGTGCCGGCCGGGTCCACCCGCATCGGGTCGACCAGGACCCGCTCCGCCGCGCCGCGCGGGCCGGGACCGCCGTCCCCGCCGGGGCCGGCGGTGAGCAGCACCGCGTGCTCCTGGCCGGGGGAGCGGCGGGTGAGGAAGCGGTGGCCGCCGCACCAGAACGGGCTGCCCTCGAAGCCGGCGCCGTTGAGCTCGGCGAGGCGGGCGGCGGTGCGCTCCCGGCCGCGCCAGCCCCGCCGGGCGGACTCCAGCAGGGCGTCCTGGGCCTCGGACCAGCGGCGGGTCTCCGCGCTGTCCGGGTCCTCCAGCCAGCGGTAGGGGTCCTCGACCCGGTGGCCGAAGAGGTTGTCGGCGGTGTCGGTGCGGCGGGCGGGCGGGTAGGGGCCGGCGGTGCCGGGGCGGGCGTCCTGGGCGGGCTGGGTCACCATGGCGGCAGCGTAGGCGATCCGGCGGCGGGGGAGGGGCGCCCACGCGCCCGACCGAAGGAACGCGGCCGGCCCGGCCCGCCGGCGGGCACGGCACGACGGGCCCGGCCCCCGGCCGGAGGCGTGGGGCCCGGCGCCGCGGGCGGCGTGCGGACGGTGGCGCCGCCCGTGCCCCTCTCCGGGACCCGGGGCCCCGGGTCCCGGGGCCCCGGCGGCGGGTTCAGCGGCGCAGGGCCGTCTCCTCCCGCATGTGCGACAGCTTCTCGGGGTTGCGCACGGCGTAGAGCCCGGTGACGAGGCCGTCGTCGATCCGCACCGCCAGGACGCTGTCGATCGCGCCGTCGAGCCGGAGGACCAGCGCCGGGCAGCCGTTGACCTGGGCCGGCCGCAGCGACACCGCGGCGGTGATCCTGCCCAGCCCGGCGACCACCAGGCGGGCCACCTTGCCGGCCCCCACGACGGGCCGCAGGACGGCCTGCCTCACTCCGCCGCCGTCCCCCACGAGGACGACGTCCGGCGCGAGGACGTCGAGCAGGCCCTGCAGATCGCCCGTCTCGGTCGCCCGCCGGAACGCGTCGAGCGCCTTCCGGGTCTCGGCGGGGGAGACGGCCCCGCGCGGCCGGCGCGCCGCGACGTGCGCCCGTGCCCGGTGCGCGACCTGGCGGACCGCGGCCGGGGTCCTCTCCACGGCCTCGGCGATCTCGTCGTACGCGAGGCCGAACACCTCGCGCAGCACGAACACCGCCCGCTCGGTCGGCGTGAGCGTCTCCAGCACCAGCAGCATCGCCATCGAGACGCTGTCGGCCAGCTCGACGTCCTCGGCCACGTCGGGCGCGGTGAGCAGCGGCTCGGGAAGCCAGGGGCCGACGTAGGACTCCCGGCGGCGGCCGAGCGTGCGCAGCCTGCCCAGCGCCTGGCGCGTGGTGATCCGCACCAGGTACGCACGCCGGTCCCGCACCGTGCCGAGGTCGACGCCCGCCCACCGCAGCCAGGTCTCCTGCAGGACGTCCTCCGCGTCGGCGGCCGAGCCGAGCATCTCGTAGGCGACGGTGAACAGCAGGTTGCGATGGGCGACGAACGCCTCGGTGGCGGGGTCCGTGCGTCCGTCCCCGGCGGGCCGCCCGGCCGTGTCCTCCGTGCGTCCGCTGCGCTCGCTCTCCACCGGCTGCTCCTGCCTGTCCGCTCCCGACGGTGCCACGTGCACAGGACGCCGCTCCCCGCCGCCCTGTGACACCCCTGGGCGGTGGCGTACGTCACACGGCCGCCCCGTCACGCGGGGCGGGCGGCCGGCATCTCCTGTCCGTCAGGTACGGCACCACGAGTGAGGACGACGTCATGGACGCCCGATTCAACATGTTCGACAACGAGCTCGCCACCGGGTTCGCCAAGCGGTTCGCCAACGCCGGCCTGGTGGTCCACCGGTCGTCGCTGCCCAGGTCCACGCAGGAGCTGGTGTCGCTGCGCGTCAGCCAGATCAACGGCTGCGGATGGTGCATCGACTTCCACGTCAAGGAGGCCGCGGCCGCCGGGGAGACGGCGGTCCGGCTCCACCTGGTGGCCGCCTGGCGCGAGTCCACCGTGTTCACCGAGGCCGAGCAGGCCGCGCTGGCGCTCGCCGAGGAGGGCACCCGGCTCGCCGACGCCCACCACGGCGTGTCCGACGAGACCTGGGCCCGGGTGCGCGAGCACTACGACGACGACGGGACCGCCGCACTGGTCTGCCTGGTCGCCCTGGTCAACGCGGCCAACCGGCTCGCCGTGATCGTGCACCAGCGGGGAGGCTCCTACGAGCCCGGCATGTTCGCCGCCGCGTTCGACTGACCGGCGGACGCGTCCGGCCCCGCCCGGGGCGTCCGGTCCGGGCCCGCCCCGGCGGCACCCCGCCCGCCGTCCGTCCCGCCGCCGGGGCCGCCGTCCGTCCCGGCGGCGAGGCGGTGGCGGAGCACCTTCTCGTACTCCTCCCGGACCCGGCGGTCCATGGCCAGGGTGAACTGGGCGTCGGCGACCGCGCGGCCCAGCGGGCGGACCCGCAGCACGCTCTCGGTCAGCCGGTGCGCCTCGTCCGCGCTCGGGGTGCCGTCCTCCAGCCCGGCCAGCAGCCGCTCGCCCACCAGCCGGACGAAGAGGTCGGCGACCGCGTCCGCGTACTCCTGGGTGCGGCGGGCCACCTCCAGCACGCCGGCGAGCGGGACGCCCTCCCGGACGAGGGCGACGGTGGCGTCCAGCAGCCGCCGGCTGACGTGGGTGACGCCGTCGCGGTCGGCGGTGACGTAGCCGAGGCCCACGGAGGCGCGGACGGCCTCCGCGCCGGCCTCGCCGGGGAACGCGGCCTCCACCTCCTCCCAGGTCAGCCGGACCGGCACCTCGTCCGTCCAGGGGGCGGTGATGGCCTGCTCCAGGCCGATCAGCTCGGCGACGTGCCGGCCCTCCTCGCCGGCCGCGAGCAGCTCGGCGATGCCGCCGAGGGTGTGGCCGCGCTCCAGCAGGGCGGCGACGACGCGCAGCCGGTCGAGGTGCTCCTGGGTGTACCAGGCGATGCGGCCCTCGCGGCGGGGCGGGGGGAGCAGGCGGCGCTCGCGGTAGAAGCGCAGGGTGCGCACGGTGATGCCGGCCGCTTCGGCCAGCTCCTCCACGCGGTACTCGCGCGGCGGCTCCGGCGCGCCCTCCCGGGTCCCCCCGCCGCCCCCGACGGGGGATGTGTCCTGCGTCACAGGCTGTATTGGACCTTCCGTCAACAATCCGCTCGGTCTACGCTCCCCATCATGCCAGTGAACACTGGCGCGGTTCCCGAGCTCCTCGGAGGAGGCCCCATGGCATCCGCAGCAGAACCCGGCGCGGCCGCCCCCCACGTGCGCGTCGCCGTCATCGGATCCGGCTTCGGAGGCCTCGGCGCGGGGGTGCGGCTGCGCCGCGCCGGCATCACCGACTTCGTGATCCTGGAGCGCGCCGCCTCCGTCGGCGGCACCTGGCGCGACAACGACTACCCCGGCTGCGCCTGCGACGTCCCCTCCCACCTGTACTCCTTCTCCTTCGCGCCCAACCCCGAGTGGCCCCGCAGCTTCTCCGGCCAGCCCCACATCCGCGCCTACCTGGAGCGCGTCGCCGACACCTTCGGCCTCCGCCCCCACCTGCGCTTCCACGCCGAGGTCACCGCCGCCCGCTGGGACGCCGGCACCGCACGCTGGCACCTCGCCACCACCGCCGGCGACTGGACTGCCGACGCGGTCGTCTCCGCCACCGGCCCCCTCTCCGACCCGCGGATCCCCGACATCAAGGGCCTCGACACCTTCCCCGGCCGGATCTTCCACTCCTCCCGGTGGGACCACGACTACGACCTCGACGGCAAGCGCCTCGCGGTCGTCGGCACCGGCGCCTCCGCCATCCAGATCATCCCCGCCGTCCAGCCCCGCGTGAAGCGCCTCACCGTCTTCCAGCGCACCCCCGCCTGGGTGCTGCCCCGCGCCGACCGCGAGATCTCCGCCGCCGAGAAGTGGCTGCACGCCAGGATGCCGCCGTCCGGCGCCCTGCGCCGCGCCCTCCTCTTCGCCGTCCGCGAGCTCCAGGTCGACGCCTTCGTCAACCGGCCCCGCCTGCTCGGCGCCGTCCAGGCCATGGCCGAGCGCCACCTGCGCCGCGCCGTCGCCGACCCGGGGCTGCGCGCCCGCCTCACCCCCGACTACCGCATCGGCTGCAAGCGGATCCTGCTGAGCAACACCTACTACCCGGCACTCGCCGCCCCCACCACCGACGTCGTCGCCTCCGGGCTCGCCGAGGTCCGCGGCTCCACCCTCGTCGCCGCCGACGGCACCGAGACCGAGGCCGACGCCGTCGTCTTCGGCACCGGCTTCCACGTCACCGACATGCCGATCGCCGACCGCGTCACCGGCGCCGCCGGCCGCACCCTCGCCGAGGAGTGGGACGGCACCATGGAGGCCCTGCGCGGCACCACCGTGCACGGCTTCCCCAACCTCTTCTTCGTCATCGGTCCCAACACCGGCCTCGGCAACAGCTCGATGATCCTCATGATCGAGTCGCAGCTGAACTACATCGTCGACGCCCTCACCCGCATCGACGCCCTCGGCGTCGCCGCGATCGACGCCCGGCCCGAGGCGCAGCGGCGGTGGAACGACGAGGTGCAGCGGCGGATGCGCTCCACCGTCTGGGCCACCGGCGGCTGCACCAGCTGGTACCTCGACGCGAACGGCCGCAACACCACCGTCTGGCCCGGCACCACCGGCCGGTTCCGCCGCGAGACCCGCCGCGTCGACCTCGCCGAGTACGACCTCGTCCCGCGCCCCGCCGCCCGCCGGCCCGTCCCTGCCGGAGCCGCCGCCTCCGCCGCCTCCGCCGCCTCCGCCGCCTCCCCGGCGGGTCCCGCCGGCGCCGGGCCCGCCGGCCCGACCGCCGAGGAGTCCGCCCCGTGAGCCGCCCCCGGCTCCCCCGCGACTGCGTCCCGCCCGACCCGCGCCGCGAGCTGCGGGTCCGGTCCGCCGACGGCACGTGGCTCCACGCCGAGGTCCACGGCCCCGAGGACGCCCCCACCGTCGTCCTCGCCCACGGCTGGACCTGCTCCACCGCCTTCTGGGCCCCCGTCCTGCACCGCCTGGCCGCCGACCACCGCCTGGTGGCCTACGACCAGCGCGGCCACGGCCGCAGCGACGCCCCCGCCTCCCCGGCCGGGTACGGCACCGGCGCCCTCGCCGACGACCTGGAGGCCGTCGTCGAGGCCACCGTCGCCCACGGCTCGCGCGCCGTCCTCGCCGGGCACAGCATGGGCGGCATGACGGTGATGGCCGCCGCCGACCGGTCCGCCGTCCGCGACCGCACCGCCGCCGTCCTCCTCGCCAGCACCGGCAGCGGCTCCCTCCTCGCCGAACTGCGCGTCCTGCCGTTCGCCGGACGCGCCCCCCGGGCCCGGCTCGCCGCCCACCGCGCCCTGCTGGCCTCCCGCCTGCCGCTCGGCCCGGTCACCGGGCTGAGCCGCGCCGTCCTCAAGTACGCCGTCATGGGGCCGGCCGCCCCCGCCGACCGGGTCGAGGCCTGCGCCCGCATCGTCCACGCCTGCCCCCGCCGGGTCCGGGCCGCCTGGGCCCAGGTCCTCGGCACCCTCGACCTGCACGCCGAGGCCGGTCGGCTCGCCGCCCCGACGGCCGTCCTCGTCGGCGCCGCCGACCGCCTCACCCCGCCCGTCCTCGCCCACCGCCTGCACGCCGTGCTGCCCCGGCCCGAGCGCCTCACCGAACTCCCCGGCACCGGCCACATGTCGCCCGTCGAGCGGCCCGACGCCGTCGCGGACGAGATCCGCCGCCTCGTCGCCGACCACCTGCACCGGCCCGCGGCCCCGCAGGGCACGGCCGCCCCGCAGGACACCGCCGCCCCGCAGGCGCCCGCCGAGCAGCCCGCCCCCGCCGCCGCCCCGCACCAGCAGAGGAGCGCCACCGCATGACCCCCACCCCGCCGCTGTCCTCCCAGGTCGCCGTCGTCACCGGGGCCGCCCGCGGCATCGGCGCCCTGCTCGCCCGCAGGCTCGCCGACCGCGGCGCCACCGTCGCCCTCGTCGGCCTCGAACCGGAGGAGCTGGCCCGCACCGCCGCCGCCTGCGGCCCCGGCGCCACCCACTGGGAGGCCGACGTCACCGACCTCGACGCCCTCACCGACGCCGCCCGCCGCATCCAGGCCCACCACGGACGCGTCGACACCGTCGTCGCCAACGCCGGCATCGCCCTCGGCGGCCCGCTCCTCGACTCCGACCACGCCGCGTTCAGCCGCGTCGTCGAGGTCAACCTGCTGGGCAGCGTCGCCACCGCCCGCGCCTTCCTCCCCGCCCTCGCCGACTCCCGCGGCTACCTGCTCCAGATCGCCTCCCTCGCCGCCATCACCCCCGCCCCGCTGATGTCCGCGTACTGCGCCAGCAAGTCCGGCGTCGAGGCCTTCGCCCACTCCCTGCGCGCCGAGGTCGCCCACCGCGGGGTCCGGGTCGGCGTCGGGTACCTCAGCTGGACCGACACCGACATGGTCCGCGGCGCCGACGAGGACGAGGTGCTGCGGGAGATGCGTGCCCGCCTGCCCTGGCCCGCCAACCGGACCTACCCGCTGGAGCCCGCCGTCGACCGCCTCGTCGCCGGCATCGCCCGCCGCTCCCCGCACGTCTACGCCCAGGGGTGGCTGCGCGGCATGCAGGCCGTGCGCGGCCTCGTCCCCTCGGTGATCGGGCGCCTCGGCCCGCGCGAGATCCGCCGCCTGGAGCCCCGCCTGCGCGCCACCGCCGCCCGCCGCCTCGGCCCGGTCGGCGCGGGCGGCGCCGCCGACACCGAGGCCCGCAAGGCCCGTTCCTGACGCCCCGTCGCGCGGCGGCGGCCGGTTCGGCCGCCGCCCTCCGGCCGCGGAATGCGGGTGCCGCGGCCCCCGCGGGTGAGTAGCCTCACGGGGCCGCTTCCCCACGTGCACGAGGAGACCGCCGTGACCCCGCCGTTCCCGCCGATCGAACCGTACGACCGCGGCCTGCTCGACGTCGGCGACGGCAACCGGGTCTACTGGGAGACCAGCGGCAACCCCGACGGCAAGCCCGTGCTGTGCGTGCACGGCGGCCCCGGCGCGGGCGGGAGCCGGGGCAGCCGCAGGGCGTTCGACCCCGAGGTCTTCCGGATCGTCCTCTTCGACCAGCGGGGCTGCGGCGAGAGCCTGCCCCACGCCTCCGACCCGGCCGTGGGCCTGGAGCACAACACCACCCACCACCTCGTCGCCGACATGGAGCGGCTGCGCGAGCACCTCGGCGTCGACCGCTGGATGCTGTACGGCGGCTCCTGGGGCTCGACGCTGATCCTCGCCTACGCCGAGCGGTACCCCGAGCGGGTCTCCGAGGCCGTGCTGGTCGGCGTCACCACGACCCGCCCGGAGGAGACCGACTGGCTCTACCGCGGCGTCGGCCGCCTGCTGCCCGGCCCCTGGGAGGCGTTCCGCGACGCGCTGCCGGAGGCCGACCGGGACGGGAACCTCGTCGCCGCCTACGACCGGCTGCTGAACAGCCCGGACGCCGCGGTCCGCGCCAAGGCGGTCCGGGACTGGGCCGCCTGGGAGGACGCCGTCATCGCCCACGAGGCCCTGGGCCGCCCCGGCGCCTACAGCGACCGGCCCGACGACGCCCTGACGGCCTTCGTCCGGATCTGCGCCCACTACTTCGCGCACGACGCCTGGCTGGAGGACGGGCAGCTGCTGCGCGACGCGCACCGGCTCGCCGGCATCCCGGCGGTGCTCGTCCACGGCCGCCTCGACCTGGGCAGCCCCCTGACGACCGCCTGGGAGCTGGCGAAGGCGTGGCCCGGCGCCGAACTGAAGGTCGTCGACGACTCCGGCCACACCGGCAGCCCCGCCATGCGCGACGCCATCGGCGAGGCGGTCGCGCGGTTCGGCCGCACCGGGCGCTGACCCGCGGCCGGCCGCCGGGGAGCCCGGGGACGGGAAACCGGTACCGCCACCCGGCGCCCGACCGGCACCATCACGGACCATGACCACCGGCCGCCTGCTGATCCTCGCCCCCCGCGTCACCGACACCCGGCTCCAGCTCGCCGCCGCCGCCCACCGGCGCGGCCTGCGGGCCGTGACCGCCCACGGCTGGCGGCGGCCCGAGGAGGCCGGACCCGGCACCCCCGCCCACCTCTACGGCGGCCCGCTGCTCGCCGACTCCGTCGGCGGCGCCCTCGGCCTCGTCCTGCTGGAGCCGCCCGCCGACTGGCTCGCGCGGCTCCCGCAGGAGCTGACGTGCCGCCGGGTGGAGGCGGTGACCCTGGCCGAGGCCCGCCGGCTGCGGCGGCCCGCCTTCGTCAAGCCGCCGGTCGACAAGCACTTCCCGGCGCGCATCCACACCGACGGCTCCCGGCTGCCCGGCCCCGACGCCCTGGACGACGACCTGCCGGTCCTGGTCAGCGACATCGTCCGCTTCGTCCGCGAGTACCGGCTCCTCGTCCTGGACGGCGCCGTCCGCACGGCGTCCCGCTACGCCGTCGGGCCCGCCCTGGACACCGCCCCGCTGGAGGAGGACCCGCACCACGCCGATGTCCTCGCCTTCGCCCGCGACCTGCTCACGGCGGCCGGCGGCTCCCTGCCGTCGGCCGCCGTGGTGGACGTCGGCCTGCTCGACGACGGCCGCTGGGCGGTGGTGGAGGCCAACCCGGCCTGGGCGAGCGGCGGCTACGCCTGCGACCCGGACCGGGTGCTGGACGTCGTGCTCCGCGCCGCCGGACCGGCCGCCGAGGCCGGTCCGTGCGACCTGCCCTTCGCGCGGCGGCTGCCCGAGGCGGTGGGCTGACCCTCCCCTCCGCCCGGCGGGCCGTCAGGACGTCCTCCGGGGGTGGATTGTCCTTCCCTCGGCCAGCATCGCCACGTACGTCTCGATCCGCCGCAGCCGGGTCTCCGGCCGCTTCGCCTCCTGGACGCGGTGCAGGACCGAGTAGCGGTTCCGGCCGTCCAGGGTGGCGAAGAACGCCGCGGCGTCGGGGTTCGCCGCCAGGGCCGCGGCCAGGTCGTCCGGCACGACGGCCGCGGCCTGCCCGTCGTACGCGGCGTCCCACCGGCCGTCCGCCCGGGCGCGCTCGACCTCGGCGAGCCCCGCCGGCCCCATCCGCCCCTGCGCGATCAGGGCCTCCGCCTTGGCGCGGTTCACCTTCGACCACCTGCTCCGCGGCCTGCGCGGGGTGAACCGCTGCAGCCAGTGCCGGTCGTCGAATGCCTCCTTCCGCCCGTCGATCCAGCCGTGGCAGAGCGCCACGTCGAGGGCCTGCGCGTAGTCCAGGGCGGCGACCCCCGGCTGCTTCTTCCGGAGCTTCAGCAGGATCCCGGGGGAGGAGGAGCAGTGGGCGCGGAGCCACTCCTCGAACTCCTCGGCGGACGCGAACGCGAGGGTCTCCAGGTCATCGGCCATCCCCGCAGTGAACCACGCCCCACCGACATCCGTCCGTGGTGTGACGACTCGTCACACCCGTGCGGACGCGGCGTCCCGCCGGGAGGGCCCGCCGGGCGGCCCGAGGCCCCCCCCGCCGCCGCCCGGACGGCCGCGGCGTCCGCCCGGAGCGGCGGGGGGGCCGCGGGGGCGGGGCGGCGGGCGGGGGGGGGCCGGGGGGGGCGCCGGGGCGGGCGCCCGGGGGGGGGGGCCCGCGGGGGGCCCCGGGCCCCCCCCCCCCGCCCCCGGGGGGGCCGGGGGGCCCGCGGGGGGCGGCGGCCGCCCGCCGCGGGCGCCCCCCCCCGCGGCCGGAGCCGGGGAAGGGCACGGAGGCGCTCCCGGGTGCCCCGACCGCCCCTTCGTGCCGGCCGCCGCACGGCACACAGGGAACGGCTCCTCGTGGGGGCGCACCGCGGCGTCGCACCGGCTAACGTCGCCGGTATGACGACTTCTCTCATCACCGGCGCCACCGCCGGGATCGGCGCGGCCTTCGCGGAGCGGCTGGCGGCGGACGGGCACGACCTGGTGCTGGTCGCCCGGGACGGCAAGCGGCTGGAGGAGGCCGCCGCCCGGCTGCGCCAGGTGCGCGGCCGCGAGGTCGAGGTGCTGGTGGCTGACCTCGCCACCGAGGAGGGCATCACGGCCGTCGAGCGCAGGCTCGCCGACGCCGCCCGCCCGGTGGACGTGCTGGTGAACAACGCGGGCTTCGGCAACCGCGGCGCCTTCCTGGACGTGCCGCTCGCGGACGAGCTCACCATGCTCAAGGTCCACGTGGAGGCGGTGCTGCGCCTGACGACGGCCGCGCTGCCGGGGATGCGCGAGCGCCGCCGCGGCTGGGTGGTGAACGTGGCGTCGGTGGCGGCCTTCTTCCCGCGCGGCACGTACGGGGCCACCAAGGCGTGGGTGGTCGGCTTCACCCAGGGCGTGGCGCGGGACCTGGTGGGCTCGGGGGTGCGGCTGATGGCGCTCTGCCCGGGGTTCACGCGCACCGAGTTCCACGAGCGGGCGGGCATGGGCACCTCGAACATCCCCGGCTGGATGTGGCTCTCCGTCGACCAGGTCGTCCGCGAGGCGCTGCGCGACCTGGCCCGGGGGCGCACCCTCTCCGTCCCGGGCCTGCGGTACCGGGCGGTCGTGGGGCTCGGCCGGCTGGTGCCGCAGGGGATGCTCGGCGGGGCGTCGTCCCGGGCCGGGCGCCAGTACCGCACCGACTGAGCCGGCACCGCACCGGCAGGCCCGCGCCGACCGGCCCGCACCGCGGCAGGGCCGCCGGTGCGGGCCGGTCGCGCGGGCGGGCCCGGGTGCCGGACGTGGGGGAGCAGGGGCGCGGACCCGGGCGCGAGCGCCGGTCCGTGGTGCGGCGGGCACTCCGGGGTGCGGAACGGGAATGACCGGGCTTACCGTTAGGTTCCCTAACAGTGAGCCTTGCTCGGTATGCTCGGCACCGCCCGCCCCGACCCGTCCCCGCACCCCGCCGGAGCCGCCCGTGAAACCCCAGGGAACCGACCCGACCCCGCCCGCCCCCGCGCCCGGCGAGGAGCGGCCGCCCGCCCAGGTGCGCCGCATCCTCGGCCTCTTCCGCCCCTACCGCGCCCGCCTCGCGGTCGTCGGCCTGCTGGTGGGGCTCTCCTCGCTGGTCTCGGTGGCCACCCCGTTCCTGCTGCGCGCGATGCTGGACACCGCCATACCCCAGGGCCGCACGGCCCTGCTCAGCCTGCTGGCCCTCGGGATGGTGGCCACCGCCGTCCTCACCAGCGTCCTCAACGTGCTGCAGACCCTGATCTCCACCACCGTCGGCCAGCGCGTCATGCACGACCTGCGCACCGCCGTCTACAGCCACCTGCAGCGCATGTCCCTGGCCTTCTTCACCCGCACCCGCACCGGCGAGGTGCAGTCGCGGATCGCCAACGACATCGGCGGCATGCAGTCCACCGTCACCTCCACCGCCACCTCGCTGGTCTCCAACCTGACCGGGGTGACCGCCACCGTGGCCGCCATGGTCGCCCTCGACTGGCGGCTGACCGTGGTCTCCCTGCTCCTGCTGCCGCTCTTCGTCCGGATCAGCCGGCGCGTCGGCAACGAGCGCAAGAGGATCACCGCGCAGCGGCAGAAGCAGCTCGCCGCCATGTCCGCCGCCGTCCAGGAGTCGCTCTCGGTCAGCGGCATCCTGCTGGGCCGCACCATGGGCCGGTCCGACTCGCTGTCGCGGGAGTTCGCGGCGCAGTCCGACGGCCTGGCCGACCTGGAGGTCCGTTCGAGCATGGCCGGGCGGTGGCGGATGTCGACCATCCAGATCGTCATGGCCGCGATGCCCGCCGTCGTCTACTGGGCGGCGGGCCTGGCCACCGCCGCCGGCAGCCCCGTCGTCTCGCTCGGCACCCTCGTCGCCTTCGTCTCGCTCCAGCAGGGCCTCTTCCGGCCCACGGTCTCCCTGCTCTCCACGGGCGTGCAGGTGCAGGCGTCCCTGGCGCTGTTCCAGCGCATCTTCGAGTACCTGGACCTGCCCGTCGACATCACCGAGCCCGCCGACCCGGTGCGGCCGGCCCGGATCCGCGGCGAGGTCCGCTTCGAGGACGTGCACTTCTCCTACGGCCCCGCCGCCGGGCGCCCCGCCCTCACCGGCATCGACCTCGCCGTGCCCGCGGGCGGCTCCCTCGCCGTCGTGGGGGAGACCGGCTCCGGCAAGACCACCCTCGGCATGCTGGTACCGCGCCTGTACGACGTGACCGGCGGCCGGGTCGCCCTGGACGGCACCGACGTGCGCGACCTGTCCTTCGACACCCTGGCCGCGGCGGTGGGCGTGGTCTCCCAGGAGACGTACCTCTTCCACGCCTCCGTCGCCGACAACCTGCGCTTCGCCAAGCCCGGCGCCACCGACGCCGAACTCGTCGCCGCCGCCCGCGCCGCCCAGATCCACGACCGGATCGCCGCCCTGCCCGACGGCTACGACACCCTGGTCGGCGAGCGCGGCCACCGCTTCTCCGGCGGCGAGAAGCAGCGGCTCGCCATCGCCCGCACCCTGCTGCGCAACCCGCCCGTCCTCATCCTCGACGAGGCCACCAGCGCCCTCGACAACCGCACCGAGCACGCCGTGCAGCAGGCCGTCGACGCCCTCGCCGCGGGCCGGACCACGATCACCATCGCCCACAGGCTCTCCACCGTCCGCGACGCCGACCAGATCGTCGTCCTCGACGGCGGCCGCATCGCCGAGCGCGGCACCCACGACGAGCTCGTCGCCCTCGGCGGCCGCTACGCCGCCCTGGTCGCCCGCGAGGAGGCGACCCGCACGCCCGTGCCCGCCCGCACGCCCTCACCCTCCCGCACGCCCGTGCCGGTGGAGGCCCCGGCCGGCTGAGCGCCCGCGCGCCGGTCCGTCAGAGCACCGAGCGGACGGCCTCCTCCGAGCGGCCCACCACCGCGCGGCCGTCGTCCGCGGTGATGATCGGCCGCTGGATGAGGGACGGGTGCGCCGCCAGCGCGGCGATCCACCGGGGCCGGTCCTCCGCGCCGCGCGTCCAGGAGGCCATGCCCAGCTCCGCCGCGGCGGGCTCGCCGGTGCGGGTGACGTCCCACGGCTCCAGGCCGAGCCGGTCCAGCACCGCGGCGATCTCCGCCTCGTCCGGCGGGTCCTCCAGGTACCGGCGGACGGTGTACTCCGCGCCGGCGCCGTCGAGCAGCTCCACGGCCGAGCGGCACTTCGAGCAGGCGGGGTTGAGCCAGATCTCCATGCGGACACCGTACGGGGCCGCCTCCCCGCCCAATCCGTCCGGTTCACCCTCTGGACTCCCGTACGCCCCCCTGCAACCATTCGCCACACCCCGGCAGGGAGTCAGGCCTCGGGCGACAGGGGGAGTGCCAGCGGTGGATGCGCGAGCGACCAGGGGGGACGGCGACGCTCCGGAGGACGGCCCGGGCGGTCCGGACGCCCACCGCCCCCTGCTGCCGACCCGGATCGTCGACGCGGACGTAGAGGAGGACGTGGACACCGACACGGACACCGCCACCGGCCCGGACACCGACACCGCCACCGGCCCGGACACCGCCACCGGCCCGGACACCGGTACGGACGCGGGCCCGCCGGCCCGCCGCCCCGGGCCGTTCCGCGCCCCCGCGCTGATCCGCCCCCGGGAACGGGCCCCGCTGCGGCTCCCCGAAGCACCGCCGGGCCCGAGGGCCCTGCCGGGCCGGGACGCGTCCCGCCGCCCGGACGGGAGCCCCGGGGGCCCGCCCGCCCGGCAGCCCGCCGGGCGACCGGACGGGCACCCCGGCCCCCGCCCCGAGGCCCCGCCCGGCGCGTCCGGCCCGCCCGGCATCCCCGCCCCGCCCGACCGCCCGCCGTCCGCCCCCCGCCGCCGCGAGCGGCCCTGGCACCGCTTCTACGCCCACGGCGTCCCGCGCCGCGTCCACATCCCCGAGACCCCCGTCACCGGCCTGCTCGACGAGGCCGCCGCCCGCCACGGCCGCCGCACCGCCCTGGTCTTCTTCGGCCGCCGCACCAGCTTCCGCGCCCTGCACCGCGCCGTGGACCGCTTCGCCGCCGGCCTGCTGGGGCTGGGCGTCACCCGCGGCGACCGGGTGGCGGTGATCCTGCCCAACTGCCCGCAGTTCGTGGTCGCCTTCTACGCCGCCCAGCGCATCGGCGCCGTCGTCGTCCCCGCCAACCCCCTCTACACCGCCCGCGAGCTGCGCCACCAGCTCACCGACTCCGGCGCCGTGCTCGCCGTCGTCCACGACGGCGCCTACCCGACCGTCGCCTCCGTGCGGGGGGACACCGCCCTGCGGCACGTGGTCACCACCCGGCTCAGCGAGGAGTTCCCGCTCTGGCGGCGCCTGCTGCTGCGGCTCCCGCTCGCCCGCGCCCGGGCCGCGCAGGAGAGGCTGGGGCCGACGCCGCCGCCGGACGCCGGCACGGTGCCGTTCGCGACCGTCGCCCGCACCCGCGCCCCCCGCGGCGGCGTGCCGCAGGCCGACGTCCACCCGCGGCGGGTCGCCGTGCTGCAGTACACCGGCGGCACCACCGGCACGCCCAAGGGCGCCATGATCACCCACCGCAACCTGGTCGCCAACGCCCACCAGGTGAAGTCCTGGTACCCGCAGCGGCGCGAGGGCCGCGAGACCGCCCTCGCCGTGCTGCCCTTCTTCCACGTGTACGGGATGACCCTCGGCCTCACCGTCGGCATCGCCGCGGGCAACCGCAGCGTGCTGCTCCCCTCCTTCGACGTGGACCTCGTCCTGCGCGCCGCCCGCCGCTACCGGCCCACCCTCTTCCCCGGCGTGCCGCCCATGTACGACCAGCTGCTGCGCCGCGGCCCCGGCGAGCTGAAGGCCCTGCGCTCGGTGCGGAGCTGCATCTCCGGCGCCATGCGCCTGCCGCCGGAGACGGTCGACCGCTTCGAGGGCGCCACCCGGGCGCAGCTGGTGGAGGGGTACGGGCTGACCGAGGCCGCCCCGGTGGTGCTCTGCAACCCGTTCAACGCCAACGCCCGCCCCGGCACGGTCGGCATCCCGCTCCCCGGCACCGAGGCGAAGATCGTGGACGAGAACGACCCCGGCCGCGAGCAGCCGCCCGGCGTGGCGGGGGAGCTGCTGGTGCGCGGCCCGCAGGTCTTCGCGGGGTACTGGCACGAACGCGAGGACTCCACCCGCATGCTCCACGACGGGTGGCTCTCCACCGGTGACATCGGGGTGATGAGCCCCGACGGCTACGTCACCGTCATCGACCGCAAGCGGGACGTCATCATCGCCAGCGGCTTCTCCGTCTTCCCCGCCGAGATCGAGGAGGTGCTGCTCGGCCACCCGGCGGTGGCCGAGGCGGCGGTGATCGGCGTGCCCGACGCCTACCGGGGCGAGACGGTCAAGGCGTGCGTGGTCCTGCGGCAGGGGGGCGTGCTGTCGGCGCAGGAGCTGGAGGCGTACTGCGCGGACCGGCTGACGGCGTACAAGGTCCCCAAGATCGTGGAGTTCCGGACCGACCCGCTGCCCCGCAACATGCTCGGCAAGGTGCTGCGGCGGCGGCTGCGGGAGGAGTCCGAGGCCCGCGCTGCCGGTGCGGGCGGCGCCGCAGGGCCCGGCGGTGCGGCGGGCGGGGCCTGAGGGGCCGAGGGAGCCGGGGGAGAGGTCGGCGGCAGGGCGAAAACCCCTGGTCCCCGGCCGTCCCGGTCCGCCATCCTGGGGCCTGCCGGCCGTCCGCGCCGGCCACGCGCGGCGGAGGGGTCGCGGCGGAGGGCCCACGGGGGGAGCGGCACTGAGCGCACGGCTGCGCGGCATCGCGCGGGAGACGGCGGCCATCACCGCCGAGGGCCGCTACCGGGCGCCCGGGGGCGGCGTGGTCGACATCGGCCGGCAGGTCGCGGCCGCGGTCGCGGGCACCCGGCTGCACGGCCCCGGGCCGGTCGACCCCGGGCCGGTCGCCCCCGGGCCGGTCGCCCCCGGGCCGGTCGCCCCCGGACCGGTCCCGGTCCCCGGCGTGCGGGGGCCCGCCGCGCCCCGCGTCCACGTGACCGGCGAGAGCAGCCTCCAGGCCGCCCGCCGGATGCTCGCGGACTCCCCGGAGCCGGTCGCCGTCCTCGACTTCGCCTCGGCCCGCAACGCGGGCGGCGGCTTCCTCAACGGCGCCCAGGCCCAGGAGGAGGCGCTCTGCCGCGCCTCCGCGCTCCACGCCTGCCTGCGCGCCGTCCCGGAGTTCTACGCCGCCCACCGCGCCGACCCCCGCCCCCTCTCCTCGGACCGCGTCCTCCACGCCCCCGCCGTGCCCGTCTTCCGCGACGACCGCGGGACGCTCCTGGGGGAGCCGTACGCGGTGGACTTCCTGGTCGCCGCCGCCCCCAACGCGGGCGCCGCCGCCGACCGCTCCCCCCGCCTCGCCGCCCGCGTCCCCGCCGTGCTGCGCACCCGGGCCGAACGCGTCCTGCAGACCGCCGCCGCCCACGGCCTGCGCCGGCTGGTGCTGGGCGCCTGGGGCTGCGGCGTCTTCCGCAACGACCCCGCCCGCGTCGCGGAGGCGTTCCGGGTGCACCTGGCCCCCGGCGCGCCGCTCGCGGGCCGCTTCACCGAGGTCGTCTTCGCGGTCCTGGACCCCCGCCCCGGCTCCCCGGTCCGCGAGGCCTTCCGCACGGCCTTCCCCGGTCCGCAGCAGCAGCCGACGCGCTGACACACCTCCGCCCGCACCCCGGCCGCACCCCGTACCCCGCCTGCACCCCGGTCGTACCCCGCCCGGCGGCCCGCAGCCCCGTCCGGTCCCCGCGACCGGTCGGGCCGCGCCGTCGTCGGCCCCGCCGCCGCGCTGTCCCCGCCGCCGCGGCGCGCCGTCGTGCCGCCCCGCCGCCCTGCCACCCCGCCGGGCGGCGCGCCGTGAGCTGCGTCTCAGTAGGTTACCGGCCGGTTGCTATGCAACGAGTTGCATAGCAGGATCACCGCCATGGCACTCGAGCACGCGATCCTCGTCTCCCTGCTGGAGAAGCCCGGCTCCGGCTACGAGCTCGCGAGCCGCTTCGACCGCTCCATCGGGCGCTTCTGGACCGCCACCCACCAGCAGATCTACCGCGTCCTCAAGCGCATGGAGGCGGACGGCTGGATCACCGCGGAGGAGGTCGCCCAGGAGGGGCGGCCCGACAAGCGGGTGTACTCCGCCGCCGCCCCCGGCCGCGACGCCCTCACGGCGTGGCTCCGCGCCCCCGTCGAGCCGGAGACCGTCCGCCACGAGCTGGCCGTGCGGATCCGCGGTGCCGCCTTCGACCCCGCCGGCACCGCCGGGCTGGCCGCCGAGGTCGAGCGCCACCGGGCCGCCCACGCCGCGCTCCTCGCCCGCTACCTCGCCGGCGAGCGGCGCGACTTCCCCGACCCGGACGTCCTCGACGCCGCGCAGGCCCTCCAGCACGTGGTGCTGCGCGGCGGCATCGAGTACGAGCGGATGACCGTCGCCTGGCTCGACGACGTGCTCGCCACCCTCCGGCGCCTGGGCTGACGCCCGGTCGGCCCTCCCGGAACACCACCCACCTCCCAGGAAGGGAAGCCCCTGCCATGGCGGACTCGCCGCTCCTCAACCCGCGCACCTACGACCCCGCCCACCTCGACCCCGAGTCGCGCCGCCTGCTGCGCGCCACGGTCGACTGGTTCGAGTCGCGCGGCAAGAAGGCGCTGATCGACACCTCCATCGACCGCACCTGGTACGCGGACTTCCTGGAGTTCGCCGCCAAGGAGGGCCTGTTCGCCACGTTCCTCACCCCGGCCGCCGACGCCGCCGGCGACCCGGACAAGCGCTGGGACACCGCCCGCAACGCCGCCCTCAGCGAGGTCCTCGGCTTCTACGGCCTGGGCTACTGGTACACCTGGCAGGTCACCGTCCTCGGCCTCGGCCCCGTGTGGCAGAGCGCCAACCAGGCCGCCCGCGCCCGCGCCGCCGCCCTGCTCGACGAGGGCCACGTCATGGCGTTCGGCCTCTCCGAGCGCGCCCACGGCGCCGACATCTACTCCACCGACATGGTCCTCACCCCCGACGGCGAGGGCGGCTTCCGCGCCACCGGCTCCAAGTACTACATCGGCAACGGCAACGTCGCCGGCCTGGTCTCGGTCTTCGGCCGCCGCGCGGACGTCGAGGGCCCCGAGGGCTACGTCTTCTTCGCCGTCGACAGCCGCCACCCGGACTACCACCTCGTCAAGAACGTCGTGAACGCGCAGATGTACGTCAGCGAGTTCCGCCTGGAGGACTACCCGGTCCGCGCCGAGGACGTGCTGCACACCGGCCGCGCCGCCTTCGACGCCGCCCTGAACACCGTCAACGTCGGCAAGTTCAACCTCTGCACGGCCTCCGTCGGCATCTGCGAGCACGCGATGTACGAGGCCGTCACCCACGCCCACCAGCGGGTGCTGTACGGGAGGCGCGTCACCGACTTCCCGCACGTCCGCCGCGAGCTCGCCGACGCCTACGCCCGCCTGACGGCGATGAAGCTCTTCAGCGACCGCGCCGTCGACTACTTCCGCTCCGCCGGGCCCGACGACCGCCGGTACCTCCTCTTCAACCCGATGACCAAGATGAAGGTCACCACCGAGGGCGAGAAGGTCATCGACCTGCTGTGGGACGTCATCGCGGCCAAGGGCTTCGAGGCCGACACCTACTTCGAGAAGGCCGCCAAGGACATCCGCGGCCTGCCGAAGCTGGAGGGCACGGTCCACGTCAACCTCGCCCTGATCCTCAAGTTCATGGGCAACTACCTCTTCGCCCCGGCCGAGTACGCGCCCGTCCCCACCCGCCACGACGCGGCCGACGACGCGTTCCTCTTCGCCCAGGGCCCCGCCCGCGGCCTCGGTGCGATCCGCTTCCACGACTGGCGCACCGCCTACGACGCCCACGCGGACGTCCCCAACGTGGCCCGCTTCCGCGAGCAGGCCGACGGCCTCTGCGCGCTGCTGCTCTCCCACGCCCCCGACGAGGCCCAGCAGCAGGACCTCGACTTCCTGCTCGCCCTCGGCCAGCTCTTCGCCCTGGTCGTCTACGGCCAGCTGGTGCTGGAGCAGGCGGAGGCCACCGGCCTGGACCGCGACCTGCTGGACGAGATCTTCGACGTGCTGGTCCGGGACTTCTCCGCGCACGCCACCGAGCTGCACGGCAAGGCGTCCGCCACCGAGGAGCAGGCCGCCTGGGCGCTGGCGCACGTCCGCCGCCCCGTCGCCGACGCCGGGCGGGCCGCCCGCGTCTGGGCCCGGGTCGAGGCGCTGGCGGGCGCCTACGAGATGCAGCCCTGACCTCCGCACGCCCCTCCGGGCCGGTGCCCCTCCCGCGGGGGCGCCGGCCCCGGTAGGGTCGGCCGCCACGACCAGCGGCGCGCGCACCCCGCCGCGCGCCCCCGTCCCGGGAGGCCCTGTGAGCGGTTGGACCGGCCGCACCGCCGCGGACATCGCCGAGGCGGTGCGCCGAGGCGAGGTGGCGCCCCGTCAGGTGGTCGCGGACCACCTGGAGCGGATCCGCCGTCTCGACGGACGCGTCAACGCCTTCCGCGCCGTCCTCGGCGAGGAGGCGCTCGCCGCCGCCGACGCCCTCGCCGCGCACCCCGGCCTCGCGGACCTGCCGCTGGCCGGCGTGCCCGTCGCGGTCAAGGACAACGTCGCCGTCGCCGGGCACGCCGTCCGCAACGGCAGTGCCGCCTCGCCCGCCGCACCCGCCGCCGCCGACCACGAGGCCGTCCGCCGCCTGCGCGCCGCCGGGGCCGTCGTCGTCGGCCTCACCCACGTGCCCGAGCTGTGCGTCTTCGGCACCACCGACGGCGACCACGGGATCACCCGCAACCCCCGGCGGCCCGACCGCAGCGCCGGCGGCTCCTCCGGCGGCAGCGCCGCGGCCGTCGCCGCCGGGTTCGCGCCGCTCGCGCTGGCCGCCGACGGCATGGGCTCCATCCGCATCCCCGCCGCCGCCTGCGGACTGCTCGGCCTCAAGCCCGGGCAGGGGGCCGTCCCCGCCGGCCTGGGGCCCAACGACTGGTACGGCATGGCCGTCAACGGCCCCCTCGCCACCACCGCCGCCGACCTGCGCCTCGCCTTCCGGGCCCTCGCCGGCGGACCGGACCCCGCGGCCCCGGCCGCCCCGCCCGCCGGTCCGCTGCGGATCGCCGTCTCCACCCGCAGCCCCTTCCCCGGCGTGCCCGTCGGCCGCGGCTGGGCCGCGGCCGCCCGCGACAGCGGCCGGCTGCTCGCCGGGGCGGGCCACCGGGTCGAGGCCGCGCACCCGCCCTACCCGGCCTGGCTCCCCGCCGCCGTCCTCGCCCGCTGGACCGCCGGGACCGCCGCCGACGCGGCCGCCTGCGACCCGGCCCGGCTCGCCCCCCGCACCCGCCGCCACGCCGCCGTCGGGCGCCTCGCGGCCCGCACCCCGCTGCTGCGCACCGACCACCGGGCCCTGCTGCGCGAGCGGCTGCGGCCCTTCTTCGACCGGCACGACGTGCTGCTCACCCCCGCCCTGGCCGGCCCCGTCCCCGCCGCCAGGGCCTGGAGCCGCCGCGGCTGGACCGCCAACCTCCTCACCAACACCCGCTTCTCGCCGTTCACCCCGGCCTGGAACCTGGCCGGCTGGCCCGCCCTCGCGGTCCCCGCCGGGAGCCGCCCGGACGGGCTGCCGTACGCGGTGCAGCTCGTCGCCCCGCCCGGCGGCGAGGAGGTCCTGCTCCGCCTCGCCGCGGAGCTGGAGGAGGCCCGCCCCTGGCCCCGGACGGCGCCGCTCGACTGAGGCGGGCGCCGCCCGGGGCGGACCGGGCCCCGCCCGGTCCGGTCAGGCGGCCGGGATCATCCCGTGCGGGTCCAGGACGTACTTGCGGGCGGCGCCCGCGTCGAACTCCCGGTAGCCGCGCGGCGCCTCCTCCAGCGGGATGGGCGTGGCGTTTACCGCGTCCGCGATGTGCACCTTCTCGTGCAGGATCGCCTGCATCAGCCGCCGGTGGTAGCGCATCACCGGGCACTGGCCGGTCGCGAACGACAGCGACTTCGCCCAGCCCAGCCCGATCCGGATGGAGAGCGACCCCTGCTGGGCGGCCTCGTCGGCGGCGCCCGGGTCGCCGGTGACGTACAGGCCCGGGATGCCGACCGCGCCGCCCGCCGCCGTGACGTCCATGACGGTGTTCAGCACCGTCGCCGGGCGCTCGGTGGCGGCGTCGCCGCCGTGGCCGCGGGCCTCGAAGCCGACCGCGTCCACCGCGCAGTCCACCTCGGGCACCCCCAGGATCTGCTCGATCTGGTCCCGCGGCTCGCCCTGGGAGATGTCGGCGGTCTCGCAGCCGAAGCTGCGGGCCTGCGCCAGCCGCTCCGGGTTGAGGTCGCCCACGATCACCACGGCCGCGCCGAGGAGCTGGGCCCCGGCCGCCGCCGCCAGTCCCACCGGGCCCGCCCCGGCGACGTACACGGTCGAGCCGACCGTGACGCCGGCGGTGACGCAGCCGTGGAAGCCGGTCGGGAAGATGTCCGAGAGCATCGTCAGGTCGCGGATCTTCTCCAGGGCCCGGTCGCGGTCCGGGAAGACCAGGACGTTCCAGTCGGCGTACGGCACCAGCACGTACTGCGCCTGGCCGCCGACCCAGCCGCCCATGTCCACGTAGCCGTAGGCGGAGCCCGGGCGGTCCGGGTTCACGTTCAGGCAGATGCCCGTCTTGCCCTCCTTGCAGTTGCGGCACCGGCCGCAGGCGATGTTGAAGGGCACCGAGACCAGGTCGCCGACCTTGACGAACTCCACGTCCCGGCCGGTCTCCACCACCTCGCCGGTGATCTCGTGCCCCAGCACCAGCCCGGGCGGGGCGGTGGTGCGGCCGCGCACCATGTGCTGGTCGCTGCCGCAGATGTTGGTGGCGACGCACTTCACGATGACGCCGTGGTGGCACTCGCGTCCCACGTTGGCCGGGTTCACGCCCGGCCCGTCCTTCAGCACGAAGCCCGGGTAGTCGGTGCTCTCGACCTCGACCCGGCCCGGCTCCTTGTACACGACCGCCTTGTTGCCCGGCATGGTTCGTCCTCCCGTGCCGCTCGTGGGCTGCTCGGACTCCCGTGCACCTCCCTCCGCTCCGTGGGGGCCGCGCCCCTCCGTCCGGAGCGGGCCCCTCCCTCCAGGGTGGCCCCGCCAGGCCGCGGCCGCAGGTCGCCGCCCGCCGCCGTTCGCCGCCGCCCCCGCGGCCCGCCGCGGTGTCACACGGAGGCGACACACGGGCCACGCTGCGTACTTTTCCGGGGCGAGAGGTGTCATATCGGGCACGACGGGAAGGACGGACTGCGACCCGGGAGCGGCCCGGCCGCCCCGGGCCCGACACCGCCCGTCCCCGCACCGACCGCCCCGACGCCGGGCGACGACCGACAGGAGGCACTGTGCCCCGTTCCCCCCAGCGCGCGGCCGCGGCCGCGGCGACCTCGCTCCTTCTGGCCTGCGGCCTCGCCGCCGCCGCGACCACCGCCTCCGGCGCCCCCGCGCCGTCCCCGGCGGCAGCCGCACCGGGCTCGCAGGAGGCGCAGTCCTCGCCCGCGGGGGCCCCGACCGGCTTCGTCGACCTGCCCGCGCGGCCGGTCGCGGACGACGGCGCGGCCCACGAGCTCACCGTGCACTACCGGAACACGGGGACCGCCGCCCGCACCGTCGCCCCCCAGGTCCTCGTCGAGTCGCCCGACGCCGGCCCGTACCTGGCCCCCTCCGACCTGCGGCTGGAGCGGTTCGACCCGGCGACCCGCACCTGGGCCCCCATGGCCCTGGGCACCCAGACCGGCACCCTGTACACCGCCATCCCCGCCGCCGGGCGGCGGCTGGCGCCGGGCGCGGACCTGGACGTCCGCTACCGCCTCACGGTGGAGCCCGCCGGCATGTCCGCCGCCCGGCACGCCGTGGTCCAGCCCCGGATCGTGCTCTTCGGCTCCGCCGCGGCCTGAGCCCGGCGGGCGCCGCCCGGCCGCCCCCCCCGCCGCCCCCACCCGGAGGCACGGCGGGGGAGGCACGGCGGGCGCAGCCCCTCGGGAGCGGCCCCCGGACCCCGGCCGGAGCCGGCCGGGAGGGCGTGCCGCCGGAGGGTCAGAGGTACAGCCCGTCCGAGGCCGGGGCCGGCGACGGCAGCAGGGGGGAGCGGCCCCGCCGCAGGGCGTACAGCTCCGCCAGCGTCGACGGGCCGGGCGCGTCGCCGCCGCCACCGCCCCCGTCCGCCAGCCACCGCGCCGACTCCTCCCCGGTCAGCGGGCCCACCTCGACCCGCGCCAGGCAGCGGCCCGGCCGCACCACGGCGGGGTGCAGCCGCTCCACGTCCTCGTTGGTGGTGATGGCCACCAGGACGTTGCGCCCCTGCCCCAGCAGGCCGTCGGTGAGGTTCAGCAGCCGGGACAGCGCCTGTCCGGTGGCCCGCTTGGCGCCGCCGCGGATCAGCTCGTCGCAGTCCTCCAGGAGCAGCATCCGCCACCGCTGCGCGTCGTCCTGCGTGGCCAGCGCCACCTGGAGCAGGTAGCCGGGGTCCGAGAAGAGCTGCTCCGGGTCCAGCACGCAGTCGACCCGGCACCAGTCGCGCCACGACCGGGCCAGCGTGCGCAGCACCGAGGTCTTGCCGGTGCCCGGCGGCCCGTGGAGCAGGAGCAGCCGCCCGGTGACCTCCTCGGGGCGGACCCCCATGAGCGCGTCGAAGCAGGCGGCCACCGGCGCGGTGTAGTTGCCGTGCACCTCGGACCAGGTCTCGGCGCTGATCCGCCGGGTGGTCCGGCTCGGGCCGTGGCCGGTGAGGTGCCAGAAGCCCATGAGGACCACGTCCTCCTCCGCCGGGGGCGGCTCCTCCGCGCCGTCGACGGCCTGGGCGAGGACCTGTTCGGCCAGGTCGTCCGCCACGGCGGTGACGGTGACGTCCGCGTGTCGGCCGCCGCCGTGGCCGGTCCAGCGGTTCACCTTCACCGTCCACCCGTCGCCCTCGGCGAGCAGCGCGGACCGGTTCTTCTCCCGGGAGGACCGGACCACCCGGCCGCCGGGCGGCAGCAGCGTGGCGTCCCCCTTCACCCGCTGGAGGGAGGTGGAGCGGCACCAGGGCTGCTCGCCGGAGGTGAAGCGGGCCAGGGCGAGGGCGTCGACCACGTCGAAGGGGGAGTCGCTGTCGTCCAGCTGCACCTGCATCGGCAGCGCGCGGTGGACCTCGGCGGCGGGGGCTCCGTTCGCGGAGTGCTCTGCGGACATGGCGCCATGATCCGGCACCCGCAGGCCCCTGCCCACCGCTTTCCCCACTTCGCCACCCCGCCGGACCGGCGGACGGCGGCGCGGCCCGGCGGGTGCGCCGGACCGGCGTGCGCCGGGGGACCGTCCCGGCAGGCGCGGCCGCGTGCCGTCCCCCCTCCCGGACGGGCCGGACCGGACCGCACCCGGGGCGCGGCGCAGGAGGGCCCCGGGCAGGGGCGGCGGGACATCCGGCGGGAAAGGCGGCGGGACATCCGGCGGGAGGGGGAGGCGGGGAGCGTACGACCGCCGGTGCCGCACCAGTGCGGGGTGCGACACCGGCGACCGTGCTTGGCGGTCCGGCCGACCCTCAACGGCCGACCGCCGGTCCGTACGCCACCGGGAGTCCGGCCCCCGCAGCGTCGGGGGGGCCGTACAGCGACTCGAGGCCGGCGTCGGATGTCTCTGCAGCGCGCGAGGTGCACGGATACCGTGCAACGACGGCTTCACCCTTCGAACGAAAGCCGGCCGGGTCCTTGCCCTGCAGCGCTCACGCATATATTGCTTTCCGGTTTCCCGGACGTCAATCCCAGCAGTATGTTCACTTCCTGAATTCACCGTGACGCAGTGTGGTGATCCGTGTGCGCAGCGGCTGTCGACTGAGCGCTTGCTCACCCCTGTTGCGCCCGCCCGCCCGGCGGCTACGCTCGCGGCCATGACGGAGCCCCTCCCCGGCGCGCCCCGCGTCGCCCACCGCACCTGCCCGCTCTGCGAGGCCACCTGCGGCCTCACGGTGACCGTGGACGGGCCCTCCGGGGCCGTCCGGGTGCGCGGCGACGA
Source organism: Streptomyces sp. NPDC001380 (assembly GCF_042895785.1). Taxonomy (NCBI): domain Bacteria; kingdom Bacillati; phylum Actinomycetota; class Actinomycetes; order Kitasatosporales; family Streptomycetaceae; genus Streptomyces; species Streptomyces sp. NPDC001380. The sequence continues at coordinate 75,468 of NZ_JBIAWP010000015.1, read as the reverse complement.
CCAGGACCCCTTCAGCCGCGGCTACCTCTGCCCCAAGGGCGTCGCCCTCGGCGAGCTCCACACCGACCCCGACCGCCTGCGCGCCCCCCTGGTGCGGCGCGGCACCGGGTGGACCGAGGTGGGCTGGGACGAGGCGTTCGACGAGGCCGGCCGCCTCCTCGCCCCCCTGCTGCGCGACCACGGCCGCGACAGCGTCGGCATCTACCTCGGCAACCCGGTCGTCCACAACCACGCCCTCTCCCTCTACGCCCCCGTGCTGGTCCACGCCCTCGGCACCGGATACCGCTTCAGCGCCTCCACCGTCGACCAGATGCCCAAGCAGGTCGCCTGCGGCCTGATGTACGGCACCGAGCTGTCGGTCACCGTCCCCGACGTCGACCGCACCGACTACCTGCTCGTCCTCGGCGCCAACCCGCTGGTCTCCAACGGCAGCCTCCTCACCGCCCCCGACCTGCCCGGACGGCTGCGCGCCCTGCGCCGCCGCGGCGGCCGCCTGGTCGTGGTGGACCCGCGCCGCACCCGCACCGCCGAGGCCGCCGACGAGCACCTGCCGATCCGGCCCGGCACCGACGCCCTGCTGCTGGCCGGGATCGCCCGCACCCTCCTCGCCGAGGACCTGGCCGACCCCGGCCCGGCCGCGCCGCACCTCAACGGCCTGGACGAGCTGCGCGCCGCCCTGGAGCCCTTCACCCCCGAAGCCGTCGCCGCCGCCACCCGCGTCCCCGCCGCGACCGTGCGCCGCCTCGCCCGCGAGCTGGCCGCCGCGCCCAGCGCCGCCGTCTACGGCCGCATCGGGACCACCACCACCGCCTTCGGCACCGCCGCCAGCTGGCTGGTGGACGTCGTCAACGCCCTCACGGGCAACCTCGACCGCCCCGGCGGCGTCCTGTGGCCCGAGCCCGCCGCCGGCTCCCCGAACACCGCGGGCGAGCCGGGACGCGGACGGGGCGTGCGCATCCCCGGCTCGCGCCGCACCCGGGTCCGCGGCCTGCCGAGCGTCTTCGGCGAGTTCCCCGCCGCCGCCCTCGCCGAGGAGATCGACACGCCCGGCCCCGGCGGCGAGCGCCTGCGCGGTCTGGTCACCGTCGCCGGCAACCCCGTGCTCTCCACCCCCGGCGGCGCCCGCCTCGCCGCCGCCCTCGGCTCCCTCGACGCCGTGGTCAGCGTCGACCCGTACCTCAACGAGACCACCCGCCACGCCCACGTGGTCCTGCCCGGCCCCTCCCCGCTGGCCCGCAGCCACTACGACCTGGTCTTCACCGGCTTCGCCGTCCGCAACACCGCCAAGTACTCCCCGCCGACCCTGGACCGCGCGCAGGGGGAGCCCGACGAGTCCGAGATCCTGCTGCGGCTCGCCTGCGCGGCCCTCGGCGGCGGCGTCACGCCCGACGAGCTGGACGACCTCACCGCCGCCGCGACCGCCCGCCGCATCTGCGCCGACCCCTCCTCGCCGGCCCACGGCCGGGACCCGCTGGAGCTGCTGGCCGCCGTCGGCCACCGCCGCCGCCAGGACCGCCTCCTCGACCTGATGCTGCGCGGCGGCCCCTACGGCGACGGCTTCGGCGCCAAGCCCGACGGCCTCACCCTCGACGCCCTGGAGCAGGCCCCCCACGGCCTCGACCTCGGTCCGCTGCGCCCCCGCCTGCCCGGCGTGCTGCGCACCCCCAGCGGCCGGGTCGAGCTCGCCCCGCCGCAGCTCCTCGCCGAGGCGCGCCGCCTCGCGGACCACCTGGCGGAGCTCACCGCCGCCCCCGGCGGCGGACTGCTGCTGGTCGGCCGCCGCCAGCTGCGCTCCAACAACTCCTGGATGCACAACCTGCCGCTGCTGGCCGGCGGCTCCAACCGCTGCACCCTCCAGCTCCACCCCGCCGACGCCGCACGCCTAGGCGTGGCCGACGGGCGGCCGGTCCTGCTGCGCTCGCGCACCGGGGAGCTGCACGCCACCGCCGAGGTCACCGACTCCGTCGCCGAGGGCGTGGTGAGCCTGCCGCACGGCTGGGGCCACGACGACCCCGGCGTCCGCGCCTCGGTCGCCGCCCGCCGCCCCGGCGTCAACAGCAACCTGCTCACCGACGCGTCACCCCTCGACCCCCTGTCCGGTACCGCCGTCCTCAACGGCATCCCCGTCGAGGTCGTGGCGACACGCCCGCACACCGCGGGTGCGGACGCGTGAGCGCCCCACCCGCCCCTGACGGCACAGCAGTTGCGGCCGCACGGTACGGTGACCAATCACAGGGACGGTTGTATGACGGCCGCCCCGCACGGGTAGTCTTCGCCCACGGCCCTGGCGCCTGGTAGGGGTGGGAAGTCTCATGGAACAGATGCATGTGCGCAGCAGGGCCCGCGTGCCGGCCATCCAGTGCGGAGCCGGCGCAACGGGTCGGCGCATCGACCGCCACCTGGCGGTCCTGGGCGCGCCCGCGCTCCCGGCGGTCGACACCGCCGACGCGGCAGGCCTGATAAGGGAGCTCACACCGCGCGGCGTGAGCACGCCGGCAGCCCCGGGCCGCGGCAGCGCCCGGGTCTCGCTGCTCGCACCGCTCCGGCGGCTGCGGCGCAGCCTCTTCGGAGGCCGCGGCTGACTCCCCGCACCTCGGCGAGGGCCCGGCGGACACCCGTCCGCCGGGCCCTCGCCGTCCTGTGCGCGCCCCTGAAGCCCTGCGCGCGCCCCCTCCGCGCCGCACCCGGCACCCGGCCCCCGCGGCGCGCCCGGGACCGCCTTCCGCGGCAAAGCGGCCCTCCGCAGGAGTCGATCCTCCCCGGGCTGGGCATGGATCACGGCGCGGGCCGCCCCGCGCCGCGGCCCGGTGCCCCGGCCCCATGCCGTGGCCCGGTGCCCCGGCCGCGTACCGTGGCCCGGTGCCCCGGCCGCGTACCGGCCGCGACTGCCGGGCAGGTGCCAGTGACGGACGGCCCCCCGGGGACCCCGAGCGAGGAGACACGATGGTGCACGAGCGGGCCGGGCAGCCGGCGCAGCCCGGAGACCTGGTGGACGTGGCGCGGCTGGTGACGGCCTACTACGCCCTCCACCCCGACCCGGCCGACCCCGCGCAGCGGGTCGCCTTCGGCACCTCCGGCCACCGGGGCTCCTCCCTGAACGCGGCCTTCAACGAGGACCACATCGCCGCCACCAGCCAGGCGATCTGCGACCACCGCGCCGCGCAGGGCACCGACGGGCCGCTCTTCCTCGGCGCCGACACCCACGCCCTGTCCGAGCCCGCCCGGGTCACCGCGCTGGAGGTGCTGGCCGCCAACGGCGTCACCGTCCTGGTCGACTCCGCGGACGGCTACACCCCCACCCCCGCCGTCTCGCACGCGATCCTCGCGCACAACCGCGGCCGCACCTCCGGCCTCGCCGACGGCATCGTGGTGACGCCCTCCCACAACCCGCCCGCCGACGGCGGCTTCAAGTACAACCCGCCGAACGGCGGCCCGGCCGCCTCCGACGCCACCTCCTGGATCCAGGACCGCGCCAACGCCCTCATCGAGGGCGGCCTCAAGGAGGTCCGCCGCATCCCGTACACCCGGGCGCTGGCCGCCGACACCACCGGCCGCCACGACTTCCTCGGCGCCTACGTCGACGACCTGCCCGCCGTCCTCGACCTCGACGCCGTCCGCGACGCCGGGGTGCGGATCGGCGCCGACCCCCTCGGCGGCGCCTCCGTCGCCTACTGGGGCCGCATCGCCGAACGCCACCGCCTCGACCTCACCGTGGTCAACCCGCTCGCCGACCCCACCTGGCGGTTCATGACGCTGGACTGGGACGGGAAGATCCGCATGGACTGCTCCTCCCCGTACGCGATGGCCTCCCTCATCGCGCAGCGCGACGCCTACACCGTCGCCACCGGGAACGACGCCGACGCGGACCGGCACGGCATCGTCACCCCCGACGGCGGCCTGATGAACCCCAACCACTACCTCGCCGTCGCCATCCGCTACCTCTTCTCCCACCGCGACGGCTGGCCGGCGGGGGCCGGGATCGGCAAGACCCTCGTCTCCTCCTCCATGATCGACCGGGTGGCGCAGGACCTCGGCCGGCGGCTCGTCGAGGTCCCGGTCGGCTTCAAGTGGTTCGTCGACGGCCTCTTCGACGGCAGCATCGGCTTCGGCGGCGAGGAGTCCGCCGGCGCCTCCTTCCTGCGCCGCGACGGCGGGGTGTGGACCACCGACAAGGACGGCATCCTGCTGGCCCTGCTCGCCTCCGAGATCACCGCCGTCACCGGCAGCACCCCCTCGCAGCACTACGCCGAGCTCACCGCCCGCTTCGGCGACCCCGCCTACGCGCGCGTCGACGCCCCCGCCACCCGCGAGGAGAAGGCCGTCCTGGCGAAGCTCTCCCCGGACCGGGTCACCGCCGACACCCTGGCCGGCGAACCTGTCACCGCCGTCCTCACCGAGGCCCCCGGCAACGGCGCCGCCATCGGCGGGCTCAAGGTCTGCACCGACAGCGCCTGGTTCGCCGCCCGGCCCTCCGGCACCGAGGACGTCTACAAGGTCTACGCCGAGAGCTTCCGGGGGCCCGAGCACCTCGCCCGCGTCCAGGACGAGGCCAGGGCCCTCGTCGCCGCAGCCCTCGGCGACGCCGGATGACGGCCGCCGGGGGGAGCGCCGAGGCGGCCCGCGGCGGCGCCGCCCGGCGCCCGCGGGTCGCCCTGCTGACCCGCGAGTACCCGCCGGACGTCTACGGCGGCGCCGGGGTCCACGCCGAGTTCCTCGCCCGCGAGCTGCGGCGCCTCACCGACCTGGAGGTCCACTGCTGGGCCGTCGCCGGGCAGGACGGCCACGCCGTCCACCGCGCCGCCCGCGAGGGCGTCCACCGCCACCCGGTGCCCGCCGACCTCGCCGCCGCCGACACCGCCCTGCGCACCTTCGGCGTCGACCTGGCCATGGCCGACGCCGTCGCCGGCCGCGACCTGGTCCACAGCCACACCTGGTACACCAACCTGGCCGGGCACCTCGCCAAGCTCCTGCACGGCATCCCCCACGTGGTGACCGCCCACTCGCTGGAGCCGCTGCGGCCCTGGAAGGCCGAGCAGCTCGGCGGCGGCTACGCCCTCTCCTCGTGGGCCGAGCGCACCGCCGTGGAGGCCGCCGACGCCGTCGTCGCCGTCTCCCACGGCATGCGGCGGGACCTGCTGGACTGCTACCCGGCGCTGGACCCGGCCCGGGTGCACGTCGTCCACAACGGCATCGACACCGGCCTGTACCGGCCCGACCCGGACACCGGCGTGCTGCGGCGGCACGGCATCGACCCCGGCCGCCCCACCGTGGTCTTCGTCGGCCGCATCACCCGGCAGAAGGGCGTGCCCCACCTGCTGCGCGCCGCCCGCGCCTTCGAGCCCGGCGTGCAGCTGGTGCTCTGCGCGGGCGCGCCCGACACCGAGGCGCTCGGCGACGAGTTCCACGATCTGGTCACGGAGCTGCGGCAGCAGCGCGAGGGCGTCTTCTGGATCCCCGAGATGCTGCCCCGCGAGGACGTCGTCCAGCTCCTCACCCACGCCACCGTCTTCGCCTGCCCCTCGGTCTACGAGCCGCTCGGCATCGTCAACCTGGAGGCGATGGCGTGCGGCACCGCCGTTGTCGCCTCCGACGTCGGCGGCATCCCCGAGGTGGTCGACCACGGGCGCACCGGCCTGCTCGTCCCCTGCCGGGAGGACGACCCGGCCGGGTTCGAGGCCGGGCTCGCCGCCTCCGTCAACGCCCTGGTCGGCGACCCGGAGCGGGCGGCGGCCATGGGCGCCGAGGGGCGGCGCCGCGCGGAGGAGGAGTTCGGCTGGGACGCGGTGGCCCGGCGCACGGTCGCGCTCTACGAGGAGCTGCTGGCCGGGCGCTGAGGCCGCCGACGGACCCGGGGCGGTACCGGAACCGGCCCCGGGTCCGCCGCGGCGCGGCACGGAACGCCGCGGCACGGCGCGGGAAGGCGCCGCACGCACCCGTGCGGCGCAGGGCGGGAAGGAGCGCAGGATGCGCGGTGGACCATCGGTGCTGGGCGTCGTACTCGCGGGCGGGGAGGGCAAGCGGCTGATGCCGCTCACCGCCGCCCGCGCCAAACCCGCCGTGCCCTTCGGCGGCGCCTACCGGCTCGTGGACTTCGTCCTCTCCAACCTCGTCAACGGCGGCATCACCCGCATCTGCGTCCTCACCCAGTACAAGTCGTCCTCGCTCGACCGCCACCTGGCCACCACCTGGCGGCTCTCCGGCCTCACCGGCGACTACGTCACCCCCGTGCCCGCGCAGCAGCGCCTCGGCCCCCGCTGGTACCTGGGCAGCGCCGACGCCGTCTACCAGTCGCTCAACCTCGTCCACGACGAGCAGCCCGACCACATCGTGGTGTTCGGCGCCGACCACGTCTACCGCATGGACCCGCAGCAGATGCTGCAGGCCCACATCGAGTCCGGCGCGGGCGTCACCGTCGCCGGGATCAGGGTGCCGCGCGAGCAGGCGTCCGGCTTCGGCGTGATCTCCACCGCCTCCGACGGGCGGCGCGTCTCCGACTTCCTGGAGAAGCCCGCCGACCCGCCCGGCCTGCCCGGCGACCCCGGCCGGGTGTTCGCCTCCATGGGCAACTACGTCTTCTCCACCAAGGTCCTCGTCGACGCCCTGCAGCGCGACGCCGAGAACCCCTCCTCCCGCCACGACATGGGCGGCGACATCATGCCGATGCTCGCCGGCAGCGGGCAGGCGATGGTGTACGACTTCGACGACAACCACGTGCCCGGCGAGACCGAGCGCGACCACGGCTACTGGCGGGACGTCGGCACCCTGGACTCCTACTACGAGGCCCACCTGGACCTCATCTCGATCCACCCCGTCTTCAACCTGTACAACCGGCAGTGGCCGATCTTCACCCACCCCGCGCAGCTGCCGCCCGCCAAGTTCGTCGCGGGCGGCATCGCGGGCGAGTCCATGGTCAGCGCCGGATGCATCGTCAGCGGGCAGGTCACCCAGTCGGTGCTCTCACCGGGCGTCGTCGTCGAGGAGGGCGCCGTCGTCCAGGGCTCGGTGCTGCTGGACGGGGTGCGGATCGGCCGCGGCGCGGTGGTCCGCCGGGCGATCCTCGACAAGAACGTCGTCGTGCCGCCCGGCGCCACCATCGGCGTCAACCCGCAGCGCGACCGTGAGCTCTACACCGTCTCTGCGGCCGGCGTGGTGGCCCTCGCCAAGGGGCAGCGGGTCGACTGACCGCGGGCGGGGACGGCCGGGGGCCGGGTTCCGGCCGTCCGCCGCGGCGGCGGCATCCCGGCGGGATGCCGCCGCCGGACCGGGGTAGGGGAGCGGGGCACCGCCGGGGCATGCGGGCCCGCGGCTCCCACCGGTTGTCCACCCGGCCCCGGCAGACTCCCGCAGAACCCGGCAGAACCCGGCAGAACCCGGCAGACCCCGGCAGAGAGGACCCCGCGATGACGGCCCAGACCGAGGAGGCGCAGACGCAGGCCCCCACCGCCGGTCTCCCGCCCGCCCCCTACGCCGGCCGCTACCGGCTCCAGGGGCTCCTCGGCAGCGGCGCCACCGCCGACGTCCACCGGGCCGTCGACGAGCGCTTGGGCCGCCCCGTCGCCCTGAAGGTCTTCCGCCCCGAGTGCGGTCCCGAGGCCGGCGCCCGGTTCGCCGGCGAGGCGCGGCTCCTCGCCCGCCTCGACCACCCCGGCCTGGTGACGGTCTACGACTACGGGCACTGCGACGGCCGGTCCCACCTCGCCCTGGAACTCGTCGAGGGCCGCTCCCTGCGGGACGTGCTGCGCGACGGTCCGCTGCCGCCCGCCGACGTGGCGCCCTTCGGCGCCGCCCTGGCCCGCGCCCTCGCGCACGTCCACGCCCGGGGGGTCGTCCACCGCGACGTCAAGCCCGCCAACGTCCTCGTCGACCGGGAGGGCTCCCCCCGCCTCGCCGACTTCGGCGTCTCCCGCCTGGTCGACGGCGGCGGCATGACCGCCACCAACAAGGTGGTCGGCACCGCCGCCTACCTCGCCCCGGAGCAGGTGCGCGGCCTCGGTGCCTGCACGGCCTCCGACGTCTACGCCCTCGGGCTGCTGCTGCTGGAGTGCCTGACGGGCCGCCGGGAGTACCCCGGGCCGCCGATGGAGTCCGCCGTCGCGCGCCTGCACCGCTCCCCGGCCGTCCCCGGCGGCGAGGCCCGGCTCCCCACCCTCCTGCGCCGGATGACCGCCGGGCGGCCCGAGGACCGCCCCGACGCCCGGACCTGCGGCCTCCTGCTCGACCAGGCCGGTACGGCCGAGGCGGAGGCCCCCGTCCCCGCCCCCCGCCGCCCGCACCGGCGCCCCGTGCTCGCCGTCGCCGCCGGGCTCGCCTGCGCCGGACTCGCCTGCGGGGGCGCCACCCTGGCGGCCTCCGGCAGTGCGGACCGGGCGTCCGCTCCGGGCGGGCCCTCCGCCCCGGCGGCCGGCGGGCCGTCCGCGCCCGCCGCCCACGGGTCCGGACCCGCCCGGACCGCCGCTCCCCGCACCCCGGCCCTCCGCACCTCCGCCCCCGGGGGCGTCGCCCCCGTGTCCGCCCGGATCCGCCCCGGAGGCCCCGCGGCGGCCCGTACGGCCTCCAAGGCCGCGGCCTCCGGCGCGGCCAAGGGCCATGCCCGCCAGAAGGGCGGCGGCAAGGCCAAGGGCGCCGAGGGCAAGGGGGAGGGGAAGGGCGGCGACGGCAAGGGGCACGGGAAGGGCAATCCGAAGGGGGAGGGCAAGGGCGGCGAGGGTAAGGGGCACGGGAAGGGCAAGCCGAAGGGCGGGGCCGAGGGGAACGGCAGGGCGAAGGCCGAGGGCGAGGGGCACGGCGGGGGAGGGCGCCCGGGCCCGGGCGACGGCCCCGGCAGTGTCCGCGGCCACGGCCCCCGCTGACGGTCCCGGTCCCGCCCGCAGCCGCCCGTCCGGGGCTCCGCGCCCCCGGGACACCGGCCCCGCGGACCCGCAGGCCCCACCCCCTCCGGCAGACCCGCAGGCCCCCCGCAGACCCCCGGGCCCACCTTCGCGGACCCGCCCCCGGCCCCCGGCCCCGCCCGCCGGGTGGCGCGGCGGCCCCGGTGGTGGCCGCGCCCCGCGGCCGGGTAGGGATCCGGGCAGGTCCGCCGGGTCCCCGGCGGCGCCCCGCCCCGTCCCGGAGACCCGCGCATGCTCCTGCACCGCCTGGCCCTCGCCTCCCGCGCCGCCGCCGAGGAGCCGGCCCGCAACGCCAAGACCGCCCTGCTCGCCGCCTGCCTGCGCGAGCTGGGCCCGGAGGAGGCCCCCGCCGCGGTGGCGCTGCTGTCGGGCGAGTCCCGGCGGCAGCGGATCGGGGTCGGCCCGGCCGCCCTGCGGGACCTCCCGCCCCCGGCGGACCGCCCCTCCCTCGGCGTCCGCGAGACCGAGGACGCCCTGGCCGTCCTCGCCGCCGTGCACGGCGCGGGCGCCCGGGCCGAGCGCAGCCGCCTGCTCCACGCCCTCCTCGGCCGCGCCACCGCCGAGGAGCAGCGCCTTCTCACGGGCGTCCTGGTCGGCGAGCTGCGCCAGGGCGCGCTGGACGCCGTGGTGGGCGACGCCGTCGCGAAGGCGGCGGACGTGCCGGCGGCCGACGTGCGCAGGGCGCTCATGTTCCGCGGTTCGGCACGGGCCGTCGCCGAGGCCGCCCTCACCGGCGGCGCCCCCGCGCTGCGCGCCTTCAACCTGGAGGTCGGCCGTCCGGTGCGGCCGATGCTCGCCGCCTCCGCGCCCGACGTCGCCGCCGCCCTGGAGCGGATCAGCCCCGCGGCCCTGGAGTGGAAGCTCGACGGCATCCGGGTGCAGGTGCACCGCGACGGGGACGACGTGGCGGTCTTCACCCGCAGCCTGGACGACATCACCGCCCGGGTGCCGGAGGTGGTCGAGGCCGCCGCCTCCCTGCCGCTGCGCAGCGCCGTCCTCGACGGCGAGGCCCTGGCCCTCGCCCCGGACGGCCGGCCCCGCCCGTTCCAGGTCACCGCCGCCCGCACCGCCTCCCGGCAGGACCCGGAGCGGCTGCGCGCCGAGGTGCCGCTCCACGTCCTCTTCTTCGACCTGCTGCACCGCGACGGCGAGGACCTGCTCGACCTGCCCGGCGGCCGCCGCTGGGACGCCCTCGGCCAGGCCCTGCCGTCCGGACTGCGGGTGCCGCGCACGGTCACCGGCGACCCGGACGAGGCGCACGCCTTCCTCCGCGGCGCCCTGGGGCGCGGCCACGAGGGCGTGGTCGTCAAGGACCCGGACGCCCCGTACGCGGCCGGACGCCGGGGCGCGGGCTGGATCAAGGTGAAGCCCCGCCACACCCTCGACCTGGTGGTGACGGCCGCGGAGTGGGGGAGCGGGCGCCGCCGCGGCCTGCTGAGCAACCTCCACCTGGCGGCGCGCGGCGGGGAGGCCGACGGGCTGGGCCCGTGGGTGATGCTTGGCAAGACCTTCAAGGGCCTCACCGACGACCTGCTGGCCTGGCAGACCCGGGAGCTGCTGGCCCGCGAGGTCGACCGCTCCGCCTCCACGGTGCACGTCCGCCCGGAGCTGGTGGTGGAGATCGCCTTCGACGGCCTGCAGCGCAGCCCCCGGTACCCGGCGGGGCTGGCGCTGCGGTTCGCCCGGGTGCTGCGGTACCGCGACGACAAGGGACCGGCGGAGGCCGACACCGTCGCCGCGGTGCGCGAGCTGGCCGCCGAGGGGCTGTAGGCGCCGCCGCTGCCGCCGGACACCGGCCCGGGAGGGTCCCGAAGGGCTCAGAAGGGCTCAGAAGGCGTAGCGGACGGTGAGCCAGGGCGCGTGGGCGGCCACCAGCTCCCGCATCCGCTGCACCGCCGGGCCCTTGACCCCGGCGCGGTAGCGGACGTTCCACGCGCCGTTCTCCGAGCGCTTGCCCTCCTGGAGCCCCGGCCGCCACAGCACCTCCTCGGCGCGCGGGTGCCAGCCCAGGTTCACCTCGTGCAGCTCCCGGTTGTGGGTCAGCAGGATGACCTCGGCGGCGGCCTGCGCCTTGACGGCGGCAGGGAGCACGTCGTCCATCCGGCGCAGCAGGTCCGCCCAGGCGTCCTCCCAGCCGGGCCGCAGCACCACCGGCGAGAGGTTGAAGTGGACCTCGTACCCGGCCTCCAGGAAGTCCCCGGCCGCGGCGATCCGCTCGGCCACCGGGCTGGTGCGCACGTCGAGCAGCCGGGAGTCCTCCGGCGGCATCACCGAGAAGCGGATCCGGGTCCGGCCGCGGGGGTCGAGGTCCAGCAGGTCCCGGTTGACGAACTTGGTCGCGAAGGACGCCTTGGCCGTCGGCCAGCCGCGGAAGGCCCGCACCAGGTCGGCGGTGTTGTCGCAGATCAGCGCGTCGACCGAGCAGTCGCCGTTCTCGCCGACGTCGTACACCCAGGCGTCCGGGTCGCACTGGTTGGGCTCGGGCTTGGGACCCTGGCGGGCGACGTGCCGGTCGAGGTGGGCGACGATCCGGTCGATGTTGGTGAAGACGGTGACCGGGTTGGCGTACCCCTTGCGGCGCGGGACGTAGCAGTACGCGCACGCCATGGCGCAGCCGTTGGAGGCGCCGGGCGCGATCCAGTCCGCGGAGCGGCCGTTGGGCCGGGTGGTGAGCGTCTTGCGGACGCCCAGCACCAGCGTCTCCGTCTTCACCCGCACCCAGCGCTCGACGTTGCCCTCGTTGCCGTGCAGGCGGGGGATCCGCCAGTGCGAGTCCACCTCCACCAGCCGGGCCCCCGGGAACCGCGCCAGCACCTGGCGGCCGCGCGGCGAGGCGGCGGCCTCCGGCTCCGCGTAGACCTCCCGCACGTCGAACAGGCGGGCCGCGGCGGCCGGGGCGCGGTGGCCGCCCGCGGGGGCGGGCAGCACGTCCTCCAGCGGGAAGAGGCCCTCGGGCTCGGGGCCCGGGCCGTCGGGCCGGCGGACTCCGGAGCGGGGGCCGTCGGAGCGGGGGCCGTCGGACCGGGGGTCCTCGGACTGGGGGCGCATGCGGGCTCCGGTGGTGCGGGGCGGTACCGCCGGTCAGCCTAGCGGCCGGCCCGTACGGATGGCGGCAGCGCCGGGCCGGGGCACGGGTCCGGATCCGGGGTAGGCGGTGCACGGGCCGGCGCGGACCCGCCGGGCGTGCCCGCGGCCGCACGGCGGACGGCGGCAGGGCGCGGACGGCGGGACGCGTGCGGCAGGACAGGGAACGGCAGGACAGGGAACGGCAGGACAGGGAACGGCAGGGCGTGCGGAGGCGCGCCCGGCGACGACCGGGAGGCGGCGTGGACCAGCGGGACGGGACGGCGGCGGTGGACGGAACGGCGGGGGGCGCGGCGGGCGCGGGCGGCGCGGCGTCCGTGGGCGACGCGCACTGCCGCCCGCCCGGCACCCCCGACGCCGCCGTGGAGGCCGCCGGCCGCTTCTCGGAGGCACTGGAGCGGCTGGAGCGGGCCCGCGGGGCCCTGTACGACTTCCACCAGCTCGTCGGCCGGGCCGACGCGATGCTCGACGACGTGGTGGCGTCCCTGGAGGCGCTGGGCCGCGACCGCCTCGCCGCCGAGGTGCGCGACCGCCTCGTGGGCCGCAACGTCCTCCAGGGGCGGTGGACCTTCCAGGTCGTCGAGGAGTTCGACGACGGGTACTACGCCCTCTTCCGCGAACTGGAGAAGAGGACCCGTCAGGAACTCGTCGGCGGGCGGCGGCACGTGTACGAGGCCGAGATGAAGCAGCGCCGCCGCACCGCCGGGCACCCCGGCCACGAGGCCGCGCCGGGCACCTGACCCGCCGCAGCAACGGCCGGACGCCCCCTTACGGCGGGCCGGGCGTCCGGCCGGGCCCGACGGCCGCACCGCACCGCGGCGCGCACCGACCCGCACGGCACCGACCCGCACGGCACCGACCCGCACCGACCCGTACCGCACCGACCCGCACGGCACCGCGGCGCGCCCGGACCCGCGGGGCGTGCCGCACCGGCGGCCCCGGACCGGCACGATGGGTCCATGGCCGACACCTTCCTCACCCGCGCCTTCGACCTCACCACCGGCTCCCGGGAGGCGGCGGTGGACATCACCGACCGCTGCGCCGCCTTCCTCGACGAGACCGCCGGCGGCCGCGACGGCCTGCTGAACGTCTTCGTCCCCCACGCCACCGCCGGGATCGCGGTCATCGAGACGGGCGCGGGCAGCGACGACGACCTGCTGGCCGCCCTCCGGGACCTCCTGCCCGCCGACGACCGGTGGCGCCACCGCCACGGCAGCGCCGGGCACGGCCGCGACCACGTCCTGCCCGCCCTCGTCCCCCCGCACGCCACGCTGCCCGTGGTGGAGGGCCGTCTGGCGCTGGGCACCTGGCAGTCCGTCGTGCTGGTCGACACCAACCGCGACAACCCGCGCCGCACCGTCCGCCTCTCCTTCCTCGGGGCCTGACCGGCCGCCCGCGGCGCCGCCGGCCCGGCCCTGCTGTGCGGTCCGGCGGGCTCCGGGTGCCCCGCGGACACGGGGAGGGGCCGCGGTGCGCGCTCCTGATCACCGCCGGCCTCATGGCCGCGCTGTACGGCATCGTCGGCGCCGCGACGTACGGGTGGGCTGCGCCCCGCACGCTCGTCCCGCTCCTCGCGGGCGCGGCCCTGGTCGCGGCCTTCCTCCTGCGCCAGTCCCGCGCCCGTACCCCCCTGCTCCCGCTGCGCGTGCTGCGCCCGCGCGCCGTGGCCGGCGCCAACCTCGTCCAACTCCTCCTGGTCGCGGCCCTGTCCGCCTTCCAGGTCCTGGTGGCGCTCTACCTGCAGAACGTCCTCGGCTACGGCGCGACCCGCACCGGCCTGGCGATGCTGCCCGCCGCCCTCGCCATCGGCGCCGTCTCGCTGGGCGCCTCGGCCCGGCTGATCGCCCGGCACGGGGAGCGTGCCGTGCTGCGTGCCGGGCTCGTCCTGCTGACCGGTGCCCTCGCCCTGCTCGCCAGGCTGCCCGTGCACGCCGACTACGTCCGTGACGTGCTGCCCTCCATGCTGCTCGTCGCCGGGTTCGGCCTGGCGATGCGCGCGCTCACCGCACTGGGCATGTCCGGCGCCGACGCCCGGCAGGCCGGACTCGTCTCGGGCCTGTTCACCACCACCCAGCAGATCGGCTCGGCGCTCGGCGTGGCACTGCTGTCCGCCCTGGCGGCCACCCGCACCGACGCCCTCGTACGCCAGGGCGGCTCCCGTCCCGGCGCGCTCACCGGGGGCTACCACCTCGCCTTCGCCGTCGGAGCGGGGCTGCTCCTCCTGGCCCTGTCGGCCGCGACGGTCCTGCTCCGGCGGCACCCGGCGCCCCGCCCGCCCGCGGCGCCGGGGCCCGCGAGTGCGCGGAGGCCCGGCCGGCGGCCCGAACCGGCCGCAGGTCCGGCCTCGTGATCCGGCACCCCGGCCCGACCGCGTGACGACGATCTGCAGGCGAGGCGTTCCGCCACGGCACCCGCGCCCCGGACCGCCGACGCCGTGGCGGACCGCCGACCCGGCGGGCGGGCCGCCGTCGCCCCGGCCCGCCCGGCGCGGGACGGCTCCAGCCGCCACGCCCCGCACCGCGACCGGGTGCGCCCGCGTCCTCGGCCCCCGGTCCGCGGCGCGCCGCCGGCGGTCCCGGAGCGCGGGTGCACGGCGCCCCTCGGGCCGGAACGCCGCACCGGCGAGGGGCTTTCGGGCACACTTTCCGTCCGCTCCTCACCGTCCCTTCCCGCACCAGCGGGGCCCGGCACAGACTGACGCGCGATCATGTGCCGGCGCTCCCGGAGGAACGGCCCTCCCCGCCGGCACCGCCGACGAAGGGCCCCCCTTGCCACTTCCCCGCCCCTCCAGGCCGGCGCTGACAGCCGTCGGTGCCGCCCTCGCGGTCCTGGCCGCGATCACGCCGGCCACCGCCGGCGCGGCACAGCCGCCGCCCCCCGGCTCGTCCCCTCCGCCCTCCGCCGCGGCGACCGCACGGCGCGACGCGGCCCCGCACACGGTCACCCTGATCACGGGCGACCGGGTCACCGTGACCAGGACCCCGGACGGGCACGCCACCACGACGGTGGACGCCCCCGGCGGCGGCCCGGCGGGCGCCCACGTGATGACGGTGGGCCGGAGCACCTATGTCTATCCGGACTCGGCGCTGCCCTACCTCGCCTCCGGAGCGCTCGACGAGCGCCTCTTCGACGTCACCGGCCTCATCGAGTCCGGCTACGACGACGCGCACACCGACCAGCTTCCGCTGATCGTCACCTACACCGACGCTGCGGCCCGGTCGCGCAGCCAGGCGGTGCCGCAGGGGGCGCGCCGGACCCGGACGCTGAGCAGCATCCAGGGCGCGGCCCTGGCCGAGAGCCGCTCCCGGGCGGCGGACTTCTGGGGCGCCCTGACCGGCGGCCGGAACGCCGCCGCGGCGGGCCGCCGCACCGCCGCCCCCGTCCTGTCCTCCGGCATCGCCAAGGTCTGGCTGGACGGCAAGGCCAGGGCGCTGCTGTCCGACACCACCGCGCAGATCGGCGCCCCCGCGGTCTGGACGTCCGGGAACACCGGCCAGAACGTGGACGTCGCGGTCCTCGACACCGGCATCGACGACGCCCACCCGGACTTCTCGGGGCGGATCGCCGCCGAGGCCAGCTTCGTCCCCGGTGAGGACACCACCGACCGGGTGGGCCACGGCACCCACGTCGCCTCGACCGTCGCCGGCACCGGCGCCGCCTCGGCCGGCAGGGAGCGGGGCGTCGCCCCCGGTGCCCGGCTGCACATCGGCAAGGTGCTCGACGACAACGGCACCGGCCAGGACTCGTGGATCGTGGCCGGCATGGAGTGGGCCGCCCGGGAGCAGCACGCCAGGGTCATCAGCATGAGCCTGGGCGGCGATCCCGGTGAGGGCGCCGACCCGCTGGTCCAGGCGGTCGACCGGCTCAGCGCGGAGACCGGGGCGCTCTTCGTCATCGCCGCCGGCAACGCGGGCCCGGCCCCGTTCAGCGTGGGCTCGCCCGGGACCGCGGACGCCGCGCTCACGGTCGGTGCGGTGGACACCTCCGACCGGCTGGCGGGCTTCTCCAGCCGCGGCCCGCGCCTGGGCGACAACGGCCTCAAGCCTGAGATCACCGCCCCCGGTGTCGCCGTGACCGCGGCCCGGTCGCAGTACGCCCCGATGGGCGAGGGCTCCTACCTCACCCTGAGCGGCACCTCGATGGCGACGCCCCATGTCGCCGGCGCCGCCGCCCTGCTGGCCGCCGAGCACCCGGACTGGACGGGCCCGCAGCTGAAGGACGCCCTGGTCAGCACCGCCAGGGCCACCCCGCAGTACAGCCCGTACGCCGGCGGGAGCGGCCGGCTGGACGTCGCGTCGGCCGTGCAGGCCGACGTGTTCGCCACCGCGACGGCGTTCGCCTCGGCGCACTGGCCGTACTCCGCGGGGCAGACCGTCCGCAAGGACGTCACGTACACCAACACCGGCTCCGGTGCGGTCACCCTGGACCTGGCGCTGCACGCCCCGGGCGTGCCCACCGGGCTCCTCACGCTGACCTCCCCCCGGGTGACCGTGCCCGCCCACGGCACCGCCACGGTGGGCGTGATGAGCCACCTCGACGCGGCGGACGACGACACCGGCTACAGCGCCGCGCTCACCGCCTCCGGCCCGGACGGCGCGGTGCGCGCCCGGACGCTGGTGGGGGTCAACAGGCAGAGCCGGCGCATCACCCTCTCCGTCCGGGCCGAGGACCGCGACGGCTCCGCCCTGCCCGGCCTCCTGGTGCTGAAGGACGTCGCCCGGGACACGCTGCCGAGGGTCGTCCAGATCGACGCGTCCGGCACGGTGGACCTGACCCTGCGTCCGAGCACCTACGCGGCCTGGATGTACGCCGACGTCCGGGGCCTCGACAGCCCGCACTCGCTCAGCCGCGCGGTGCTCAGCGCCCCCGAGGTGGTCGCCGACCAGGACCGGACGCTGGTCCTCGACGCCTCCGCGCTGCGCAGGGTCCGCGCCGTCACCCCGCGGGCCGGCACCCAGAGCTTCCTCCGGGTCGACCAGTACCGCTCCTACGGCACGCTGCACCGCTTCGTCGACAGCTACCAGCTGGAACCCTGGCTGTTCGACAGCCTCTGGGCCACCCCGACGCGCAGGGTGACCCAGGGCTCGTACACCTTCGCCACCCGCTGGCGCCTGGTGCAGCCCCCGCTCACCGTCTCGGCCGGCGGGGAGGGCTACGGCAGCGTGCACCTGCAGAGCCTCTCCCCCAAGCCCGCCGAGGGCACCGGCAGGTACCCGCTGGCCTGGGCCGGGGACGGCTCGGCGGCCGAGTTCGCCGGGATCCGGGTCCGGGGCGGGATCGCGGTCGTCCGCCGCAGTGGCACGGTGGCCGCGACCGAGCAGGCCGCCGCGGCCGCCAGGGCGGGCGCACGGCTGCTGCTGATCCTGAACGACGGCTACGGCCCGCTGGACGCCTGGGCCGACCTCCCCATGGAGCAGGCCCCGTCGCTGCCGGTGGCCTCGCTGGACACCGACGACGGCGCACGGCTGCTCCGCCGGATCCGCCACGGCCTGACGGGGCTCGAGCTGTCCGCCCACCCCTATCCGCACTACCTCTACGACCTGGTGCGGCACCACGACGGCGCGATCCCCGCCGACCCGGGCTACCGCCCCGGCCCGGGCGAGCTGGCCCGGATCGACGAGTCGGTGCGCGACACCGGCCCGGGAGAGGCCGTGGACGTCCGCTACGACCTGTCCACCGACCTCTCGTGGGCGATGGGCGCCGCGACCACCCAGGTCCGGGCGCAGGGCGCGTACACGGTCTGGCTCACCGCCGCTCCCGGCGTCGAGTGGGTCACCCAGGTGGCCGTCCCGGACCTCACCGAGACCGGCCGCTCGCTCTCGTACCGGCCCCGCAGCACCACCGCGGAGGCCTGGCTCGCCCCCGTGCAGCACCCCCGGCTGCTGAGCGACAGCGCCATGGCGATCCCGCCCTCGCGGATCGGCGACATCATCGGGGTCTACGCCATGCCGGTCTGGGGCGACTCGGACGGCCACACCGGCATCGTCTTCGACGGCGGGACGACCCAGCAGACCTCGCTCTACCAGGGCGACCGGCTGGTCGCCGAGGGCGGCTACTACGTCTTCGCCGACGTGTCACCGGACCCGCTGCCGTACCGGATGGTGGTGGACGCCACGCGTGACCTGCCGAACCGGCCCTACTCCACGCGCACGCACACCGAGTGGGCGTTCACCTCGGTGTTCCGCGACCACACCACACAGGTGCCGCTCTCCCTGGTGCAGCTGGACTACGCGGTGGCGACCGACCTGTCGGGGCGGGCCCGCCGGCACACCGCACTGACGGTCACCCCGTCGCACCTGCCGGGCGCCACCGGCACGGGCCGGATCGGGGACGTCACCCTGGAGGCCTCCTACGACGACGGGAGGACCTGGCACCCGGTCCGGCTGCGCCGCACCGGTCCCGGCTGGAAGGGCCGCCTGGACGCACCGGCAGGGGCCCGGTGGGCGACGCTGCGGGCGGCCGCCCGGGACACCGCGGGCAACTCCGTGAGCCAGACGGTCGTCCGGGCGTTCGGCCTGAGGTAACCGCCGGAGCCGCACGCCGTCCGGCGGCCGTCCGGGGCGGGGTGCCCGGGCACCCCGCCCCTCGCCGTCCGCCCGTGCGGGCGGCCGGGCCAGGGCTTGGAGGAATGCCGCGGCTGCGGGCGGCCCCGGCGTCGTGCGCCGTGCCGGACGGGGCCGGTGGCGTCCCGACGTACCGGGGGGCACCCCTGTCCCGGAGGCCGGGGGAGGCACGGCCCCGGCGACCGGGCGGGGCGGGCGGCGGCGGCGCGTCAGGGCGTGGGGGCCGGCGCCGCGGCCTCCCAGGCGAACCCGTCCGGGTCGGTGAAGGGCCCGGCGTCGCCGCCGATCGTGAGCCGGTGCGACCCGGTGCCGTCGGGGGAGACGCCGACGTCCTTGGCCAGGGCGCGGCGCCTGTACAGCGCCAGCTTGACGGGGCTCGGCCCGGCGGCGAACTCGGTGTACACGCGGCCGAAGCTCTTCGCCACGGCAAGGCCCCGGTCGACGTAGAACCGCCTGCTCGCGGCCACGTCGGCGACTCCCAGCAGGAGCACGACCTCGTCGATCCGCCGGGTGGCGGGGCCGGTGTCCTTCTTCGCCGAGGTCGCGACCTTCCAGATCGTCCCGTCCGGGGCCCGGACGACACCGCCGTAGCCCCAGAGCGACTTCGTGGCGGGCTTCAGCAGCGTGGCGCCTGCGTCGAGGGCGGCGCCGACGAGGCCGTCGACGGTGGACGGCTGGGACACCGTGAGCGCCAGCGTGAACCCGCGGAAGCCGGTGGTGGGCTCCTCCGAGGCCCGCAGGCCTATCCGGGTGCCCAGGCCGAAGGCGGCGGTGTGGAAGCGGTCGGCGGCCGCGGGGTCGGCCACGCCGAGGGTGACGGATGCGATGGAGGTCATGGCCCTCACGCTAGGTGCGGCCCGGTGACCGGCGCTTCTCGATTCCTGACCGATCCGGCCGCCCGTCCCGCACCGCCCGTCCGGCCCCGCGCAGTCACGTCCTCGCCGTCCTCGCCGTCCCCGCCGTCCTCACCGTCCCCGCCGTCCTCACCGTCCCCGCGCACCGCCCGGCGCCGCGCCGCCCGGGACCGCCTCCCCGGTGACCACGGACCGGGACACCGCCTCCCCCCTCGGCCTCCGGCCGCCGGTCCGGCTCCGCGCGCCGCCGGCCTCGGTCCCGTCTCATCGATCGCCGCCGGCCTGATGGTCCGCGAGGCCCCCGTGGTCCGCTGGGAGCCCGCCCTGGTGGCCGGGCAGGACGCCGCCGACCTCAGCGACGACGAGTTCCACGGATGCGGCGTGGACGCCGGCGTCGGCTGCTTCCTCGACGCTGCCGCCCACCAGGCCTTCCCCGGCACCCAGGACGGCACGGGACCGGTGTGGGAGGCGCTGGACGCCGGCGGGAACGGCCCCGCGGACTTCGTCGTCGAGGGCGAGGACGGCCATACGGCCGCCGTCTTCTCCTCCGACCGGTGCGACGGCTGCTACCCGACCTGGATCGGCCGCGACGCCGCCGGCGAGGTCGCCTGCTTCGTCACGGACTTCCTCCTCGTCCGTCCCGACCGCATCGTCGTCCCTGCCCGAGCCGGCCCCGGCGGTCCGGGCGATCCGAAGTCGCGACAATCATGCACGTTCGCAGGCCGCAGCGCTGCGACGGGTCCGTGCCCGGATCGTCACGGCCACAGCGAAGGCCCGGTCGGGCCGGGCGGCCCCGCGAAGTCGCCCCGGACCACCGGAGCTCCGACTTCCCGCAACTGCGGTCGCCGCCGTGGACGCGGCCCACCGCCTGCCGTCGCCGACCCGGGCGCGAGCACGTGCTGCCCGCCCTCGTCCCCCCGCACCGCCCGTGGTGGAGGGCCGCCTGGCAGTCCGTCGTGCTGGTCGACACCAACCGCGCCGGGCAGCGCCGCACCGTCCGCCTCCCTTTCCTCGGCGGCCGGCCGTCGAGCCGGGGCCTCGCCGGCCTCCCGGGAGGCCGGCCCAGCACGCCCGAAGTGCGGTCGGCACGACTCCGGCGCACTCTGGATACGGACGGGACACCGGGTGCGGCCGGACCGTCGGTCTGCGGTCCGTGTCCGGGGCAGGGCCTCGTCGCCGTCCGGCGCCGCGGGAGACGTCCCCGGGAGCCCCGGGCCGCCCGCCGGTCGGGGACGGGCGGTCGTCCGGGACCGCGGCCTTGGCCTCCTGTGCGACGCAGACCTGCGGTCGGTCCGGTCCGCGCCGACCGGGCCCGGCCGCGCCGTCCCCTCGCCTTCCCACGCCCGCCGACCGAAACCCGGTGGGGGCCTCCTCTTCTCTTCCCCGGCCCGTCGGCGGACACCATCCGCCGGCGCAGGCGGCCGGACCTCGCCGGCGGCCGGTCAGGAACCCCGGCCCGGGACCCGGCTCGGCCGCCGTCCGCCCCGAGGCCCGAAGCGGAGGAGGAACATGAAGGACCTGAAATTCACGCAGAAGCGTCCCGTCTCACGCCTCGAGGCCGCGGAGCGGCTCATGGCGCTCGCGAACGCCCTGAAGGGCGACGGGGAGATCGAGTGGGACACCGGCCACGGCCGGCTGACCCTGCGCGTCCCGGGCGAACTGCAGAGCGAGGTCGAGATCGAGGTGGGGGAGGGCAAGGTGGAGTTGGAGATCGAACTGGAGTGGTCGACCACGGACCCTCGCCCGGCGCCACGCAAGGCCGTCGGAGGGAGGGAGGAGAAGGCGGTCCGGCGCAAGGGCTCCCCGCGTGATCCCGCGTCGGGGCGCGCCGGCCCCGGCACCCCCGGGAGCACGTCCGCGAAGCGCCCCGCCGAGCCGTCCTGATCCCGGTCCGCGGTCCGGCACCCGCCCGGCCGCACCGGAGGAGACCCTGCCCCCGGCCCATCGGGGCCGGACGGGCCGATCCGAAGGAAGGGACGCCGCCATGGGCCTCGCCGTGCACAGGTTCAGAGGCAGGATCAAGGAGATCGCCGGAAAGGCCGTCGGCAGTGAGCGGCTCGAGGCCGAAGGCAGGACGGATCAGGCGAAGGCCGGGATCCGCAGAGCGGCGATGAACGCCCGTGAGCGCGCCCGGGGCGTCAGGGACTCATTGAGGCGGGGCCGCTTCTGACCCGTGTCCCGGGTGGCCGCGGACGGCGCGCGGCAGACGGGGCATCTCGCGGCCCCTCCTGCAGCGGGTCGGACGGGCCCGGGGCCCGGGGCCCGGGGCCCGGGGCCACGGACGGCCCGCCGCGCCCCTCGTCACCGGCACCGCCCCCGGTGCCCGGCCGCCCGGGACGGGCGACCCGGGCGCGGCCCGCGCGGTCCGGGCGGCACCGCCCGCCGACCGCGGCCGTCCGGCACCGCCGGGCGTACGCGTGGCGCCCCCTGCCGAGGAGGCCGACAATGGGAGGCCTGGACGGGACCGCCCCCGCGCCACCCGTGGAACGGCGCGGGAGCTCGGAAGGCCCCGCCGGGCACGCGGACCGGCCACGGCCCGGCGACGGAGCGGTCACCGGCAGGACCGTCCGGTCCCCCCCGCAACACGGCAGGCATCCAGGTGGTGACGTATGTGCCGATGGCTCGCCTACTCGGGCACCCCCGTCCTGCTCGACACCATCCTCTACAAACCCTCGCACTCCCTGATCGACCAGAGCCTGCACGCGAAGCTCGGCGTGGAGACCACCAACGGTGACGGATTCGGTGTCGGCTGGTACACGGAGGGCAACGACTCCCCGGCGCTCTTCAGGGACGTCGGCCCCGCCTGGAACAACCGCAACCTGCGGGAGATGGCGGACCACGTCCGCTCCTCGCTGTTCTTCGCGCACATCCGGGCGTCGACCGGGACGGCGGTGCAGCAGTCCAACTGCCACCCGTTCCGGCGCGGCCGCTGGATGTTCATGCACAACGGCGCCATCGCGGGATTCCACCTGGTGCGCCGCGACCTCACCCTGCTCGTCGACCCGGCACTGTACGCGGACATCGAGGGGACGACGGACTCCGAGGTGATGTTCCACCTGGCCCTCACCTTCGGCCTCGAACAGGACCCGCCCGCCGCCGTCGCCCGGATGGCGTGGACCGTGGAGCGCGTCGGCCGCGAGCACGGCGTGGAGTCCCCCCTCCAGATGACGCTCGCCGTCACCGACGGCGAGAGCACCTGGGCCTTCCGCTACTCCAGCGGGCACGCGTCCCGGTCCCTGTTCTACAGCAGCCGCGTCGACGCGCTGCGCAGACTGCACCCGGACGTCGCGTTCCTGCGGGACGTCTCCGAGGAGACCCGCCTCATCGTCTCCGAGCCCCTCGGCGACCTGCCCGGCGCGTGGAACGAGGTGCCGGAGAGCACCTACGCCGTCGTCCGGCCGGGCGCCGACGAGATGCGCCCCTTCGCACCCACGGCGGCCTGACACGACGTGCGGCTCCGGCCGCCGGTCCGGCTCCGCATGCCGCCCCGGGTGCGCCGGCGGCCCGCCGGGCGGACGCGGGCGTGCCGCGCCGCTACGCTCGGCCGCATGAGAGCTGACGGGACGTTCGCCGTGAAGTCCTTCACCCCGGCGGAGCTGGTGCCGGACCCGGCGGTGCCGACGGGGGTTCCGGTGGGGGTCGCGACGATGGAGAAGCACTTCGAGGGCGGGGTCGCCGGGCGTTCGGCGACCCTGTTCACCGCCGCGTACGACCAGGCGGCCGGGGTCGGCACCTACGTGGCCATGGAGTCCTTCGAGGGCGCGCTGAACGGCAGGGCGGGCGCCTTCGCCTTCGCCCACTCGGCGACGACGACCGGCGCCGACCGCACCGCCGAGTTCCTCGTCATCGTGCCGTCGAGCGGCACCGGGGAGCTGGCCGGGATCTCCGGCACCGGCGGGATCACGGTCGACGCCGACGGCACCCACCGCGTCTGGTTCGACTACGCGGTGGACTGAGGCGCCGGACCGCCCGGCCGTTCCTCCGGCGGGCGCACCGACGGGCTGACGCGCCGTCGTCCCGGCCGTCCGGGGGGTGCGTCCCGCCCCGGGGCCCGCTCAGCCCGGGCGCACCGCCCCCGCCTCCTACCCGGCGGCGGGGCCGGCGACGGGACCGGAGGGGCCTGCGGCGGTCACGGGGTGCCCCCCCGGGTCGGGGACGGCCCGGTCACGGCGCGTCCGGCCCGGTCAGCTCCAGCGTGGACCCGCGGCGGCCCTTGCGGACCAGCAGCTGCGCCGGGACGCGATGCCGCAGGTCGGCGACGTGGCTGACGATGCCCACCGCGCGGTCCCGCTCCCGCAGCCCGTCCAGGACGTCGAGGACCTCCTCCAGCGCCTGCTCGTCCAGCGTGCCGAAGCCCTCGTCGATGAAGAGCGTGTCCAGCGGCATGCCGCCCGCCTCGTCGGTCACCACGTCCGCCAGCCCCAGCGCCAGCGCCAGCGAGGCGATGAAGCTCTCGCCGCCGGAGAGCGTCGCGGTGTCCCGCTCGGTGCCGGTCCAGGAGTCCACGACCCGCAGGGACAGCCCCGAGCGCCGGTTGCCCGCCGCCTTCCCGTCGCTGTGCACCAGCGTGTACCGGCCGCCGGACATCCGGACCAGCCGGCTGCTCGCCGCCGCCGCCACCTGCTCCAGGCGCGCCGCCAGCACGTACGACTCCAGCCGCATCCGCAGCCGGTTGTCGCTGCTCGTCCCGGAGACCAGCTGCGACAGCCGGGAGAGCCGGGCCTGCTCCGCGAGGGCCGGGCCGAGGGCGGCGGCCCGCTCGGCGAGCAGGCCGCCCAGCCGCCGCAGCTCGGCGCACCGCCGCCGGGCGGCGTCCTCGGCGGCGGCCGCGGCGCGCAGCCGTGCCGTGGCCCGCTCCAGTGCGGCGTCCGCGGCGGCGGGGTCGGCGGGGGGCAGGGCCGCGGCGGCGGCCAGGGCGCCGTCGGCGAGCAGCGCGCGGACCGCGGCCCGCGCCCCCTCCCAGCGCTCCAGGCGCTCCTCGGCCCCGCGCAGCTCGGGGGACGGCAGGGCGTCCTCGGCGGCCGCCGCGTCGGGGAAGCCGGCCCGGACGGCGGCCTCGGCCACCGCGGCGTCGGCCTCCTTGAGCCGGGCGGCGGTGTCGGCGGTCCGCCGCGCGGCGGCGGCGGCCGCGGCCAGCCGGCCCGCGCGGACGGCCAGGGCGGCCTCCCGCGCCGCGACCGACGGCGCGCCGCCGCGCGCCGCGGCCAGCCGCTCCGCGAGCGTCCGCTCCTCGGCGGCCAGGGCGTCCTGGCGGGCGCTGCACGCCGCCTCCCGCCGGTCCGCGTCCTGCTGCTGCTCCAGGCACTCGGCGCGCTGCCGGGCCAGGCGCTCCAGGGCCTGTCCCGCGGCGGCGAGGTCCTCGGCGGACCGCAGCGCCGCCGCCAGCTCCCCCTCCCGGGCGGCCAGGTCGGCGGCGACCGCCTCCACCGGGTCCTCGCCGGCGAGGGCCGCGGCGGCGGCCGCCTCCTCGCGCAGCGACCGCAGCCGGTCGGCGGCCCCGCGGCCGGCCTCCTCCGCCCGGCGGAAGGCCGCCTCGGCGGCCTGCTCGTCGGCCCGGGTGACGCGGCCCCCGGCGGGACGGGCGGGCGCCGGGTGCTCCGGCGACCCGCAGACGGCGCAGGGCTCGCCGTCGCGGAGCCGCTCGGCGAGTTCGGCGGCCATCCCGTCGAGGCGCCGCTCGCGCAGGTCCAGCCAGGCCGTGCGGGCCGCGGCGGCCTCCTCCCGCAGCCGGTCCGACTCCTCCCCGGCCTGCCGGGCCCGCTCCCGCAGGCCGTCCCGGCGCCGGGCGGCGTCCAGCCGCCGCCCGGCCTCCTCCCGCAGGGCGGCGGCCTGCTCGGCGCGGGCCGCACCCTCGCGGGCTGCGGCCAGCCGGCGGTCCAGCTCCTCCTCCTCGGCGGGCAGCGCGGCCAGCCGCCGCCCGGCCTCGCCCCGCTGCTCGTCGACGGCGCGCTGCTCGGCCTCCAGCCGCCGCAGTCCGGCGGCCACCTCCGCCAGGCGTCGCTCGTCGTCCCGGGCGGCCTCCAGCCGCACCAGGTCGGCCCGCACCTGCCGCTCGGCCTCCTCCATCCGCTCGGCGGGGGCGTCGGCGTCGGCGCCGAGGGCGGCCCTGGCCTGCCGCTCGTCGTGCTCGGCCCGCCGGTGGGCGTCGTCCGCGGTCCGGCGCAGGCGCAGGGCCGACGCCACGGGGGCGGCGGCGCGGGCGGCGGCCAGCCGCAGCCGGTCGGCCTCCCGGGCGGGGGCCTCGGCCTCCAGCTCCGCGGCGCGCCGCTCCGCCTCCCGGTGGCCGCGCTGCTGCTCGGCCAGCCGCCGGACCCGCCCGGCCCCGTCCTGGGCCTCCCGCTGGGCCTCCTCGGCGAGCCGCAGCGCCGACGCGGCCGCCGCCCGCCGCTCCTCCGCGCCGCAGCGCAGCACAGCGGCCCAGAGGGGCGCCCGGCTGGCGAGGTCGGCGACGGCGGCCGGGCCGCCCTCCTCGGGCAGCCACCCCGAGGCGGGCTCGGCGCCCTCGCCCGCGGCCTGGTCCAGCCGGGCGGTCAGCTCCCGCAGGCCGTCGTGCGCGGTGCGCATCCGCTCCTCGCCGGACCGCCGCCGCTCGGCCAGCCACTCCTCGACCCGGCCGAAGCGGCCCGTCTCGAAGAGCCGGCCCAGCAGCTCGCCGCGCTGGGCGGCGTCGGCCCGCAGGAAGCGCGCGAAGTCGCCCTGCGGCAGCAGCACCACCTGGCAGAACTGGTCGCGGCTCATGCCGACCAGCCGGGCGACCTCCTCGCCGACCTCCTGGTGGGACCTGCTGGCCGCCCTCCAGCCGGGCGGGCCGCCCGCGCTCCACTCGCGCAGCAGCGTCTGCGCCTTCTCCGTGGTGAAGCCGCCGCCGCGCTTCTTGGGCCGCGGCTGCTCGGGGCGGCGGGTGATCTCCAGCCGGCGGCCGCCGAGGGTGACCTCCAGCACCACCTCGGTCATCCGCTCCGGGTCGGCGTGGTCGCTGCGCAGGCGGGCGCCCTGGCGCGCCCCGTCCTGCCGGGCGCCGGGCACCGAGCCGTACAGGGCGTAGCAGACCGCGTCCAGCACGCTGGTCTTGCCCGCGCCGGTCGCGCCGCGCAGCAGGAAGAGGCCGGAGGCGCCCAGCGCGTCGAAGTCGACCCGCTCGGTGCCCGCGAACGGGCCGAAGGCGGTGACGGTCAGGCTGTGCAGTCTCACCGCGCCGCCTCCTCCCTGCGGTCGGCGTCCTGCCGCACCGCCTCGAACGCCTCGCGCAGCCAGCCGCTCTCGGCCGCGTCGACCTCCGTGCCGGGGCGCACGTGCCGGACGAAGCCCTCGACGACCTCCAGGTCGCTGCGGCCGCGCGTCCGGGCGGCGTACGAGGGCAGGCCGTCGCCGGTGGGCCCGTCGGGCTCGAAGAGCAGCTGCAGCGTGTGCGGGAAGCGCTGCCGCAGCCGCTCCATGGGATCGGCCGGGCGGCCGGGGTCGGTGAGCGTCACCTGCACCCAGGAGTCCTGGTGCTCCGTCAGGTCCGGGTCGGCGAGCAGGTCCTCCAGGCGGCCGCGCAGGCAGGCCAGCGGCCGGGGCACCGGGCAGTCGACCCGCCGGGCGTCCACCGAGCCGTCGGCGCCGAGGTCGACCAGCCACACCGACTTGCGCTGCCGGGCCTCGGAGAAGGAGTACGCGAGCGGGGAGCCGCTGTAGCGCAGCCGCTCGGTGAGCGTCTGGCAGCCGTGCAGGTGGCCCAGGGCCGCGTAGTCCACCCCGTCGAAGACGGAGGCGGGCACGGACGCCACCCCGCCGACCGTGATGTCCCGCTCGCTGTCGCTGGGCTCGCCCCCGGTGACGAAGGCGTGCGCCAGCACCACCGAGCGGGTGCCCGCCGGGCGCGCGGCCAGGTCGGCGCGGACCCGGTCCATGGCGGCGCCCAGCACGGCCGCGTGGCCGCCGCGCGCGACGCCCAGCTCCTCGCGGACCAGGGCGGGCTCCAGATAGGGCAGCCCGTACACGGCCACCGGGCCGTGCCCGTCCTCCAGCAGCACCGGCTCCGCGCAGCCCGCCGGGTCGGTGTGCAGGTGGATCCCCGCCCGCCGTATCAGCCCGGCGGCCACGCCCAGGCGGCGGGCCGAGTCGTGGTTGCCGCTGATGAAGACCGCCGGCACGCCGAGGTCGGCCAGCCGGTGCAGCACGTCGTCGAAGAGCGCCACCGCCTCCAGCGAGGGCAGCGCCCGGTCGTACACGTCGCCGGCGACCAGCACGGCGTCCACCCGCTCGGTCCGGACCGTCTCCACCAGGTGGTCCAGGAAGGCGCGTTGGGCGTCGAGCAGGCCCTCCCGGTGGAAGGACCGGCCCAGGTGCCAGTCGGAGGTGTGCAGCAGGCGCATGGGAACCGACCCTAGCGGGGGCCGCCGACGGGCGGCGTCCCGGGCGGCGGCCGCAGGGGCGGCGGGGCGCACTCCGCTGCGGCGCGCCCCGCCCTCCCGCAGGCGCGCCCCCGCCCCTGCCGTGCGCCGACCTCCCGCGGCAGGACCCCGGCCGGACCCGGCCGCCCGACCGCCGGACCCGGCCGCCCGACCGCCGGACCCGGCCGCCCGACCGCCGGACCCGGCCGCCCGACCGCCGGACCCGGCCGCCCGACCCGGCCGCCGCCCCCGGGCCCGACCGCCGCCCCCTACGGGCCCGTGTAGGGCCCCGAGTGGCCCCGGAACGGACGCCGGGGCTGGTCAACGCCCCGGTCATCCGGGAAGATCACCACACCGGAGGTGCGGAGAGGGCCAGGTCAGGAGGGAACGCGTGGGCGGCATACGGTACAGCGCCGAGATAGCGGACCTCCTCGGCCGCGTCCGCCGCCGGGCGGCCGCGGAGTGGCCGTGGCACCCCGGCGAGCCCGTGCCGGGCCGGCTGCCGGTCAAGCAGTGCTGGGGCTGGCTCTTCGCCCCCGACGGCCGCGTCCTCACCCTGGTCAACCCCCGCGACGGCGTGGTGGGCCTGCCCGGCGGCTCGCTGGAGCCGGAGGACCGCGGCGACCCGGCCGCCGCCCTGGCCCGCGAGGCGGCCGAGGAGGCCCAGGCGGTGATCGCCGGGCCCCGCTACCTGGGCTACCTGTACGACCGCGTCGGCGCCACCAACGGCGGCCGCCCCTGCGCCCGGGTGCGGATGGCGGCGGCGCTCCGCTCGGTGGGCCCCACCGCGCCCGACCCGGCCTCCGGGCGCCACTACCGGCGGCTGCTGGTCGCCCCCGGGCTCGCGGTGGAGCTGCTCGGCTGGGGCGAACCGGGGGTGCGGCAGGCCCGGGAGGCGGTGCGGACGGCGGTGGCGCACCTGCGGGTGCCCGCGCGGGCCGACGAGGCGATAGAGGAGCTGCCGGCGGGCGGCTGCGCCTTCCGCCCCTGCGCCTGACCCGCGGCGCCCCGCGCCCGGCCCGGGGCGTCCGGCCCGCCCCCGCCCCCGCCGCCCGGCCCGCCCCCGCCGCCCGGCCCGCGCCCTGCGGGCCGTCCGCCCCCGCCGCCCGGCGCGCGTCCGGCATCGGGGGCCCCGCCGCGGGGCATCCCGTACACGGCGGCCCGCGCACTCCGCCCTGCGCCCGGCACACAGTTCCGTTCAGGAACGGCGGCCTCTGCGCCCCTTCGGCGGAGCATTTTCCCCCTCAGAGGTGAAGTTCCGAAGATTTCGAGGATGACCATTGTCATGGTCACTGTCTCACCGCGGGCGGCGCTGCTATCAACGGGGTGTCCAATCCGGATCCATGGAGGCCCCCGTGCGTCCTTACCGAGTCGCGTCCGCCGTCCTGGCGGCTCTGATCCTGTCATTGGCAACCCTCTTCACCGCCCCCGCCGCCGGCGCAGCCGGCGTCCAGTACGTCGCCCTGGGCGACTCGTACTCCTCCGGGGTCGGTGCCGGAAGCTACATCAGCGCGAGCGGCAGCTGCTACCGCAGCACCAAGTCCTACCCCTACCTCTGGAACGCGGCCCACGCCCCGTCGTCCTTCGCCTTCGTCGCCTGCTCCGGGGCGAAGACCGACGACGTGATCAGCGGTCAGCTCTCCTCGCTGAGCTCCGCCACCACCCTGGTGAGCATCAGCATCGGCGGCAACGACGCCGGCTTCGCCGACACCATGACGACCTGTGTGCTCTCCTCCGACAGCGCCTGCCTGAGCGCCGTCTCCGCCTCCCGCACGTACATCAACAACACCCTCCCCGGGAAGCTGGACACCGTCTACGCGGACATCCGCGCCAAGGCGCCCAACGCCCACGTCGTCGTCCTCGGGTACCCGCACATGTACAAGATCGGCGGCTCCTGCCTCTTCGGGATCGGCGACACCAAGCGCAGCGCCATCAACGCGGCCGCCGACGACCTGGCCTCGGTCACCGCCAAGCGGGCCGCCGACGCCGGCTTCACCTTCGTCGACGTCCGCGGGATCTTCACCAACCACGAGATCTGCTCCGGCTCCGCCTGGCTCAACAGCACCAAGCTCACGGTCTTCGAGAGCTACCACCCCAACAGCTCCGGCCAGGCCTACGGCTACCTCCCGTCCTTCTCCTCCGCGGCCTGACACCTCCCGCCGCCCGGCGCACCACCACCGGCCCACCGCGTGCCGCGGTGCCGCGCGGCCGCCCGGCCACCCCCGGGCGGCCGCGTCCGCCGTCCCCGGGCCGTTGCCCGGCGCGCGGCGGACCCGGTAGGAAGGCCGCGTGCACCGCGACCTCTTCCACCACGTCGAGATCTGGGTCGACGACCTGGCCGCCGCCGAGCGCCAGTGGGGCCCCGTCCTGCTGGCGCTCGGCTGCGAGCCCTTCCAGCACTGGGAGGCCGGGCGCAGCTGGCGCCTCGGCGGCAGCTACCTGGTCGTCGAGCAGTCGCCCGCCCTGCGGCCCGGCGGCCACGACCGCCTGCGGGCGGGCCTCAACCACCTGGCCGTGCACGGCTCCCGGGACGCCGTGGCCGCGGCCCTCGGCGCCGGGTGGACGGTGCGCACCGACACCGGCACCGCCGTCCACCTGCTCGACTCCCAGGGGTTCGAGCTGGAGGTCGTCGTCGGCGCCGTCGGCGCCGACGGGACGGGCGGCGCCGACGGGACGGGCGGCGCGGACGGTGCGGGCGGCGCGGACTGTGCGGGCGGCGCGGACTGTGCGGGCGGCGGCTGAGGGCCGCCGCCCCGAGAGGTCCTGACGGGCCCAGGCGGGACCGCCCCGCGGGCGCCTGCGAGCAAGGTCACGTCGACACGGCGCCCCCGCCCCCGGAATCATGGACCGCACCCCGCCGGGGCCGCCCGGCCCCGGGCGGCGACCCCGTGGACGGGCCCCGAGCGACGGAGTGGTGACTGGCGCATGGACGGTTCCGCCCGCCCCGCGGGGGCGCCCTCGGTCCGGCTGATCGGGTCCGTCGTCGACCCCGGCACCTGGCGCAGTTGGGACGAGCCGGTCACCGCCCTGCCGCAGGACCCCGCCTACCGCGCCGACGTCCTGCGGGCCCGTGCCCGCACCGGCCTGGACGAGTCCGTGGTCACCGGCGAGGGCGCCGTCCACGGGCACCGGGTGGCGCTGGTCGCCTGCGAGTTCGGCTTCCTGGCCGGGTCCATCGGCGTGGACGCGGGCGAGCGCCTGGTGCGGGCCGTGGAGCGGGCCACCCGCGAGCGCCTGCCGCTGATCGCCTCGCCCGCCTCCGGCGGCACCCGCATGCAGGAGGGAACGGTCGCCTTCCTGCAGATGGTGAAGGTGGCCGCCGCCGTCACCGACCACAAGGCGGCCGGGCTGCCGTACCTGGTCTACCTGCGCCACCCCACCACGGGCGGGGTGCTCGCCTCCTGGGGCTCGCTGGGCCACCTCACCGCCGCCGAACCGGGGGCGCTCATCGGCTTCCTCGGCCCGCGCGTGTACGAGGCGCTCAACGGCGAGCCGTTCCCCGAGGGCGTCCAGACCGCGGAGAACCTGCTGGCGCACGGCCTGGTCGACGCCGTCCTGGAGCCCGGCCTGCTCGCCGGGGCGGCCGCCCGCGCCCTGCGGGTCCTCGACGCCGGCAGCGCCGCCGCCCGGCCGCGGCCCGCCGCCCCGCCCGCCGCGGAGCCCGGACCCGGGACGGCCGCCGCGCCGCCGGCCCCCGTGCCGTCCGCTCCTCCCGTGCCGTCCGCCGCCGAGTCGATCCGCCGCTCCCGTCGCCCCGACCGGCCGGGCCTGCGCGCGCTGCTGGTCGCCGCGGCCGAGGACGTGACGCCGCTGAGCGGCACCGGCGCCGGGGAGCGCGACCGCGGCCTGCTGCTGGCGCTGGCCCGCTTCGGCGGGCGGCCCTGCGTCGTCGTCGGCCACGACCGCGAGGCCCGCACCCGCAGCGGCCCCTTCGGCCCGGCCGGGCTGCGGGAGGCGCGGCGCGGCATGCGGATCGCCGCGGAGCTCGGACTGCCCCTGGTCACCGTCGTCGACACCCCCGGCGCGGCCCTGTCGCCCGCCGCCGAGCAGGGCGGTCTCGCGGGGGAGATCGCCCGCTGCCTCGCCGAGCTCACCGCGCTGCCGTGCCCCACCGTCTGCCTGCTGCTCGGCGAGGGCGCGGGCGGCGGCGCGCTCGCGCTCCTCCCGGCCGACCGGGTGGTCGCCGCCCGGCACGCCTGGCTCTCCCCGCTGCCGCCCGAGGGCGCGTCGGCGATCCTGTACCGCACCACCGCCCGGGCCGACGAGGTCGCCGCCCGCCAGGGCGTGCGCTCCCACGACCTGCTGGCGGCGGGGATCGCGGACCGCGTCGTGGCGGAGGAGCCGGACGCCGCCGACGCGCCGGCGGCGTTCCTCGCCCGGACGGGCGCGGCCGTGGCGGAGGAGCTGGCGTCCCTCGCGGACATGGACGCCGCCGCCCGCACGGCCGCCCGGCGGGACCGCTACCGCCGCCTCGGCCTGCGCTGACGGACGGCCGGGTCCGTGGATCCGTCGGATGCGTGGACCCGTCGCCCCCGTGGGGCCGCCGGATCCGTGGGGCCGCCGGGTCCGCGGGGATCGCCGGTGCCGCCGCGCCGACGGAGCGGCGGGCCGCGCTGCGGGACCGGCGGGGGAGGGGCCCGGTCAGGCGGTGTACAGCTCCTCGATGTCGGCCGCGTACGCCTTGACGATCGCGCCGCGCCGCAGCTTCAGCGAGGGCGTCACCAGCCCCCGCTCCTCGGTGAACTCCTCGGGGATGATCCGGAACGCCCGGATCGACTCCGCCCGCGACACCGCGGTGTTGGCGGTCACCAGCAGCCGCTGGATCTCCTCCTGCAGGTCCGGGTCGCGCAGCACCTGCCGGGGCTCGGCCTGGGGCTTGTGCCGCACCCGCTGCCAGTGCGCCAGCGCCTCCGGGTCCAGGGTGACCAGCGCCCCCGCGTACGGCCGGTCGTCACCCACCACCAGGCACTGGGAGACCAGCGGGTGGGCGCGGACCCGCTCCTCCAGCACGCCGGGGGCGATGCTCTTGCCGCCGCTCGTGACGATGATGTCCTTCTTGCGGCCGGTGATGGTGAGGTAGCCCTCGTCGTCCAGTTCGCCGAGGTCGCCGGTGGCCAGCCAGCCCCCGCGCAGCACCTCGGCGGTGGCGCCGGGGTTGTCGAGGTACCCGGCGAAGACCGTGCCGCCCCGGACCCACACCTCGCCGTCCTCGGCGATCCGCACCGTGCAGCCCGGCACCGGGCGCCCCACCGTGCCGTACCTGACGCGGCCCGGCGGGTTCACCGTCACCGCCGCGGTGCTCTCGGTCAGCCCGTAGCCCTCGACCACCGTGATGCCGGCGCCCGCGAAGAAGAGGGCGACCTCCCGGCTCAGCGCCGAGCCGCCGCACACGGCGTGCCGCATCCGGCCGCCCAGCACCGCCCGCACCCGCGCGTAGACCGTCATGTCGTACAGCTGGTGCTGGAGCCGCAGCGCCGCGCTCGGCCCGGCCCCCTCGCCCAGCGCCCGCCGCTCGGCGGCCTCGGCCCAGCGGACCGCCACGTCGGCGGCCTTGGCGAAGAGGTCGCCCCGGCCGGCCTCCTCCGCGGCCTGTCTCGCCCGGCGGTGGATGCGCTCGAAGATGTAGGGGACGGCCAGCAGGAAGGTGGGCCTGAAGGAGGCCAGGGCCGGCAGCAGCTGCTCCGGCGACGTCTCCGCCTGGTGGCCGAGGGCGATGCCGCCGCGCAGCGAGGCGACCTGCACCATCCGCGCGTAGACGTGGGCGAGGGGCAGGTACAGGAGCGTGGAGGCCTGTTCGCCGCCCCGGCCGGCGAACACCTCGCTCCAGCCGGTCACCAGGTTGTCGCACTCGGCGGCGAAGTTCGCGTGGGTGAGCACGCACCCCTTGGGACGGCCGGTGGTCCCGGACGTGTAGATCACGGTGGCGGCGGAGCCGGGGGTGACCGACCTGCGGTGCCGGTGGACCAGCTCGTCGGCGACGGCGACGCCGTCGCCCATCAGCTCGGTGGTGCAGCCGCTGTCGAGCTGCCAGATCCGCCGCAGCGACGGCAGGGAGTCGCAGACCGCGCCGACCGTCATCGCGTGGTCCTCGTGCTCGACGACGCAGGCGACCGCCCCGGTGTCGGCGAGGATCCAGCGGACCTGCTCGGGCGAGGAGGTGGGGTACACGGGCACGGGCACGGCGCCGACCGACCAGAGGGCGTAGTCGAAGAGCGTCCACTCGTAGCGGGTGCGCGACATCAGCGCGACCCGGTCCCCGAGCCGGATGCCGTTGGCGAGCAGGCCCTTGGCGAGGGCCAGGACCTCGTCGCGGAAGACCGCCGCGGTGACCTCCAGCCACTCCCCGTCCCGGGCGTGCTCGCGGCGGCGGAGCTGGACCAGGTGGGGGTCCTCCTCGGCCACCAGGTAGACGGAGTCGGCCAGGCCGCCCGTCCGCGGTGCCTCGACCAGGGGCGGGACGCCGAACTCGTGCATGCTGCCTGAATCCCCTTCCGGAGCCAGTGGGGTTACCGCAAGTTACCCCCGGCTCCGGGGCGCTGCCCAGAGGGCGTCCGACCGTCCGGTCGGTCCCGTCATATCGAGGCGAAGGCGGCATAAGGGCGGAGCGGAGTGCTGGCTTCGCCCCCTTTCGCGGCTTTCCGCCCCGCGGCCGGCCGCCGGGCTCCCCGACCTCTGCACGGGGGTCGCGAGGAACCTCCACGCGATGTGCACCCCGCCCGCCGGGACCCCTGCCGGCGGGCCGCCGGACGTCCGGACGGCCTCCGCCGACCCCGGACGGGCGGCCGCCGGGCCGCCCCGCGTCAGCGGCGGACCGCCCGCCGCACCCCGTACACGGCCGCCCCCAGCGCCAGCACCCCCGCGCCCGCCGCCACCGACGCGCCCGGCAGCGCGAGGGCGAGCAGCAGGCAGCCGGCCAGTCCGACCGGCGGCACCGCCCGCGGCGGCCGCCCCTCCCGCGGACCCAGCCGCCACGCGGACGCGTTCGCCACCGCGTAGTAGGCGAGCACCCCGAACGACGAGAAGCCGATGGCGCCGCGCACGTCCGCGACGGCGGCCACCGCCGCGACCACCGCGCCGACCGCCGCCGCAGCGCGCCGCGGCACGCGCGCGCCCGGGTGCACCGCCGCCAGCGCGTGCGGCAGGTTCCGGTCGCGGGCCATCGCCAGCACCGTCCGCGAGACGCCCAGGACCAGCGCCAGCAGCGACCCCAGGGCCGCCAGCGCCGCCCCCGCCCGCACGGCCGGCGCCAGCGCCGGCGCCCCGGCCGCCCGTACCGCGTCCGCCAGCGGCGCGGCCGACGCCGCCAGCCGCTCCGGGCCCAGCACCGCGAGCAGCGCCGCGGCGACCGCCGCGTACGCCGCCAGGGCGATCCCCAGGGCCAGCGGCACCGCCCGCGGGATCGTCCGCCCCGGGTCGCGCACCTCCTCGCCGAGGGTCGCGATCCGCGCGTACCCGGCGAAGGCGAAGAAGAGCAGGCCCGCGGCCCGCAGCACCCCGCCGGGGGAGGAGTCCGCGCCCGGCAGCAGCCGCCCCGCGTCCGCCGCGCCCGAGGCCAGGCAGGCCGCGGCCACCGCCGCCAGCACGGCCAGCACGGCGGCGACCACCGCCCGGGTGAACCAGGCCGCCTTCCGCACCCCCGCGCAGTCCAGGGCGGTCACGGCCGCCACCGCGGCCACCGCCACCGCGTGCGCCTGCCCCGGCCACAGGTAGGAGCCGGCGGTCAGCGCCATGGCCGCGCAGGAGGCCGTCTTGCCCACCGTGAACGCCCAGCCCGCCAGGTACCCCCAGAACGGGCCCAGCCGCTCGCGCCCGTACACGTACGCCCCGCCGGACTCCGGATGGCGGGCGGCCAGGCGGGCGGTGGACGTCGCGTTGCAGTACGCGACCACGGCCGCGGCGGCCAGGGCGGGCAGCAGCGCCGAGCCCGCCGCGGCCGCCGCCGGGGCGAAGGCCGCGAAGACGCCCGCCCCCAGCATCGCGCCCAGCCCGACCACCACCGCGTCGCGAAGTCCCAGGCCGCGCCGGAGCGCGCCCTCCTGCGCCGCCGCCTCCCGCGGTGTCCCGTCCACGCCTGCTCCCGCCCGGGTCCCCGGCGGCCCCCGCGGCCGCCGGAGGGGCACCCTAGGGCGCGTATCGGGGCGTGATCAATGAGCGGGTTTTCCCCTCGTCCTGATCTTCGATCCGGTAGATCGTCTTGCATGACACGTGCGCAACTGGCCGACGTGGAATGGGAGTTCATCGAGCCGTACCTGCCGATCGGCGAGTATGGCCCATACCCGGTGCGGCTGCAGCAGCAGTTCGAGGGGGTGCTGTGGCGATTTCGGACGGGCGGGCAGTGGCGGGAAATGCCCGCTGAGTTCGGTGCCTGGTCGACCGTCCACAACCGTTTCCGGCAGTGGCGCGACGCCGGTGTCTTCGAGGCCCTGCTGGGGGGCCTGATCGCCGAGGCCGCGAAGCGGGACGAGGTGGACCTGTCGCTGGTCAGCGTGGACTCCACCACCGCACGGGCCCACCATGACGCCGCCGGGATGCACCTCGATGACGATGTCCTGACCGCTCTGGAGAAGGTCGCCGCCGAGGAGGAGAAGGCCCGGCAAAAAGGGGCACTTCGGAAGGAAGGAAGGGGCAGTGCACCGAGGACGCCCCCGCGCGAGAAGACCGAAGACGCATCCGGCGCCGGCACAGAGTCCGGCTGAAGGCCGCCCTGCTCGGGCGCTCACGGGGCGGGCAGACCAGCAAGATCCACCTTGCCGCCGACCGTAGGTGCCGCCCGCTGGCGATCGTACTGACCGCAGGACAGGCCGCGGACAGCCCCCGGTTCATCCCCGTGCTGAGCAAGGTTCGCGTCCCTGGTCCGGTCGGCCGTCCCCGCACCAGGCCGGACGCGGTCGCCGGGGACAAGACACCCCATCAGCCGTCCGTGGTCCCGGCGATGCCCGGGGTCCTCGTTCTCGTGAAGAGCTCCACGGCTCCGGCTGATCGGGAGGTGGCCCTGGAAATGGCTCGAACCACGGCACGGTACGGCCGCCGCGGTCACATGGGCAGGGGCCGTGCACGCATCCCTCTTGTCGAAGCACTCCAGGTGCGGCATGCAGAACAGACGTCTCGCCCGGCCCCTGCCGAGGCCGGCAACCACCGACCTCGATGCCTATTGGGCGTACTCCTCCCGCGGCAACCGCGCCCACCTGCGCAGGCGCGGCATCAAGGCCGTCATCCCGGAGAAACGGGACCAGGCCGCCAACCGGAAGAGGAGGGGCCGCAAAGGGGGACGCCCCGTCGACCATGACGCCGAGCTCTACAAGGAGAGGAACACCGTCGAGCGCCTGATCAACAAACTGAAGGCGTGGCGGGGCATCGCGACGCGCTACGACAAGACCCCGGAAAGCTACCTCGCCGGGCTTCACCTGCGTGCCTCGGTGATCTGGATCAAAGACCTCACCCGAACCAGAGCCGAGAGCCGCGCAGGTGATCGAGGGGCGTAGCTTGTCGGGATCGCAGGTGTGGACTCTCAGCGGCAGCTGCATGCCTGGACGTCGGGATTTCGGTGGCCCGCTGCCGCCCGGGGAGTGGGGATTGTGCGCCACCGGCGCCGCGCCGGCCCGCGGACTCAGGTGAGGGCGGCCGCCAGGCAGGCGAAGGCGGCGATGATGACGGCGACGCGGACGTAGTGCCAGCGGTCCCAGCGCTTCATCTGCTCCTTCCAGTCGGCAGGCCGGCTGCCGGCGGTCCACGTCTTGAGCCGGTTGTTGATCGGGACGAGCACCAGGATCGACATGAGCACGCTGACGATCAGCAGCGCGGCGGCGGTCACGACGAGGCCGGTGCCGTCGTCGTCCCATCCGGCGACGGCCCAGACCCCGACGAGGACGAGCGAGCCGATGTACCAGAACGGCATCACGGCGCCGCCCAGTCGGGCCCCGTGGACGCGGCCGCGCAGGCCGTTGTCGCCGGGCAGTGCGTTGAGGATCGGGTTGCTGAAGAAGGGGACGGAGAACTCCACCCCCACCATCACGCCGACGACCACGATGGTGACGACCTCGAGTGCATTGAGCATGATGACCCCTCCTGGGATCTAGCGCTGCTAGATGATGACGCAACGCTATCGCTGCTGTCGCCCGATTGTCTAGCGGTGCTAGGATCGAATCATGTCGGTACAGGAACGCAAGCAGCGCGAACGGGTCAGCCGCGAGCGCCTCATCGTGGCCACGGCCCGCGAACTCGCCGAGCAGCAGGGCTGGGACGCGGTCACCACCCGGCGGCTCGCCGAACGCATCGAATACAGCCAGCCCGTCCTCTACAGCCACTTCCGCGGCAAGCGCGAGATCATCGGCGCCGTCGCTCTGCAGGGCGCTTCCGAGATGGCCGTGGCGATGCGGGCCGCGACCGCCGCCGCCGACGGCCCCCGCGCCCGGGTCACCGCGCTGGCCCGTGCCTACCTCGCCTTCGCCGAACGCCATCCGGCGGTCTACGACGCCCTGTTCCAGCTCGACGGCGGCCTGGCGTACGCGCAGGAGGACACCCCCGAACCGTTGAAGGACGCCTTCGCCGCGCTGCTGGAGTGCCTCAGCGAGGTCGCCGGGGACGGCGTGCGCCCGGAGCTGTTCACCGAGACGTTCTGGGCGTCCCTGCACGGACTGGCCACCCTGACCCGGGCGGGACGGCTCCCGCCGGAGGACACCGAGCGCAGGGCGGAGCTGCTGGTGGACCGGCTCGCCATGCTCTGACGCACCGTCCCGGATGGCACACGGCCGGGGTCCTCGGGCCCCGCCGCTGCCTGCCTGCGGCATCACTTCCGGTCACTCGCGCCCGCACGGCGCAGCCGCAGATCGCCGGCCCCATACCCCCGACGGGGCACCCGGCCCGGAAGCTGCGGTGCTCATTGATCACGACTCGATACGCGCCCTAGTACGGCGGGCTGCGCGGCGACCCGGGCGGCGGCCGGTGCGCGGGTGTTCACCCGGTACCCCTACGCTGTGCACGTTCCGGTCCGCACCCTCTCCCCGGTCGCTCGCCGACACCCGCCAGGGGGGACCTCGCACGCGGTCCGGCGCCCGTCACGTCACACACCGCAGGGATGGATATTTCAGTGAGCGCGATCAGTGTCGGCCAAGCCGTGGTCCTGGGGGTCGTGGAGGGGGTGACCGAGTTCCTGCCGGTCTCCTCCACCGGCCACCTCAAGATCACCGAGGGGCTGATGGGCATTCCGGTGGACGACGCCTCGGTGGTCGCCTTCACCGCGGTGATCCAGGTCGGCGCGATCGCCGCCGTCCTCGTCTACTTCTTCCGCGACATCGTACGGTTCGTCTCCGCCTGGGGCCGGGGCATCGCCAACCGCGAGCTGCGCCAGGAGCACGACTACAAGTTCGCCTGGTGGGTGATCTGGGCCACCGTCCCGATCGTGGTGGTCGGCCTGGCGGCCAAGCCGCTCATCGAGGGGCCGCTGGCCTCGCTGTGGGTGGTGGCGGGCTCGCTGATCGGCGGCAGCGCCGTGATGTGGGTGGCCGAGCAGATGGCGCGCTTCAAGCGCGGCGAGGCCGACGTCACCTTCAAGGACGCCATGTACGTCGGCAGCTCGCAGATCCTCGCGCTGCTCTTCCCCGGCTTCTCCCGCTCCGGCGCCACCATCTCCACCGCGCTCGTCCGCGACCTGGACCGGGTGGCCGCCACCCGCCTGTCGTTCTTCCTCGGCCTGCCCGCGCTGACCGGCGCCGGCCTGTACGAGCTCAAGGACGCGCTCGGCGCCGGGGTCGGCGCGGCCCCGCTGGCCGTGGGCACGGTGATCTCCTTCGTGGTGGCCTACGCCTCGATCGCGTGGCTGCTGAAGTTCGTCGCCAAGCACTCCTTCAACGTCTTCGTGGTCTACCGCATCCTGGTCGGCCTGCTGCTCTTCGGCCTGCTGGGCACGGGTGTGCTGAACGCCTGACCCCCTGCGGCACGGGCCCGGCGGACCACGGCGGTCCGCCGGGCCCCGTCGTGTCCGGGTACCTGCGGGTCCTCGGCTCCGGGGGCGGGCGCGGGGGCGGTCCCGGGGCGGGGGTGTCCGTGGAGGCGGGGTGAACACCCGTCCACCGGACCAGAACATTCCGCCGGAAGGCGGCAACCTATCGTGGACATGGCGACCACTGAGAGGCGAGCCACCCCCACCTGCCGCTCATGAGAGGACCAGCCGCCATGTCCCCCCACGAAGCAGCTCGGACGTCGTCGTCCCGTGCGGCCTCCAGGACCCCGGCGGACCACGGCGGGCACGCCGCCCCCGGCGTGCCCCGGCTGCCCGTCCCCGCCCAGTCCGGCTCGGCCGACCGGCCCGGCTCGGCCGCCCGGACCGTCCCCGACCGGACCGCACCGCCCGCCCCCGCCCGGCCGGAGGCCGTCCCGGCCCGCGGCGCCCACGGCATCCACGACACGGCCCCCGCCGCCCGGTGGGAGGACTGCCACCTCACCGGGAACGGCCGCCACGGCGCCCTGGTGCACGGTGCGACCGCCGACGAGACCGTCGTGGTCACCCACCACGCCATGGTCCGCCCCCGCGCCGCCGCCTCCCCCGAACCGCCCCTCCCGGACCCGGCCGCCGCCCTGCGCGAACTCCAGGACGCGCTGGTCGCGGGAGTCCGCCGGGCCCCGGCCGCCCCCGACGCCACCGCGCAGGACGCCCCCGCTCCTGCCCCCGCCGCCGCGCAGGACGGCCCGGACGGCCCCCGGCCGTTCCACCCCGCCTTCGCCGTCCGCTGGCACCGCACCGACGCCCGCCCCGCCACCCACTACCGCCGCCGGCTCGACTTCCGCACCGGCGTCACCTCCGCCGCCTGGCGCGAGGACCCCGGTGAGGGCGAGTGGTACGCGTCCTGCTTCACCTCCCGTGCCGACGACGCCGTCGTCCAGCACCTCGCCGCTCCGCCCGGCCGCACCGTCGAGGCCGTCGTCGACCTCGACGGCCGCCTCCCCGGCTCGCCCCCCGAGCTCCGCCTCGCCGTCCGCTCGGTGTACCGGCCCGGCCCCCTCGCGGCCCCCGCCGCCCCCGGGGCCCCGGCCTCGCCGCCCGCCCCGCGCGACTCCGCCCTGCTGCGGCTGCGCGCCCGCTACCCCGACAGCGAGACCGGCTACCGCGGCGCCACCCGGGTCGTCGCCGTCGGCGGCGAGGTGGTCTGCGACGGCCCCCGCATCCGGGTCACCGGCGCCCGCGAGCTCCTGCTGGTCACCCGGACCGCCCGCGGGCCCGTCACCGCCGACTGCCCCGAGCTGGCGGGGCTCGACACCGGGATGTACGCCATCCCCGACGACCCGGCCGCCCTGCTCGCCCGCCACGTCCGGCTGCACCGCGAGGCGTACGACCGGGTCGCCCTCGACCTGGGCGGCGACCCCGCCGAACGGGCCCTGCCCGTGGCCGAGCTGCTGGAGCGC
Source organism: Streptomyces sp. NPDC001380 (assembly GCF_042895785.1). Classification (NCBI taxonomy): domain Bacteria; kingdom Bacillati; phylum Actinomycetota; class Actinomycetes; order Kitasatosporales; family Streptomycetaceae; genus Streptomyces; species Streptomyces sp. NPDC001380. Next base: position 34,306 of record NZ_JBIAWP010000015.1, on the reverse strand, counting down.
CAGGCCGCCACGCCCGGCCGCCTCACCCCCGCGCTGCTGGAGCTGCTCTTCGCGGCCGGACGCCACCACCTGCTCTCCGCCGCCGGCCACCGGCCGCCCCGGCTGTGCGGCCTGTGGACCGGCACGTGGGACGCCGAGGGCGCGGGCGGCTTCGCCGCGGGCCCCCACCTCGGCCTGCAGACCGCCTCCGCCGCGGCCGCCGGCCTGCCCGAGGTCTCCCTCGCCCACGCCGAACTGGTCCTCGGGCAGCTCGACGACTGGCGGAGCAACGCCCGCCGGCTCTTCGGCACCCGCGGCGCGGTCGCCCCCGCCCGCACCGACGGCGAGGACGGCCTCCTGGGCCCCGGCGGCGACCCGTGGGAGCACCCCGTCTGGACCGCCGCCGCCGACTGGCTGCTCCTGCCCCTGCTGGAGCACGCGGAGACCACCGGCGACGAGGGCTTCCTGCGCGGGCGGCTGCTGCCCGCACTGATCGACACCGCCGTCTTCTACGAGGACTTCCTCACCCGCACCGGCCCCGACGGCCGGGTCGTCGTCGTCCCGTCGTGCCCGCCCGGCAGCCTCCCCGGGGAGCCCGGTGACCGCCCCGGGGAGGCCGAGGCCGGCGGCAGGGGGCCCGCGGTGTCGGTCAACGCCACCGCGGACATCGCCGCCGCCCGGCACGCCCTCACCACCGCCGCCGCGCTCTGCACCCGGTACCGGCCCGACGGCATCACGCCCGAGCGCACCACCCTGTGGCGGCAGCTCGCCGCCCGTCTGCCCGACTACCGGGTCGACGGCGACGGGGCGCTGTCCGAGTGGGCCTGGCCCGCCCACCGGGACGTCCGCGACCGCCGGGGCACCGGCCACCTCCACCCCGTCTGGCCGCTGGACGAGATCACCCCCGAGGACACCCCGGCGCTCGCCGCGGCCGCCCGCACCGCCCTGCGGCTGGGCGGCGACGGGGACGAGTCCGGCCACGGCCACCTGCACCGGGCCCTGGCCGCCGCCCGCCTGGAGGACGCGGCCCTGGCCGCCCGGCACCTCTCCCGCCTCCTGGACCGGGACTTCTTCTTCCGCTCCCTGATGAGCAGCCGCCGCCCCTACCGGGACACCCTCGGCGCCGACGTCGCCCACGGGCTGCCCGCGCTGCTCGTCGAGATGCTGGTGCGCTCGCGCCCGGGGCGCCCGGACGGCGCGGCCCGGCTCACCCTGCTGCCCGCGCTGCCCGACACCCTCCCGACCGGCACCCTCACCGGGGTGCGGACCCGTTTCGGCGCCACCGTCGCCGAACTGGCCTGGGACCTGGGTGCCGGGAGGGTCCGGGCGGTGCTGCGCGCCGACGCCGACCGCACGGTCGCCCTGCGCGTCGGCCGCCCGGCGGCCGCGATCCGCGTCGCCGGCGGGCCGCCGCTGCCGCGGGGCGCGAACGGCGCCGTGCGGATCGGGCTGCGGGCGGGGGAGGAGACCGTGGTCACCGCCGAGGCCGCGGTGCCGCGGCAGGTCCGGTGACCGGTCCGGCGGGGCGGACCCCGCCCCGCCGTACCGTCTCCCCGCCGTACCGTCTCCCCGCCGTACCGTCTCCCCGCCGTACCGTCTCCCCGCCGTACCGTCTCCCCGCCGGACCGCCGCCCCGTCCCGAGCCCCCGGCCGGTACGCCTCTCCCCGGCCCGCCTCCCCCCGGTCGCACCGCGCGCCCTGTGCCGTGCCCGCCCCCGGCCGGGCCCGCGCTCCCCCCGGTCACCCGTCCGGCGGCGGCCCGTTGTCGGTGGGCGCGCGTAGGGTGCGTGGTGCCGGTCCCCGAGGCGACAGAGGTGTCCCCGATGAGCGACCCCACCACGACGACGGCCCCCGCGGCGGCCCCCGCCGCCGATGCTGCGGCGCCCGGCCTGGACGCCCTCCTGGAGCACCACCGCCGGGAGCTGACCGGGTACTGCTACCGCATGCTGGGCTCCGCCTTCGAGGCCGAGGACGCGGTGCAGGAGACGCTGGTCCGCGCCTGGCGGTCCCACGACCGCTTCGAGGGGCGCTCCTCGCTGCGGTCCTGGCTGTACCGGATCGCCACCAACGTCTGCCTCGACATGGTCCGGGGCCGCGAGCGGCGCGCCCGGCCGATGGACCTGTCGTCCCCCGCCACGGCGGACACCGCACTCGCCCCCGGCCTGCCCGAGGCGGCCTGGATCGGCCCGGTGCCCGACGGCCGCGTCCTGGAGTCCGGGGGGGACCCGGCCGAGGTGGCCGTGCAGCGGGAGACGGTCCGCCTGGCCTTCGTCGCCGCCCTCCAGCACCTCGCCCCCCGGCAGCGGGCGGTGCTCATCCTGCGGGAGGTGCTGCGCTGGCGTGCGTCGGAGGTGGCCGAGCTGCTGGGGACGAGCGTCGCCTCCGTCAACAGCGCCCTCCAGCGGGCCCGCGCCGCCGTCGCCGACGGCCGGGTCGCCCGGGACGCCCCCGCCGCCCCCGCCGACGGGGCGCAGCGCGCCCTGCTGGCCCGCTACGTCGACGCCTTCGAGCGGTACGACCTCGACGCGCTGACCGCCGTCCTCCACGAGGACGCCACGCTCTCCATGCCGCCCTACGCACTCTGGCTGCGCGGGCACGCCGACATACGGGCCTGGCTCCTGGGGACCGGGCACGGGTGCCGCGGGTCGCGGCTGGTGGCGACGGCGGCCAACGGCTCCCCGGCCTTCGGCCAGTACCGTCCCGGCGGGCCCGGGGGCTCGTTCACGCCGTGGGCCCTGCAGGTGCTGGAGACCAGGGACGGCGTGGTCACCGGGCTCACCTCGTTCCTCGACACCGCGGCGCTCTTCCCGCTCTTCGGCCTGCCCGACCGCCTCGACCCGTGAGCCGGTCCTGACGCGACTCCGCCCCGCCCCGGTTCGGTCCCTGTTCTGACCCGGCCCGGTCCCCGCCCGACCCGGCCTGGTCCCTGACGCGGCCCGGCTCCCCGGCCCGGCACGCTCCACGACGCGGGGTCCCCGCATCGGGCGGGTGCCGCGGCCGACGGACCGTCAGCATCCTTGCGGCGGAGAGGAGCGGAGTGCCAGGACCTCGTCCAGACCGGTCAGCGCCAGCAGGGCCCGCAGCCGTCCGCCCGCTCCCCGCAGCCCGATGTGCCGGCCTCGGCGCGCGGCGGTGAGGCCGAGCCGGGCCAGCGCCTCCAGCGCCACCGCGTCCGGGGCGTCCAGCCTGCCCACGTCGCAGACGACCCGCGCGGCGCCACCGCACAGCAGTCCCTCCAGCCGCGCGCACAGGCCGGGCACGTCGGCGGCGGTCAGCGGTCCGGCCAGGACCAGGACGGCGGTGTCCGCCCGCGGCGCCTGCCCCGGTCCGGGCGCCGGGCCGGAGTCCGGTGGTGCGGGCGGGCCGGAGTCCGGGGGGACGTGCGGGGAGGGGCCCGGGGGAGCTCCCGCGGATGCGTCCAACACCGTCCTCCTGCCCTGGTCCGCGCCGGGCGGCGCGGGCGGGGCCGCGCCGCCGCACCCGGCGGCGGCCGCGGTCCCCACGAGGGGGAGACGCCCCGGGCGGGCGGAACTCATCCCGCCCGGGGCGCCCGCCCGCAGCGCCCGACCGGGACGCCGCGCCCGGAGCAGCACCCCGGGCGCGGCGGGGGAGGCCGCTCGGGGCCACCGCTCGGGGCCACCGCTCCGGGGCCCCCGTCAGTCCGCGGCCACCTCGACCTCGGAGTAGCCCAGCACCCGGGCGCCGTCGTCCCACACCACCGAGCCCAGGTAGCGGCGGCCCGGTCCCAGGCCCGCCCAGTCCAGCCGGAAGCCCGGCCGGTCGCCGGTGCCCACCGCCGCCGAGGCCGGGACGAGGACGGCGTTGCCCGCCGGCCCGTCGCCCAGCAGCCAGCCGGCCACGGTGGCGTCCGCCGCGCCCCCGCCGCCCGGCGCGGCGCGCAGGTCGGCGAAGAGCACCCACGTCCCGGCGGCCGGGCTGCGGACCTGCACGGTCTCGGAGCCGCCCCCGGGGACGGCGGAGGTGGTCCACAGGGTCAGCGCCCCGGTCGCGGACCGCCGGTAGAGGTACAGGTCCACGTCCGCGCCGCCCGGGGCGGCGGCGGTGAACCGCAGCAGCCGCGTCCCGGCCGGCACGGCCGCCGTGCGGACGGCCGTGTGGCCGCCCGCCGCCGGCCGGGCGGTGTCGAAGGCGGCGCCCGTCGCGCCGTGCAGCGCCTCCACGGTCACCTCGGCGGGGGAGAGCCCGCGCACGCGGGCGTTGAGGGTCCCCGCGTAGCCGGCCTGCGGCTGGAGCAGCACGGAGCCGCTGCGCCCCGCCGCCGACGCCTCGGGCGCGGGCGCCAGCGCCACCGGCCGCACCGCGACCGGGCTGCGCACCGCGTGGACGCCGTCCGTCCAGGTGAGGGAGCCGAACGCCCAGGTGTCCAGCGGCGCCGTCGTCCGGGTCAGCACGACCTTGTACCGGGCGCCCTCCCCGGCCCCCACGGCGAGCACCGGCGGCGAGACCGACGCGGTGAAGCCGGGCGGCGCCTCGACCCGGGCGGTGTAGACCGCGTCGGCGGCGCCGACGTTGTACACCTTGCGCACCACGGTCCGGGTGCCGGCCAGCGCCCCCACCGCGACGGAGGGGGAGTTGAGGTCGGAGGCCTGGATCCGCTCCACCCCGTCGCAGCCCTCGGCGCCGGTGCCGCCGGGCAGCCGCTGCCCGATGGCGCAGACGTACTTCTGCCAGTCCTTCCAGTCCGCCCGGTAGACCAGTCCGGGGTCGAGGGCCGCGCCCGGGTCCACGTGCCCGGCGCCGTAGGCGAACGGGGTGGCGGGCCGTCCGTTGGTGTCCGGGATCGGGGCGCCCCGGTTGTCCGTGCGGTACGCCGTGGTCATCAGCGCCGACTTCACCTCGGCGGGCGACCACTTCGGGTGCCGCGACAGCAGCAGGGCGGCGATGCCCGCGACGTGCGGGGCGGCGACCGAGGTGCCGGACATGGTGCCGAAGCCGTTGCCGTCGGCGCTGTCGGGGGCCGTGCCGGCGAGCACGTCGACGCCGGGCGCGGTCAGGTCGGGCTTGAGCAGGTCGCCGCCGCCCGCGACGGCCGGTCCGACCGCGGAGAACGGCGCCATGGCGGGGGCGGGCGCCGACCACGCCTCGGAGGCGGAGAGGGCGGCGGTGGCGCCGGGGGTGCGCGCGTAGGCGGCGGCCCGGTCGCCGTCGGCCCGGTCGAGGTGCACCGTCGGCACGTGGTGGAAGTCCGTCTCCAGGGTGTCGCCGTCGGCGGTGTTGCGCAGCACCATGCCGACGCCGCCGGCCTCCCGCACCGCGCGGGACTTGTCGGTGCGGTCGTTGCCGCCGCGCTCGCAGACCACGATCCGGCCCGCGGTCCGCCCCGGGTCCAGCGAGCCGGGCCGGCACTGGGCCGCCAGGGCCGGGTCGGCGCCGTCCGCGGCCGCCGCGGCGGCGTCCGCCAGCGGCGCGGAGGGGACGGCGGCGCCGGTGCCGACACCGGTGAGGGTGCTGCCGTCGCCGAGGGTGAGCACGGTCCGGTACCGGCGGTCGTGGGTGGAGGCGGCGACCGTCGTCACCCAGGGCGCGTCGTGCGCGACCGTGCCCGCCCTGCCGGTGTCGGAGTTCCCGGCCGCGGCGGCGACGAACACGCCCGCGTGGGCGGCGTTGTAGAAGGCGGCCTCCACGGAGTTCACCACCGAGGAGGTGGAGCCGGACACCGAGTAGTTGAGGACGTCCACGCCGTCGGCGACCGCCTGGTCGACGGCGGCGACGGCGTCCGCGGTGGCGCAGGCCTGGTTGCCGTCGGCGTCGACGGTCCAGCAGGCCTTGTAGACCGCGAGCCGGGCGGCCGGGGCCACGCCGCCCGCCTCGCCCGCCGGGGTGCCGTTCACCACGGCCTCCACCCCGGCGTCGCCGGCGGCGCTGGAGGCGGTGTGGGTGCCGTGGCCGCCGTGGTCGCGGGGCGAGAGGTACTCGGCGGCGACCGGGGTGACGCCCTGGTGGTAGTAGCGGGCGCCGATCACCTTGTTGCTGCAGAAGACCGGGGCCTCCTCCCCGGGGTCGCAGGAGCCCTTCCAGTGGCGCGCGACCACCTCCGCGTCGGGGCGCGGTTCGGGCAGCGGGGCGAAGAGCGGGCTCTCGGGGGTGAAGCCGGAGTCCACCACCCCGATGACCACCCCCTCGCCTGCGTGCGCGGCGCCCCCGAACCGCCGCTCCCACACGCCGCCCGACCCGGACAGGCCGAGGAGGCCCGCGGTGGAGACGCTCTCCACGGGCAGCAGTTCGCTGCGCTCCAGCGAGGCCACCCCGTCGGCGGCGGCCAGTTCGGCCGCCTGACGGCCGGTCAGGTGCGCGGCGAAGCCGTCGAGGGCGTAGTCGTAGGAGTACACCGGGCGGACCCCGGGCACCCGGGCCAGCACCCGGCCGCGCCGCTCGCGCAGCCGCTCCCGGTAGGCGCGGACGGCGGGCGAGCCGGTGTCGAGCCGCACGCCGGGCTGCGGCCGGGTGGCGGGCAGCCCGGCGGTGCCGCCGCCGTAGGAGGCGACGGGCGCGTCGGCGAGCTGCACGACGTACAGGCCGTCGGCGTACGGGCCGTCGGCGGGCCGCCCGCCGGCCGGGCCGCCCGGCGCGGGCGCCCCGGCCTCGGCCGGTTCCGCGGGGGCCTGGGCCGGTGCGGAGGGCTCCGGCGGTCCGGCGGGGCGGCCCGGGGCCGCCCCGGTGAGGGCGGCCGCGGCCGCCAGGACGATGCCCAGGACCAGGCCGGCCGGCCGGTTCCTGCGACGAGGTGTCACGGTGGGGTCCCCCCTGGGATCCGATGGGTCGTGGTGGAGCGGGACGGGGCGGGCGGGAGCGGGGCAGGAGCGGGACGGGGCCGGGTGCCCCCCCGCCCGCTGCCCGGCGGCGGTTCAGCGGAACACGCCGTGCACGGACGCCGATCCGGCGGTGCCGTCCACCGCGGAGGCGGAGGCCGTCCAGCGGTCCTGCCCCGGGTCCCGCGCCCCCCGCGCGTGGTCGAACCTGACGGCGAAGACGTACGCGCCCGGCTGGAGCACCGTGCCGCCGCGCAGGGTGAAGCGGTAGACGATCTCGCTGCCGCTCTCCTCGACCGCCGTGCCGACGGCGTCCGGTCCGGGCCCGGTCCAGGTGGTCGGCGCGGCCACGCCCGCCGTGCGGGCGATCCGCACCTCCACCCGGAGGGACCGGAGGGCCCTGTCCGTCGTCACGGTCACGTCGCCCTGCTCCCAGGTGTCCGTGGAGTGCGGGTCCACCGCGCCGGCCGCCCGCAGGAAGCGGTCCTCGACGGCGGCCCCCGAGGCGTCCGGCGCCGGGACCGCCCCCGGCGCCGCCGGATCCGCCGCTCCCGGGTCGGCGGTCCCCCAGGCGGGCGCCTCCAGGGGCCCGCTGTCCGGGACGGTGCGGACCGGGAGCGGGGCGGACGCCTCCGTTCCCGCGCCCGGGCCGCCGTCCCGGGCCTGCCGGCCGTCCGCCGGCGGGGGAGCGGCGCCGCCGGTCCGGTCGGGCGCGGGGCCCGTCGTGCCGCCGCCGGGGGCCGCGCTCCGCGTCACCGGTGCGGCGGGCGGCGGGGCGAGCGGCCCGTCGGAGATGCGGATGGAGGGCCGGTCGTCGAACCGGGCCTCCGCCGCCGCCCAGGCCGCCGCCCCGCCGGCCAGCAGCAGCGCGCCCAGCGCCGCCGCCGCGCCGGAGGCGCGCCCCGGCGGCCGGCGCGGCGCCCACCGGTCCGGCTCCTCCGGCCGGTCCCCCTCCGGCTCCCGGCGCGCCGGGGGGGAGGCGCACAGGGGGGCCTCCTCGGGACGGCCCTCCCGCTGCGCCTGCCGCACACGCCGCAGGATGTACTCCCGGTCCGGGGCGTGCCGAGAGGCCTCGGCGTGCAGCGCGGCGTGCAGCGCCCCGTCCCGGTCGGCTCTGCCTCCGTGGTCCCGCCCCGGCATCACTCCTCCTCCCGGACGCCGCCGACGGCCGCCGGCGACCGCCGGGCGCGGCGCCGCGCCGCCCGCCGCGGTGCCGACGGGTCGCCGTCCGCCCCGCCGCCGGCCGTGCCGCCCGGTCCGCCGCCGCGGCCGGGGGCCGCCGCGCCCGCCGGGACCCGCGCATCGTACGGGGCGTCGGCCGCGGCCGGCCTCAGCAGCGCCTCCAACTGCGCGGCGCCGCGCGAGGTCTGGCTCTTCACGGTGCCGACCGAGATGCCGAGCACCCGCGCGGTCTCCTGCTCGGACAGGTCGAAGGCGTGCCGCAGCACCACGCACGCCCGCTTGCGGAACGGCAGCCGGTCCAGGGCGGTGCGCACGTCGAGCACGGCGGGCACGTCGGGGTCGTCGGAGCGGTCCCGCCACAGCGCGGCCGCCACCCCGACGCGCCGCCGCTCCCTGCTGAGGGAGCGGATGCGGCTGCGGGCCAGGTTGGCGACGATCCCCCGGGCGTAGGCGGCGGGGCAGTCGGCCGCACGGACCCGGTCCCAGTGGCGCCACACCTCGACGAGCGCGTCGGCGGCGAGGTCGTCGGCGGAGTCGGGGTCGCCGGTGAGCAGGTGGGCGAGGCGGGAGAGCTCCGCGTGGTGGCGCTCGAAGAACGCGTGGAACTCCTCCGCGCCGGCTGTGTCCTGGGGAATGTCCGCCCTCCCTCCGTGCCCGCCCGCGGTGGTGGGCCGCGGACCCGGGCCGGCCCTCACCCGCCCCGCCCGGGGCCGCCGGGACCGCGTGCGGCCCGGCGGCCGTCCGGGCCGGACGGACCGCCGAACTCCGCTGCGGCGAAAGGGGGTTCGGCTCCCGGTCACGGGTTGGACGAGAGTAGCAGCGATGCCGCGCCCGGCCCCAGCTCCCGGGCGGGTCCGCCACGCCCTGCCCGGCCGCCTGCCGGGCCGTCCGCCGGTCCGCCCTGCGCGGCCGCCTGCCGGGCCGTCCGCCGGTCCGCCCTGCGCGGCCGCCCGCCGGGCCGTCCGCCGGGCCGCGCCTCCCGGCCCCGCCGGGCCCCTACTGCCGGTAGCCCGCCAGGAAGCGGCCGATCCGGCCGACGGCGACCTCCAGGTCGTCCTCCCGCGGCAGGGTGAGGATGCGGAAGTGGTCGGGCCGCGGCCAGTTGAAGCCGGTGCCCTGGACGACGTGGATCTTCTCCCGGAGCAGCAGGTCCAGCACGAACCGCTCGTCGTCCTTGATCCGGTGCACCGCCGGGTCCAGCCGGGCGCAGGCGCATCCCGGCGAGCACGCTCAGGCCCTCCAGGCAGCCCTGCGCGTGCTGCCGGGCCCCGCCGACGCACCCGACGCCGTCCTCGCCCTGGACGACGCCGCGGTCGCCGCCCTCGTGCGGGGCGACACCACGCCCGGCGCGGCCGTCCGGCAGGGCGTCCTCGCCGTCTCCGGCGACACCCCGCTGGCGGAGGCGCTGCGCGCGGCGGGGTGAGGGCGGCGGCGCCGCAGTGCTCCCGGCCCGCCGTCGTCCGGCGTCGCGGTCGTCCGGCGGTCCCGGCGGTCCCGGCGGTCCCGGCGGCCCCGGCCGACAGGCCGACGGCGCCGTCGGGCGGTCGGTCCGTCAGCTCGTCAGTTCATCAGACCGCCGGGCCGTCGGCCCGTCAGGCCGTACGGCCCAGGCCGTCCGTGCGCTGGAAGGTCCGGCCGGGCCGGTCCGCGGGGGCGGCGGCCGGGCCGAGGGGGTGCTCCCGGCCGCGCCGCCGGTAGACCCGCTCGCCGAACAGCCAGAAGTGCAGGTCCATCAGCTGCGGCGGCCACAGGACCAGGCCCGCGCCGCCGATCCGCCCCGCCTCGTTGCGCCGGGCCAGCCGGGCCAGGGGCTCCAGCAGCTCCAGCCCGGCCGGGCGCCCGGCCACGGCGGCGGTGGTCGCCGCCGCGACCAGGTCGGCGAGCTGGAGGTGCGGCACCAGGTGGGAGGGGGCGGTGAGGATCGGCAGCACCACCCGCTCCGGGACGACGTGGGGCGTGCCGGACTCGGTGAGCTCCTTCGCCGCCCGCAGCCACGACCCGCCGGCGTGCCCCGGCTCGTCGGCGACGACCACGCCGAGCGCGTCCCGCTCGGCCAGGAACCGCTCGATCCGCTCGTAGAGGTAGGCGAGGATCTCGGGCTCCACCCGGTCCCGCATGGGCCAGTCCAGGTGCCCGCGGTCCCAGACGACGACGGCGGAGCGGATGCCGTGGTCCGCGGCCAGCTCCAGCATCCCGCGGCGCAACGCCGGGCGCAGCCGCCCCCCGGCGCCGCGCCAGAACTGCGGCGCGGCCCGGCCCGGGTTCCACTTCAGCTCGACCCCCTCGGGCACCCCGAGCCCCGCGCACAGCCGCGCCAGGTCGGCGGCGTAGGGCCCGAGCGCGTCCTCGGGCACGAACACCGCCCCCAGGGCGACGAGTTGGCCGAGCCCGGCGCGGGGCACCTGGTCGGTCTTGCTGTCGTCCACGAAGACCATCCACACGGCGCCTCCCCGGGGTGCGGTTCCCCAGGGGTTATCGCCGGTCGCGGGCCCCGCTACGCCTCGGCCGGCCCGCCCGCTCCGGCCGCGGCGCCCGCCACGCCCGCTCCGGCCGCGGCGCCCGCTCCGCCCACGCCGGCCTCCCGCGGCCGCGACGCCCGCCACAGCCGCACGCAGGAGAGCAGCGCCGCCGCCAGCAGCAGCGCGTTGCGCACCACGACCACCCCGGCGGCCGGTCCGTCCCCCTCGGTCATCCTCCAGAAGTACAGGGGGTAGTCCAGGGTGGTCGCCGCCGTCGCGAGCAGCAGCAGGCCCGCCACCGGACGCTGGCTCGTCCCCCGCACCGTCAGGCAGACCGCGGCCAGCCCCACCAGCCACACCAGGTACTGCGGGCTGACCACCCGGCTGGTGACGGTGAAGAGCAGCACCGCCGCCAGCGCCGCGTCGTACGGGGTCGCCGCCGTCCAGCGCCGCGCCCGCAGCCGCCACAGCAGCAGCCAGCCGAAGGCGGCGCAGGTCAGCGCCAGCGACACCCCCGCCACCAGGGACACGTACGGGCCCTGGAACTCCACCGAGCCGTAGCGGGTGTGCACCCGGCCCGGCCAGCCCAGCAGCCGCGCCGCCTGCAGCGCGCTGCCGCCCAGCGACTCGATCTCCACCCCCCGGCGGTGCTGCGCCGTCAGGAAGCCGAAGGCGCCGCGGAACGCCACCGCCGCCACCGCCGCCAGCACCGCCGCCGAGGCGAGCAGCGCCAGCCACGCGTCGCGGGTGGAGCGGCCGCGGGGGGTGCCCAGCACGGTCAGCGCCGGCCACACCTTCACCATCGCGCCCACCCCGGCCAGCGCGCCGCCCAGGCCGGGCCTGCGCCGCTGCGCCAGCAGCGCGGCCACCGCCACCGCGGTGACCTGCACGTCGTACCGGATGTAGGGGAGGTCGAGCAGCAGCGGCAGGCCCAGCGCCCACAGCCAGGCGCCGGCGCGGCTGCGGCCCGGGCGGCGGCCGGCCCGCAGCAGCGCGCCCTGCACCGCCGCGTCGGCGGCCAGGCTCAGCGCCACGAAGCCCGCCAGGTAGCCGAGCGGCGCCAGCAGTCCCGGACCCAGCATCACCAGGGCCGCCCCGGGCGGGTACTGCCAGGAGACGTCGCCCACCGGGAAGTGCCCGGCGAGCAGGCCCTCGTACCAGCGGTGGTAGAGGTCCACCACCTCCACCGGCTGCTGGACGCGGCCGGTCGCCACCAGGCCCAGCATCACCAGCCGGCTGGAGGCCCAGTAGCCGGCCAGCCCGGCGACGTCGTGCGGCCAGCGGTCCGGCCGGTACCAGCGCGCCCGGGCCGGCGGGACCGCGCCCGCAGGCCCCGGGAGCGCCGGGCCCGCGCCGGGCGTGTCCGCGCCGGGCGTCCCCGCGTCCGCCGGGCCGGGCCGGGCCGCCGCCGCCGTGCGGGGCGCCGGGGTGCGGGGGCCCGTCGGGCTCCCGCCGCTCCGTCCGCCGTCCGCGGCCGCCGCGCCGGCGGGACCCGGGTGGTCCGGCCCCCCGTCCTGACGCCCGACCGCTGCCCGCGTCTCCGCCACCGTCGCCTCCGTACCGGCCCACCCGATCCCCTGACAAGCCGCGAATATAGGCAGGACGTGCCAAAAGGTCCGGTCCCCGCTCCGGACGGTCACCCCTTCGTGGCCGCCATCCGCAGCCGCCGCCGCACGCACCGTGGCCGACCGGCCCCACCCGCACTACGCTGCGCCACGGAGGAGCGCGCCCACCCGCCGCCCCTCCGCCCAGCCGCCCGCCAACCGGCCGAACGGGGTGATGGCCGTGCCCAGCCCGTGGATCGCCTGGCCGCAGGGAGCCGACCCGGCCGCCGTGCGCCGCGCCGCCTCCGGCGCCCACGAGTCCTTCCTGTGCACCGGCCGTGCCCCCGGCATCCGCACCGTCGTGCTCGACTCCTGGCGCCGCTGCGCCCGCAGCGGCGTCGACCCGGAGCGCGCCTCTCCCTCCGTCGCCCTCACCGACGAGCAGCTGCGCCTGCGCCGCCGGGACCACCCGCTGGCCGCCGTCCTCCCGCTGGTCCGCGACCTGCTCGTGGACCCGGCCGCCGACGCCGGGCAGGTCGTCGCCCTCGCCGACGCTGCGGGGCACCTCCTCTGGGTCGAGGGCCACCCCGGCCTGCTGCGCCGCGCCGAGCGGATGGGGTTCGCCCCCGGCGCCTGCTGGCGGGAGGAGGAGGCGGGCACCAACGCCCCCGGCACCGCCCTCGCCCTCGACCACCCCGTGCAGATCTTCGCCAGCGAGCACTTCTCCCGGGCCGTCCACCCCTGGAGCTGCGCCGCCGCCCCCGTGCACGACCCCGCCACCGGCAGGGTCCTCGGCGTGCTCGACGTCACCGGCGGCGACCACGTGGCCTCCCCGCAGGCCCTCGCCCTGGTGCGGGCCGCCGCGGCCGCCGCCGAGGGCGAACTGCTCCTGCGCCACCGCCAGGGCGCCGCGGCCCCCGCGCCCCGGGGCCGGACCCGGAGCGCCCCCCGCGCCGCCGCCCCCCGCGCCGCGGCCTCCGGCGCCGCGGCCACCGGCACCCCGGCCTCCGGCGCCGCGGCCACCGCCCCGGGCACCGCCCGGCTCCAGGTCCTCGGCCGCGACCGCGCCCTGCTCACCACCGCCGACGGCCGTACCCGCGAACTCGCCCCCCGCCACTCCGAGATCCTGCTGCTTCTCTCCCGCCACCCCGGCGGCCTCAGCGCCGACGCCCTCGCCGCCCTGCTCCACGAGGAGGAGTCGGCCCGCGTCACCGTCCGCGCCGAGATGTCCCGGCTGCGCCGCCTCGTCGGCGACGCGCTGCTCGGCTCCCGCCCGTACCGGCTCACCGCGCCCCTCGCCACCGACGCCGACGACGTCCGCCGCCTGCTCGCCCGCGGCGCCCACCGCCAGGCGCTGCGGCACTGCCCGGGCCCGGTGCTGCCGCGCTCCGGCGCGCCCGGCGTCGTCGAGGAGCGCGAGGCCCTCGCCGCCGGGCTCCGCGCCGTCCTGCTGCGGCACGCCGGACCTGAACTGCTCGCCGAGTGGGCGCGGCGCCCCGAGGGGCGGACCGACCCCCGGGTCCTGGAGGCGGCGCTGCGGGCCCTGCCGCCCGGCTCGCCCCGCCGCACCCTGCTCGCGGCCGACCTCGCCGCGCTCGCCGCCCCGCCGCGCCCCCGCCCGGCGTCCGGCGCCCCCGCCGCCCCGTCCGCCGCGGTCCCCCGCCCCCGGGGCTCCGCGCCGTCGCCTCCCGCACCGCCGTCCCCGAAGGCCCCGTCCCCGAAGGCCCCGTCCCCGAAGGCCCCGTCCCCGACGGCGCCGTCCCGCCGCCGGGCGGCACCGCCGCGCACCGCAACCCTCCCGCAACCCCCCCGCGGCTAGCGTCGCCCCGCAGCGCCGTCCCCGGGCGGGCCGGGGGCGTGCCACAGCGCGAGGAGGCGCACCCATGACGGTCTACCAGCCGCCCGGCCGACCCGGCAGCCCGGCCACCTACCGGTCCCGGTACGAGAACTGGATCGGCGGCGCGTGGGTCCCGCCCGTGAAGGGCCGGTACTTCGAGAACCCGAGCCCCGTCACCGGGCAGACCTTCTGCGAGGTCGCCCGCAGCAGCGCCGAGGACATCGAGAAGGCCCTGGACGCCGCCCACGCCGCCGCCCCCGCCTGGGGCCGGACCTCCCCGGCCGAGCGCGCCCTCGTCCTCAACCGGATCGCCGACCGCATCGCCGACAACATCGAGATGCTCGCCGTCGCCGAGAGCTGGGAGAACGGCAAGCCCGTCCGCGAGTCCCTGGCCGCCGACCTGCCGCTGGCCGTCGACCACTTCCGGTACTTCGCCGGGGCGATCCGCGCCCAGGAGGGCGGCCTCTCCCAGATCGACGACGACACCGTCGCCTACCACTTCCACGAGCCGCTGGGCGTGGTCGGCCAGATCATCCCCTGGAACTTCCCGCTGCTCATGGCGGTCTGGAAGCTCGCCCCCGCCCTCGCCGCCGGCAACGCGGTCGTCCTCAAGCCCGCCGAGCAGACCCCGGCCTCGATCCTGCTCCTCATGGAGCTGGTCGCCGACCTGCTGCCGCCCGGCGTCGTCAACGTCGTCAACGGCTTCGGCGTCGAGGCGGGCAAGCCGCTGGCCTCCAGCAGCCGCATCCGCAAGATCGCCTTCACCGGTGAGACCACCACCGGCCGGCTCATCATGCAGTACGCCAGCGGCAACCTCATCCCGGTCACCCTGGAGCTGGGCGGCAAGAGCCCCAACATCTTCTTCGAGGACGTCGCCGACGAGCGCGACGCCTTCTACGACAAGGCCCTGGAGGGCTTCACGCTCTTCGCCCTCAACCAGGGCGAGGTCTGCACCTGCCCCAGCCGCGCCCTGGTCCAGTCCTCCATCTACGACCGGTTCATGGGCGACGCCCTGGAGCGGGTGACCTCGATCCGCCAGGGCAACCCGCTGGACACCGACACCATGGTCGGGGCCCAGGCCAGCAACGACCAGCTGGAGAAGATCCTCTCCTACCTCGACATCGGCCGCGCCGAGGGCGCCAAGGTCCTGGCCGGCGGCGAGCGGGCCGACCTCGGCGGCGAGCTGTCCGGCGGGTACTACGTCACCCCGACCGTCTTCGAGGGCGACAACAGCATGCGGATCTTCCAGGAGGAGATCTTCGGCCCCGTCGTCTCCGTCACCCGCTTCGACGGCTTCGACGACGCCCTGCGCATCGCCAACGACACCCTGTACGGGCTCGGCGCCGGCGTGTGGAGCCGCGACGGCTCGCGTGCCTACCGGGCGGGCCGCGCCATCCAGGCCGGGCGGGTGTGGACCAACTGCTACCACGCCTACCCGGCGCACGCCGCCTTCGGCGGGTACAAGAACTCCGGCATCGGGCGGGAGAACCACCGCATGATGCTGGACCACTACCAGCAGACCAAGAACCTGCTGGTCAGCTACTCCGACCAGGGCCTCGGCCTGTTCTGAGCCCCGCGCGGTGCGGGGCCGTCCCACCCCTGGCGGCCCCGCACCCCGCGGCCCGTACCCCGCACCCCGCGGCCCGCACGCTGCGCCCCCGCACCGCCCCGCCCGACCCCGCCGGAGACGGAGACGCCCGTGGCCCCCGACCCCGACCCCGCAGCCGCATCCGGGCTCCGGACACCACCGGAGCCCCCGGCCGCCCGGGTCGCCCTCACCCCCGCCGCCGCCGACCTGCTGCGCGAACTGCACGCCGAGCACGGCCCGCTGATGTTCCACCAGTCCGGCGGCTGCTGCGACGGCTCCGCGCCGATGTGCTACCCGGCCGGGGAGTTCCTCACCGGCGGCAGCGACGTCCACCTCGGGGACCTCGACGTGCCCGGCGCCGGACCGGTCCCCTTCTGGATGGCCCGCGCCCAGTACGCGTACTGGCAGCACACCCACCTCACCGTCGACGTCGTCCCCGGCCGCGGCGCCGGCTTCTCCCTGGAGGCGCCCACCGGCCTGCGCTTCCTCATCCGCTCCCGCCTGCTCACCGACGGCGAGCTGGCCTCCCTCGGCCTGCTCTGACCGGGGGCCGGCCGGAGCCGTGCCCCGGCCGCGGACGGCGGTCCGGGCCCCGCCGGGCGTGGCGGGTCAGCTGCGCGCACGCTGGGTCACCGCGATGCACAGGAGGACGACCACCGCGGTGAGCGGCGCGGCGGGTGACACCCGCTCGCCCATGAGCAGCACGGACCAGGCCAGGGTGACGAGCGGTTGGGCCAGCTGGAGCTGACTGGCCCTGGCGACCCCGACGGCGGCCATGCCGCGGTACCAGACGACGAAGCCGCCGAACTGTGAGACCGCGGCCACGTAGGCCATGCCCGCCACCGCCCTGGCGGTGAGGTGCACCGGCTCGGACGGCCAGGCCAGCAGGGTCGTGGCGAGGGTGGCCGGCAGCGCCGCCACCACCCCCCACGCGATGACCTGCCACCCCGGCATGCGGCGCGAGAGCCGGCCGCCCGCGGCGTATCCGACGGCGCACACGAGCAGCGCCCCGGACAGGCAGGCGTCGGCGGCGGTCGGCTCGCCGTGGCTCTGCTGCAGGGTGAAGCCGGCGACGGCGACCGCTCCGGCCACCGCGCCGCACCAGAAGAGCCGCGAGGGCCGCTCCCCGGTGAGCGCGGCCGCGACGACGGCGGTGGCCAGCGGCAGCAGGCCGACGACGACGGCGGAGTGGGCGGTCGAGGAGGTCCGCAGCGCGAGGGTGGTCAGCAGCGGAAAGCCGATGACGCACCCCCCGGCGACGGCGGCGACGCCGGGCCAGTGCCGTCGTTCCGGGACCGGGACGCGGCCGACGGCCAGGCAGGCCCCCGCCACGAGGGCGGCGAGGACGCCCCGCAGGCCGGTGGCCGTCCAGGGGCCGAAGCCGTCCAGCGCCCAGGCCGTGGCGGGGAAGCTGAAGGAGAAGCCGAGCACTCCCAGCGCGGCGAGGACGGTCCCGCGGTCCACTGCTATCCACCGGACGGGAGTAGCGCTATTTTCTGCTGTCATGAATGACGATAGCAGTGTGGCGCACCTCCTGGGTGTCCTCCGCAGCGAGCTGGAGCGCTATCCGGAAGGCGGCAGGCTTCCCTCCAGCCGGTCCCTCATGGAGCGGTACCGGGTGAGCCCGGTGACCGTGTCGCGCGCGACCGCCGCACTGGTCGCCGAGGGCCTGGTGGTCTCCCGCCCCGGGGCGGGCGTCTTCCGCGCCGGGCCGCAGGCCGGGCCCCGGCCGCCGGGGGACCTCTCGTGGCAGGAGGCCGCCCTCAGCGCCGACGCGTCGCCCGGCCCGGCGGGCGACGGGCCGCCCGCCCCCCGGCGCGCGGACGCCTCCGGCCTGCTGGCCACGCTCGCCGTGCCGCCGCCCGGCTCGATCGACCTCAACGGCGGCTACCTGCACCCCTCCCTGCAGCCCGAGCGCGCCCTCGCCGGAGCCCTGGCCAGGGCGGGCCGCAGGCCGGGCACCTGGGAGCGGCCGCCGGTCGAGGGGCTCGCGGACCTCAGGGCCTGGTTCGCCCGGGACATCGCCGGACCGGACTCCCTCCTCGGCGGTGCCGACGTCCTCGTCACCGCGGGCGGCCAGAGCGCGCTCAGCACCGCGCTGCGGTCCCTGGCGGCCCCGGGTGCCCCGGTGCTCGTCGAATCGCCCACCTACCCGGGCGTGCTCGCCGTCGCACGGGCCGCAGGGCTGCGGCCGGTCCCCGTCCCGCTCGACGCGGACGGGGTGCGCACCGACCTGCTGGAGGACGCCTTCCGGGCCACGGGGGCGCGGGTGTTCGTCTGCCAGCCCCTCTTCCACAACCCCACCGGCGCGACCCTCCCGCCCGAACGGCGCCGCGAGGTCCTCCGGATCGCACGCAGGGCGGGGGCCTTCGTCGTGGAGGACGACTTCGCCCGCCGCCTCGTCCACGCCGACGCCCCGCCGCTTCCCCGGACGCTCGCGGCCGAGGACCCCGACGGGGTGGTCGTGCACGTGCGCTCCCTCACCAAGGCCGCCTCGCCCAGCCTGCGCGTCGGAGCCCTCACCGCCCGCGGACCCGCCATGGAACGGCTGCGGGCGACCCAGGTGATCGACAACTTCTTCGTCCCCCGCCCCCTGCAGGAGACCGCCCTCGAACTCGTCGGCTCCCCCGCCTGGAGACGCCACCTCCGCACACTGGCCGACGCCCTGCGCAGCCGGCGGACCGCCGTGGCCGAGGCCCTGGGCCGGGAGCTCCCCGCGCTGCGGGCGCAGGTCCCGCACGGCGGGTACCACCTGTGGCTGCGCCTGCCCGCCGGGACCGACGAGACCGCCCTCGCCGCCGCCGCCCTCCACGCCGGCGTCGCCGTCACCCCCGGCAGGCCGTACTTCCCCGCCGAGGCGTCCGCACCGCACCTGCGCCTCAGCTACATCGGCGCCGTGGGCGACGACCAGCTCCGGGAGGGCGTCCGCCGGCTGCGGCGGGCGTACGCACAGGTCTGCTCCTCCCGCGCCGGGGAGCCCGCCGGCCCGGCCTGAGCACCCCGGCGGGGCGGCGCGGCCCGCCCGGCCCGGCCGCCCCGCGGCCCGGCCGCCCCGCCGCCCGGCCGTCCGGGCCCCGCGCGGCGTGCACGGCCGCCGGCCGCCGCCCCGCCCGGGGCGCCCTCCCCGGCGCTGTCGGCCCGGCCTGCCAGAATGCACCCTAGGCACAGCGACCAAGGGTGGTTCCCGACCGTGACGACCGTGACGACCATGTCCATCGAGCAGAGGATCGCCGAGGAGCTCGGCGTGCGCGAGGGGCAGGTGACCGCCGCCGTCGGCCTGCTCGACGGCGGCGCGACCGTGCCGTTCATCGCCCGCTACCGCAAGGAGGCGACCGGCACGCTCGACGACGCCCAGCTGCGCGCCCTGGAGGAGCGGCTGCGGTACCTGCGCGAGCTGGAGGAGCGGCGGGCCGCCGTCCTGGAGTCCGTCGAGGCGCAGGGGAGGCTCGACGACGCCCTGCGCGAGCGGATCATGTCGGCCGACTCCAAGGCGC
Organism: Streptomyces sp. NPDC001380; assembly: GCF_042895785.1. Lineage (NCBI taxonomy): Bacteria > Bacillati > Actinomycetota > Actinomycetes > Kitasatosporales > Streptomycetaceae > Streptomyces > Streptomyces sp. NPDC001380. Next base: position 15,453 of record NZ_JBIAWP010000015.1, on the reverse strand, counting down.
GCCTGGAGGACGTCTACCTCCCCTACAAGCCCAAGCGGCGCACCAAGGCGCAGATCGCCCGCGAGGCCGGGCTGGAGCCGCTCGCGGACCTCCTGCTGGCCGACCCCTCGCAGGACCCGCAGGCCGCCGCCGCCCCGTACGCGGACCCGGAGCGCGGCGTCGCCGACACCGCGGCCGCCCTGGAGGGCGCCCGCGCGGTCCTGGTCGAGCGGTTCGCGGAGGACGCCGACCTGATCGGCGAGCTGCGCGAGCGGATGTGGGCCCGCGGCCGCCTGGTCGCGAAGGTCCGGGAGGGGAAGGAGCAGGAGGGCGCCAAGTTCGCCGACTACTTCGACTTCTCCGAGCCCTTCGTGAAGCTGCCGTCGCACCGCGTCCTGGCGATGTTCCGGGGCGAGAAGGAGGAGGTCCTCGACCTCGTCCTGGAGCCGGAGGAGGAGCCCGCAGGACAGGCCGCCCCGGCGGAGCGCACCGGTCCCGGCGACTACGAGCAGCGCATCGCCCGGCGGTTCGGCGTCGCCGACCGCGGCCGCCCCGCCGACCGCTGGCTGCTGGACACCGTCCGCTGGGCCTGGCGCACCCGCATCCTCGTCCGCCTCGGCATCGACCAGCGCACCCGGCTCCGGCAGGAGGCCGAGGACGAGGCCGTCCGCGTCTTCGCCGCCAACCTCCGCGACCTGCTGCTCGCCGCGCCCGCCGGGACCCGCGCCACCATGGGTCTGGACCCGGGCTTCCGCACCGGCGTCAAGGTCGCCGTCGTCGACGCCACCGGCAAGGTCGTCGCCACCGAGACCGTCCACCCCCACGAGCCGCAGCGCCGCTGGGACGACGCGGTCGCCGCCCTCGCCCGCCTCGCCCGCACCCACCGGGTCGACCTGGTCGCGATCGGCAACGGCACCGCCTCCCGCGAGACCGACCGGCTCGCCGCCGACCTGATCGCCCGCCACCCCGACCTCGGCCTGACCAAGGTCATGGTCTCCGAGGCCGGCGCCTCGGTGTACTCGGCCTCCGCCTACGCCTCCCAGGAGCTCCCCGGGCTCGACGTGTCGCTGCGCGGGGCCGTCTCCATCGCCCGCCGCCTCCAGGACCCGCTCGCCGAGCTCGTCAAGATCGACCCCCGGTCGATCGGCGTGGGCCAGTACCAGCACGACCTGTCCGAGGTGAAGCTCTCCCGCTCCCTCGACGCCGTCGTCGAGGACTGCGTCAACGCCGTCGGCGTCGACGTCAACACCGCCTCCGCGCCGCTGCTCACCCGCGTCTCCGGCATCAGCGCCGGACTGGCCGAGAACATCGTGCTGCACCGCGACGCCCACGGGCCCTTCCGCACCCGCAAGGACCTCAAGGGCGTCGCCCGGCTCGGCCCCAAGGCGTTCGAGCAGTGCGCCGGCTTCCTCCGCATCCCCGGCGGCGACGACCCGCTGGACGCCTCCAGCGTCCACCCCGAGGCGTACCCGGTGGTGCGCCGCATCCTCGGCGCCACCGGCGGCGACCTGCGCTCCCTCATCGGCAACGGCACGCTGCTGCGCTCGCTGAGGCCGGGGGAGTTCGCCGACGCCACCTTCGGCGTGCCGACGGTCACCGACATCCTCCGCGAGCTGGAGAAGCCGGGCCGCGACCCGCGCCCCGCCTTCCGCACCGCCGTCTTCAAGGAGGGCGTCGACAAGCTCTCCGACCTGCTGCCCGGCATGCTGCTGGAGGGCGTGGTCACCAACGTCGCCGCCTTCGGCGCCTTCGTCGACGTCGGCGTCCACCAGGACGGCCTGGTCCACGTCTCCGCCATGTCCAGGACCTTCGTGAAGGACCCGCGCGACGTGGTGAAGCCCGGCGACGTCGTCCGCGTCAAGGTGCTCGACGTGGACGTGCCGCGCAAGCGGATCTCACTGACGCTGCGTCTGGACGACGAGGCCGCACCGGCCGCGGGCGGCGGGGGCGGGCAGCGCCCGCAGCAGGGCGGCGGCCGTGACGGCGGAGGGCGGGACGGCGGCTCCCGCGACGGCGGCGGGCGCGACGGCGGCGGGCGGCGCGGGCCGCGTCCGCCCCGGCAGCAGCGCGGCGGGGGCTCCGGCGGCGCGCCCGCCGGCGGCGCCATGGCCGACGCGCTGCGCCGGGCCGGACTCGCCGGTCCGGAGCGCCCGGGCCGCTGACCCGGCCCGCCACCCGGCGGCCCCACCCGTCCCCCACCGTCGGCCGTGCCCGGCAGCGCCCCGCAGCGCTCCGGGCACGGCCGACGGCCGTTCTCCCGGATCTTTCCAGAAGCCTCACACCGCGCTCCCCGTTCTCCCCACACACTCCGCCTAGGCTCCCGTGAACACACGGACGATGCACGGCCCCCGGCGGACCCCGGTGGTGCGCGACCCACGGAAAGAGCGATGGACTACTGCTCGGCATGCCGACGCCACCTCAACGGGGCCTTCAGCTGCCCGGGGTGCGGCAGCACCGGGCCCGCCGCGCCCCGGCCCCGCACCGCCCCGCCGTCGCACGGGGCCCCGTCACCGCAGCAGGCCCCCGCCGAGGCGTACGCGCCCGCCGGCCCGTACGCGGACACCGGCGCGTACGGGGACGCCGCCCCTCCGCACGGCCACCCCGGTGCCCCGTACGGCAGCCCGGGCGCGGCCCCGTACGGGGGCGCGGCCCCGCACGGCACCGCCGCGACCCTCCTGCACCCGACCGCGGCGGCCCCGCCGGCCGGCCCCGCCGCCGGACCGTACGGACCCGGGACGCCGCCACCCGCCGTCCCCGCCGAGTACGCCGCCCCCGCGGAGTACGCCGCCCCCGCGGAGTACGCCGCCCCCGCCGAGTACGCCGCCCCCGGCGGGCCCGCCGTCCCCGGCGCGGAGGACCCCGCCCCGCCGTCGGCCGGCCCCGCCGCCGGCCCCCGCTCCCGCTCCCGTTCGGCCGCCCGCCGCCGTACCGCGCGCGGACGGCGGGGCCGCGGGGTGCTCGTCGCCGCCGCCGCGGGCCTGGTCGTGACCGGCCTCACCGCCGCCGTCCTCTCCTCCGAGGACTCCGGCCCCGCCGTCCGCGCCGAACCCGCGGCCCAGGGCGGCGGCGCCGCCCGGCCGGGCTCGTCCGACCCGTCCGCCGCCCCCACCGCACCCGCGGGCGGGGCCGCGTCCGGCCCGGGGACGCCGGCGCGCGGCGCGGCCGCCTCCTCCGGCGCCCCGTCGGCCTCCGGCTCCCCGTCCCCCTCCGGATCCGTGTCGGCGCGGCCCTCCCCGTCCGGGAGCAGGAGCACCTCCGGGGCGGCCACCGCGTCCGGGGGCTCCGTCCAGACCCCCGCCCGTCCCACCGCCCGCCCCACCGCGACCGCCTCCCGCACCTCCCCGGCCGCCACCCCGACCCCGACCCCGACCGCGCCCACCCCGAAGCCGTCGCCCACCTGCCGGTCCCACATCCTGTGGTGGTGCACGGGCTGACCCGGCCTCCGGGAGGCGTCCCGGCCCCGCCGGGCGCCACCGGGCCCGTCCCGTCGGCGGACACCACCGCCTGCGCCCGGTCGCGCAGGTCCGGTCCGGCCGGGATCCGCCCGGTAGGGGGCGGCGTCCGGCCGTCGCCCTGTCCCGGCGTCCGCCGCCCGGGACCCCGCCCTCCGGACGCCCGGCCCGCCCGGCGCCCGCCCGGCCGCCCTGCCCGGCCGACCCGCTGGGGCAACCCGCTTGGGCGGTGCCGCGGCGGGGAAGGGGGAGGGTCCGGGTGACCGTGCCCGTGGGCCGCAGGGCCCCGGGCCGAGGAGACAGGGAGCAGTCGATGCCGGAACCCGAGGGCGAGGCGCTGGAGGCCGTGCGGGCCCGCCGCGACGAGCTGCGCGCCCGCCACCTCAAGCCGCGGTCCGCGCGTCCCGCCACCACGGCGCGCGGCGTCCACCACGTGGCCTTCATCTGCCGCGACGTGGAGGAGACGGTCCGCTTCTACCAGGAGGTCCTGGGCTTCCCCCTGGTCGAACTGGTGGAGAACCGCGACTACCGGGGCTCCAGCCACTTCTTCTTCGACCTCGGCGCCGGCAACCTGCTGGGCTTCTTCGACTTCCCCGGCCACGACCACCCGCCGTTCACCGAGACCGTCGGCGGCCTCCAGCACCTGGCGATCTCGGTGGACGCCGAGCAGTTCGCGGCCGCCCGCGACCGGCTCGCGGCGGCCGGGGTCGACGTCCTCGGCCCGGACCGGGGCGTCGACGACAGCCTCTACCTGCGCGACCCCAACGGGGTCAACGTGGAGCTGTACCGGGAGGAGCGCGGCGTCTTCGAGGGGAACCGCATCACTGGCGACTGAGAGGCCGTCCCATCCGGCCCGGTCTGTGCGGCCGGCCGTCGTGGAGCGGTTGGTGAGGGACCGCCGCGACCCTCATCCGCTTGTGCCGGACCGTTGGCCGATGTGCGCCGCCGGCGGGCCCCCGCCGGCTGCCGGCGGACGGGCAGGCGTCCCGGCGTCCTCGTGCTCCACGGCAGGATGCGTCGGTGTCCTGTCCCTCAGCAGGACGTTCAATCCGGGCGCGCCCGGCTCCGAAGGCGCTGAGGCACCATCGGATGAGACGACCCCTGAGCAGGACCGGCCGGGTGCGAACCGGCGGCATCCGCAGGATGAGGGCGGCCCTCCACCACCGAGCCACGGTCCAGCAGGCCCGGCAGGATTCGAACCTGCGACTCCCCGCTTTGGAGGCGGGTGCTCTCACCGCTGAGCTGCAGACCTTGGGCGGAAGGTAAGGGAGTCGAACAGGACCCGGCCGGACCGCTCGTGGGCCGCGGCCTCGGCCCGCAGCCGTCCATCGCCCGGTACCGCGGCCGGCCCCGCCCGGGGTTCACCGGGACGAGCCTGCCCCCGGGCCTTCCACGGGTGGATCGCCTCAGGGGTGACACCGGCGGCCGCGGCGGCCTGCGCGGAGGTCCAGGTGGTGCGGGACAGGTCCCGGTCCAGAGCGATCACGGCGCCTCCCCGGGACATGCAGGGAGGCCCCCGGCCGGCGGACGCCGTCCTCCGGACGTCGGCGCCCCGCCCGGCCGTCGACGCGTTCGTCCGGCAAATTCGCTACCCGGCGTCCGGAGCGCCGTGATACACAACCGACGTGCCAAACATCTTGGAGTTCCCCGAGGTCCTGCGGCTGATCGAAGACCGCTCGGCCGCGTTCCGCGCCGCGCTCGCGTCCGCCCCGGACCTCGACGTCCAGGTCCCGACCTGCCCGGACTGGACGCTGCGCGAACTGGCCCAGCACCTCGGCGACGGCCGCCGCCGCCAGGCCGCCGTCGTCGCGGCGGGCCCGGGCGCCGAGCCCCCGGCGAGGACGGACCCGAAGGGCGCCCCGACCGCGCCCCGCGACCGCGAAGCCCTGGACGCCTGGCTCGCCGAGTCGACCGGGCTCATGCTCGACGCGATGCGCGAGGCCGGCCCGGATCGCGGCTGCTGGACCTGGTGGGGCCGCTCGCAAGCCCCGCAGACCAGCGGAGCCGTGGCCCGGCACCAGATCCAGGAGCTCGCCGTCCACACCTACGACGCCCAGCTCACCCACGGGGCCGCACAGCCGCTGCCGACAGACGTCGCGGTCGAGGGCGTCGACGCGTTCCTGACGACCGTCGCGGCGACGACCGTCCCCTGGCCGTTCAAGCCGGCGACCATCGACCTGCACACGACCGAGGGCCGCTCCTGGCGCCTGACCCTCAACGCCGACGGCGTCCGCTGCGACGACCTCGCCGCCGACGCGGAGCCGGGCGACATGGCGATGCGAGGCGCAGCGAGCGAACTGGTCCTCTACTTCTACGAGCGCATCCCGCTCGACGGCCTGGAGACCACCGGCGACACCGAGCCGATGGAGCAGCTCGCAGACTGGGACCCGAACGCGTAGAACGCCCACATGTGACGCATCTGCCGGTGGTGCGCGCGCTCCTGCGGGCGGCTCGCGCTCGACTGGGGACAGGGCGGTGTCGGAGCCCAGGCAGCCGTCCTTGTTCCTGAGGTGGCCGGCGGTCCCGGCGCTCTCCCTGCGGCTCTCGGCGTCCAGGTGCCGGTCGGCGGCTTCGGCGTCCCGCCGAGTTGACCCGGGCCCGGGTCCGGGCTGCACCGCCTGGTCCTGGACGGGCTCGGCGCCTGCGGGGATCCCGCCGGGCTCAGCGCGCGGGCGGGTCGAAGACCGCCGCGGCCAGCACCCGCCCGCCGGAGGTGACCAGCCGCACCCCGCTCACCGGCGCCCCGGCCGGGTAGGGCTCGCCCCAGGCGCCGTACCCGTCCCGGAGCGGGAAGGTCCCCAGCGACGTGCGGGAGCCGTCGCTGCGCTGCAGCACGCACTGCACCATGCCGCCCGCCGACGAGCCGACCTGCTCCGCGTCCACGGACACGTACAGCCACGGCGAGTCGCCGCCGTACGCGAAGACGTCCCCCAGCCGTCCGTCCCCGGTCTGCAGCGCCGCCGACCGCAGCGTGTGCCCCGTCCCCACGGTGGAGACGGCGGGCTCGGCGGCGGCGGGGGGCCCGCTGCTGCTGCCCAGCGCCCAGCCGCCCGCGCCCACCGCGAGGAGCGCCGCCGCGGCCGCCGCCAGCAGGGCCGAGCGCCGCCTGCGGTGCCGCTGCCGCACCGGCCGGAGCACCGTTCCGAGCCGCACCAGCACCCGGTCCTCGAAGCCCACCGGCGGTTCGCTGCCCGGCACCAGGTCCAGCAGGGCGTCCCCGGCCAGCGTCAGCCGGTGCACCTCCCCGCGGCAGCCGGGGCACCGGTCGAGGTGCTGCACGGCCGCGGCCCGCTCCCGTGCGGGCAGCACGCCCAGCGCCAGCTCGGCGGCGGCGTCGTGCAGCTCGGCGCAGGTGAGGGAACGGTCCTCATCCACCGCGCCCACCCCCCCGCCCCGGCACCAGCGCGGCCCGCAGCTTGCCCGTGGCCGTCCTGATCCTGGTCTTGGCCGTGCCCAGCGGCACGCCCTCGGCGTCGGCGACCTGCTGTGCGGTCATCCCGTAGATCCCCGCCATCACCAGGGCGCGGGCCTGCGGCCGGGGCAGCTCCGACACCGCGGCCCGCAGCTCGGCGGAGGCCTCGTCGGCGATGGCGTGCCGCTCCGGCGTGTCGGTGACGGCGTCGAGGAGGGTGGAGAGGTCCTCGGGGTCCACGGGCGTGGACCGGCGGGCGCGCACCGTGTCGACCGCCAGGTTGTGGGCGATCGACATCAGCCACGTCGGCACCGAGCCGCGCCGCGAGTCGTACACCTGGGCGTGGCGGCAGGCGCGTTCGAAGGTCTGCTGGGCGACGTCCTCCGCCAGCTGGACGTCGCCGACGACCGCGACCGCCACGCCGAACACCCGCCGCTGGAACCGGCGGACGAACGCCACGGCGACCTCCGGGTCGCCGGTCATCAGACCGTCCAGCAGGACGTCGTCCGGCAGCCGCTCCAGAGGCAGGCCCATCCTGTGCATACCTCGGGTACGAACCAGCCCGCCGGAGGGATTGCTCCGGACGGCCCCCGTCTGCCGGGCCGAAGGTCCCTGCCGGGGCGGGTGCACCTGCCGGGGCGGTCCCGCCCGGCGCCGTCAGCGCTCGCGCACCCGGCCGTCCTCGACCTCGATGCGCCGCGTGGTGTGCACCGCCTCCAGCATCCGCCGGTCGTGCGTCACCAGCAGCAGCGTGCCGGGGAAGGACGCCAGCGCCGACTCCAGCTGCTCGATCGCGGGCAGGTCCAGGTGGTTGGTGGGCTCGTCCAGCACCAGCAGGTTCACGCCCCGGGCCTGGAGCAGCGCCAGCGCCGCCCGGGTGCGCTCGCCGGGGGAGAGGGTGGCCGCCGGGCGCAGCACGTGGTGCGCCTTGAGGCCGAACTTCGCCAGCAGGGTCCGCACGTCCGCCGGGGGCGTGTCCGGCACCGCCGCGCCGAAGGCGTCCAGCAGCGCCTCCGGGCCGAAGAACAGGCCCCGCGCCTGGTCCACCTCGCCGACCACCACGCCGGGGCCCAGCGACGCCTGCCCAGCGTCCAGCGGCAGCCTGCCCAGCATTGCCGCCAGCAGCGTGGACTTGCCCGAGCCGTTGGCGCCGGTGATCGCCATCCGGTCCGCCCAGTCGACCTGCAGGTCCACCGGGCCGAAGGTGAAGGAGCCGCGCCGCACCTCGGCGCCGCGCAGGGTGGCGACGACCGCCCCGGCGCGCGGCGCCACGGCGATCTCCATCCGCAGCTCCCACTCCTTGCGGGGCTCCTCGACGACCTCCAGCCGCTCGATCAGCCGCTCGGTCTGCCGGGCCTTCGCCGCCTGCTTCTCGGTGGACTCCGCGCGGAACTTCCGGCCGATCTTGTCGTTGTCGGTGGCCTTGCGGCGGGCGTTCCTCACGCCCTTCTCCATCCAGCCCCGCTGGGTGCGGGCCCGCGCCTCCAGCCCCGCCCGGGTGTCCGCGTACTCCTCGTACTCCTCGCGGGCGTGGCGGCGGGCCACCTCCCGCTCCTCCAGGTACGCCGCGTAGCCGCCGCCGTAGGCCCGGACCTGCTGCTGGGCGAGGTCCAGTTCGACCACCCGGTTCGCCGTGCGGGCCAGGAACTCGCGGTCGTGGCTCACCACGACCGCCCCGGCCCGCAGCCCGGCGACGAACGCCTCCAGCCGCTCCAGGCCGTCGAGGTCCAGGTCGTTGGTCGGCTCGTCCAGCAGGAACACGTCGTACCGGCTGAGCAGCAGCGACGCCAGGCCCGCCCGCGCCGCCTGGCCGCCCGACAGGGCCGTCATCGGCCGGTCCAGGCCGACCTTCAGCCCCAGCGACTCCGCGACCTCCTCGGACCGCTCCTCCAGGTCGGCGCCGCCGAGGGCGAGCCACCGCTCCAGGCCGACCGCGTACGCGTCGTCGGCGCCGGGCGCGCCGTCGACCAGGGCCTGCGTGGCCTCGTCCAGCGCGGTCTGCGCGGCGGCGACGCCCGTGCGGCGGGCCAGGAAGGCGCTGACGGTCTCGCCGGGGCGCCGCTCGGTCTCCTGCGGGAGGTGGCCCACGGTCGCGGCGGGCGGACTGGTCCGCACCGAGCCCCGCTCGGGCGTGTCGAGGCCGGCGAGCAGGCGCAGCAGCGTGGACTTCCCGGCGCCGTTCGCCCCGACCAGGCCCACGACGTCGCCGGGGGCGACGACCAGGTCGAGCCCGGTGAAGAGCGGCCGGTCGCCGTGCCCGGCGGCGAGGTCCTTGGCGGTGAGTGTCGCAGTCATCAGGACTGTGATCCTACGTCCCGTCCCCCGTGCTGACGCCTGCTTGTCCCGGCGCCGGCCCCCGCGGTCCGGTGCGGCGCCGCCGGGCCGGCGCCTCCACCGGACCCGGAGCACCGGGGAGCGCGGCGGCGCCGGCCCGCGACGATCACCGCGCCGCGCCGTTTTCGCCTCCCCAACCGGGGAACCCGGGGCTTATGGTGCAGATCGGGTACACGATGATGACCGAGCAGGCCGGGCCGCGGGACCTGGTGGACCACGTCGTCCGCGCCGAGCAGGCGGGCTTCGACTTCTCCGTGGTCTCGGACCACTCCTTCCCCTGGCTGGACTCCCAGGGCCACGCCCCCTACGCCTGGAGCGTGCTGGGCGCGGCCGCGTGGGCCACCTCCCGGATCCCGCTGATGACGTACGTGACCTGCCCGACCATGCGCTACCACCCCGCCGTGGTCGCCCAGAAGGCCGCCACCGTGCAACTGCTCTCGCAGGGCCGCTTCCGGCTCGGCCTGGGCTCCGGCGAGAACCTCAACGAGCACGTGGTCGGCGGCGGCTGGCCGCCGGTGGACGTCCGCCACGAGATGCTGGAGGAGGCCGTGGAGGTCATCCGCGCCCTCTTCGCCGGCGGCTACGTCAACCACCACGGCACCCACTTCGACGTGGAGTCCGCCAAGCTCTGGGACCTGCCCGACCAGCCGCCGCCGATCGGGGTCGCGGTCTCCGGCGAGCAGTCCTGCTCGCTGGCCGGACGCCTCGCCGACCTGGTCATCGCCACCGAGCCCAAGGGGTCCCTGCTGGAGTCCTTCGACCGGCACGGCGGCGCCGGCAAGCCCCGCGTGGGCCAGCTCCCCGTGAGCTACGACCCCGACCGGGGCGCGGCCGTCGCCCGCGCGCACGACCAGTTCCGCTGGTTCGCGGGCGGCTGGAAGGTCAACTCCGAACTCCCCGGCACCGCCGGCTTCGCCGCCGCCTCCCAGTTCGTCCGCCCCGAGGACGTCGCGGGGACGATCCCCTGCGGCGACGACGTGGAGGCGTTCGTCGAGGCGGTGCGCCCGTACGCGGAGGCGGGCTTCACCGAGGTCGCCCTCGTCCAGGTCGGCGGCGACGCCCAGTACCCGTTCCTGGACTGGGCGGAGAAGTCCCTGCTGCCCGCGCTCCGGGAGCTGTGACCCGCAGGTGCGGCCCGGCGCCCGCCGGGCCGCACCGACCGCGTGACCGCGCGTGACTGTGCGTGACTGCGTGTGACTGCGTGTGACTGGAGGACAGATGGACGGAGCACCCGACGCCCTCGGCATCGACCCCGGGCAGCTCGACGAGAGCGTGCTCATGCACGAGCTGGAGCAGATCCACCGCACCCGCCACGACACCCTCCTGCACGGCTCCGCCGAGGCCCTCGACCGGCACACCTCGCGGATGGCCGAGCTCGAGGCGGAGTACCTGCGCCGCCACCCCGGACGGCAGGTCACCGCCGGGCGCACCCGCCTCGGCGCCCGCGCCCGGGGCCACGCCGACGCCATGAACCCGGACGCGCTGCGCGGCCTGTCCTGACCGGACCGGCCGCACCCCTCCCGGGCCTCCCGGACCGGCCCCTCCCGCCGGACCGGCGCCTCCCGCCGGGCCGACCCCTCCCGCCGGACCGGCCGCTCCCGCCGGGCCGACCCCTCCCGTCGGCCTGTCCGCCCGCGCCGCCCTCCGGGGCCCGGCCGGGGCCCGCCGGTCCGCACCGCGGTCCGGCCGCACCCCGGCCGTCCGTGTCCCCGGGCCCCGTGCCGCCGGGGCTCCGCCGTCCCCTCCCACCCGTGCGCCGGCCCCGCACCCCCGCCGTCCGCGCGGGCATGAACCGCACCGACCGGGGTACCGCATCCGGCTGCCGCGCCGCGCACCCTCCGGAGGCCGCATGCCCACCACTCCCGCCCGCTGGAGGCGCGCCGTGGTCACCGGCGGGGCCGGCTTCGTCGGCTCCCACCTGTGCACCGCCCTGCTGGACCGGGGCACCCGCGTCGTCTGCGTCGACGACTTCTCCACCGGCGCGCCCGGCAACCTCGCCCACCTCGCCCGCCGCGACGGCTTCACCGTCCTGCGCGCCGACGTCTGCGAGCCCTTCGAGGTCGACGGCCGCGTCGACCTGGTGCTCCACCTCGCGTCCCCTGCCTCGTACGCCGACTGCCTGCGGCTGCCCCTGCACACCCTGGGCACCGCGTCCCTCGGCACCCGCAACGCCCTGGACCTGGCCCGCGCCCACCGGGCCCGGTTCGTCCTCGCCTCCGCCGCAGGCGTCTACGGCGACCCGCAGCGCCACCCGCAGCGCGAGGACCACCCGGGCAGCGTCGACCCGGTCGGCCCCCGCAGCGCCCACGACGAGGCCAAGCGGTTCGCCGAGGCGCTCACCGCAGCCCACGCGGCCGCCCTCGGCACCGACGCCGCGATCGTCCGTCTCTTCTCCACCTACGGCCCCCGGATGCCGGCGCACGACGGCCGGGCCGTCGCCGTCCTCATCCGGCAGGCCCTCGCCGGGGAACCGCTCACCGTCACCGGCGACGGCAGCCAGACCCGCTCCTTCACCTACGTCGACGACGCGGTCCGCGGCATCCTCGCCCTGGCGGCCTCCGACCTCGCCGGCCCGGTGAACATCGGCAGCCCGCACGAGATCAGCATGAACGCGCTGGCCCGCCTGGTCGTCTCCCTCACCGGCTCCTCCTCCGGGGTCCGCCACGTCGCGCGCCCCGCCGGCGACCCCGCCGGGCGCCGCCCCGACACCGCCCTGGCCCGCGACAAGCTCCAGTGGGAGCCGCTGACCGGCCTCCGGGAGGGGCTGCGCCGCACCGTCACCTGGTTCCGGTCCGTGCCCCGCGGCTGAGCCTCCTGCGGTCCGCCGCGGGCCGCGGGCCGTGCCGCCGGGGGCCCACGGGGCGGGTTTGCCGGGGTGCGCCCCGGGAAGGCGCGAGCCAGTGCCACGGATGAAGAAGGCACCCACGGGCCGACCCGGTCGCTCGAACGGCCGGCGGCCTGCCCCGGGCGGAAGGACGCCCCGCGTCCGCCGCCGGGTCCGCAGGCCGGGTCCCGCCCTCGCCCCCGGAGTGCGCACTGCCGTCGGCTGTGCACGGAAAGCAGGCCGCCATGCCCCGTCCCGGGTTCGGTTCCGCCCGCCCCCGTCCCGGTCCCCGAGACGCCGGACGCCCCGCCCGCGCGGCGGACGACCGCTCCCCGGCGGACCTCCCCGAGCGCCTGCGGCGCCTGGCCGGCCTCCCCGCCGGACCCGAACGGGACCGGCTCCGGGAACAGGTCATCGCCTCCCTCATGCCCATGGCGCGCCGCCTCGCCCGCCGCTTCCGCAACCGCGGCGAGAGCGACGACGACCTGCTGCAGGTCGCCTCCGTCGGCCTGGTCAAGGCCGTCGACCGCTACGACCCCGAGCAGGGGCACGCCTTCGAGTCCTTCGCGGTCCCGACCATCGTGGGCGAGCTCAAGCGGCACTTCCGCGACCACGCCTGGGACCTCCACGTGCCCCGCCGCGTCCAGGAGGCCCGCAACCAGGTCCGGAGGGCCCAGCAGGAGCTGCTCCAGCCGCTGGGCGGCCGCAGCCCCACCGTCGCCGAGGTCGCCGACTACACCGGCCTCGCCGAGGAGGACGTCATCCTCGGACTGGAGGCGTACCAGGCGTACGCGGCCGTGTCCCTGGACGCGCCCGTGCCCGGGCTGGAGGCCGGCTCGCTCGCCGACACCATGGGCGCCGAGGACCGCTTCCTGGACCTGGTGGTCGACCGGATATCGCTGCGGCCGCTCCTGGAGGGGCTTCCCGAGCGGGAGCGCCGCATCCTCTTCCTCCGCTTCTTCCGCAGCATGACCCAGCACCAGATCGCCGACGTGGTCGGCGTCTCGCAGATGCACGTCTCCCGGCTGATCGCCCGCTCCTGCGCCACCCTGCGCAGCGGCATGCTCGCCGGGGTCTGACCCCGGACCGCCCCCGGCCCACCCCCGACCCCGGACCGTCCCCGACCCCGGACCGTCCCCGACCCCGGAACCGCCCGAAGTGCGCCGCGCCCGAGAGGCCCGGGGGCGGCCTGCCGGCGCCCTGCACGGCCTCTCCCGTCCCCCTCGGGGACCCCGACACCCCGCCGCCCGACCCGCCGGCCGCACCGCGGCCGTCGACAGACACGGAAGGTGACCGCCATGTCCAGCTCCGGTGAGCCCACCCGGGACGACCCGTCCGCCATACCGGCCGCACCCGCCGCGCCCGCCGCGGCGGAGCCCCCGGACGGCCCGGCCCGGCCCCCCGTGCCGGAACCGTGGCTCTCGCCGGACGCCGACACTGCCGACACCGCCGCCACCGCCCCCGGTCCGCGGCGTCCGCCGCACCCGGACGCGGTCCTCTTCGAACGCGACGGAACCCTGGTCGCCGACGTCCCCTGCAACGGCGATCCCGGCTGGGTCCGGCCCCTGCCCGGGGCCCGCGAGGCGCTGGCCGAACTGCGGGGCCTCGGCGTCCCGGTGGGCGTGGTCAGCCACCAGCCCGGCGTGGCGAAGGGCATCCTGACCCGGCAGCAGGTCGACGCGGTCCAGTGCCGCGTGGAGCAGCTCCTCGGCCCCGTCGACGTGTGGGCCGTCTGCCCGCACGGCCCCCACGACGGCTGCGGCTGCCGCAGGCCCGACCCCGGGCTGGTCCTCGCGGCCTGCCGCCGCCTCGGCGCGGACCCGGTCCGGACCGTGGTCGTCGGCAGCACAGGCGCCGACCTCGTGGCCGCCGCCTCGGCGGGCGCGCGCGGCATCCTGGTGCCCGCGCCCGGGGCCCGCGAGGAGGAGGCCGACCGCATCCACGAGACCGCTCCCGACCTCGTGGCCGCCGTCCGCCTGGCGCTGCACCACCCGGTCCGGCGCGGTCTCCCGTCGGTCCGCATCCGGTCCGCCGCTCCCGCGCTGGAGGCCGGGCCCGCGGACGGCGCCCCCGCCTGATCCCGGCGGCGGAGGCCCGCCCCGCCGCCCGCCGTCCTCGCGGACGCCGCACGCCCCCGCCGTGGCCGGCCCGCACGCGAGGTGCGGCCGCCCCGGCCGGGGGGCGCCGCCGGGACGGCCGTGCACGGCCGCGGCGGGGGAGGCCCGGCGCCCCGGGCGTCCGGCGGGGACGCCCCCGCCGCACGCCCCCGCCGGACGCCACCGCCGCACGCCCCGGCCGGCCTGCCGCCCGGAGCGGCCCCCGCCCCCGTCCCCTGTGCCGCCGGCCTGCCGTTGCCGCGGCCCCCGGCCGCCCCCGGGTCAGCCGTCGGAGGATGACCGCTCCGCCGACGGCGCGGCCGGGCCGGAGGCGGTATCCGAGGGTGCGGGCCCGGTGGGGGCGCCGGCGGTGGGCTCCGGCGCAGGAGCTGTCGACGGGGGCGCGGAGGACGGTGCGGGCGGCGAGGACGCCGCGGGCGGTGTCGTGGCGGCCGTGGCCGTGGGCGCGGGCGCGGGCGTGCCGGACGGGGTGTCCGCCGGGTGGGGGCGGCCCGGAGCGGTCGTGCCCGTCCCCGGCGCGGGCCGGACCGGCCCCGGCGTGGCGACCGAGGTGCTGCGGACCGCGAGGGGCGGAAGCGGCGGTACCGCCGTGGGGGAAGCGAGGGCCGCACGGTGCGCGTGCCCCGGGCGGGCGGGGGCCTGCGGTGCGTCCACCGCCGGGGCGGGGGTCGTCGCGTCGAACACGCTCGGCGGCGCGGTGGTATGCGCCCGCCGGGCCCCGGGGGCGGTCGGGCCGGTCGTGGCGGAGCCGCCGTCCCTCACGGCGGCCGTCACCCCGGCCGTCGACCCGGTCCGCCCCGGTGCGGCCGCCTCCGCGGAGACCGGGGCGGCGGGCAGCGGGCCGCCGGGGGTCTTCGGGGCGGCGGACGCGGTGTCCGGCGGCAGCGGCGGCCGGGCGGCCGAGGGTCCGGCCGGGACGGCGGCGTTCCCCACCGCCAGGGCGCCTGCGGCGATGGCACCGGCGGCCAGGACGGCCATGGCGGCCAGTCCGGGGTTGATCCGCACCGCGCGGCGGCCCGGAGTGCGGCTCAGCAGCCGGGGTCCGGAGGCCGGGCGGGCGTGCCGGGGACCGGTGCGTTCCGGGGCCGGGGTCATGCGGGTCCTCCTGGTGCTGTGCGGACTGCGAAAGCGTGCCCGATTCGTGCCTGAAGTGCCAGAGAAGACCGTTTTCGCGTGAAGAGGCTCACACGCCCGTGGGGGATTACGACGCCCGGTAGGAGACCCCCGCGCCCCATCCGCAGCCCGGATAAACCTCTGTTTTCGTGCGAATCGGGTGTTTAAGGATCGAAGTGGGTGTTCTCCGGCCATCGGTGCAGTTCGGGAGGGGTGCGGGCC
>NZ_JBIAWP010000014.1:137345-180042 GCF_042895785.1 Streptomyces sp. NPDC001380 | reverse complement strand
TACGACGAGCTCACTGGCATCGCAGACCCATCGGCTGACCGGGGCACCCGGGCTGATTTTCCTGTCTCCGAGGTGATCAGCGCAGCGTTTCCGGCGTCCCTGTACGGTCTTCGGCTCTGTCCCGTAATCGGTGGTAGCGCTGTGTGGTCACTGGAGAAGGATGCGGTGGCGGAGCAGGGCGAACCCGGCTCGGCCATGCATCTGCCTCATGATCCTCTTGGTCCGCGTGTTGACGCCTTCGGTGCGGCCGTTGTGGTGGGGAAGGGTGAGGCCGGCGTTGACGGCGGCGCGGTCGAGCTCGAGGCCGCCTGCGAAGCCGTGCAGGTGGGGCAGGTCGCAGGCGCGGACGGCTGCGATCCACTCGGTGAGCCTGGTGTCGTTTCCCTCTGCCGGGGTGAGAAGTTGAGCGAAAGCCCTGATGAGCTGCGAGAGTTCGGTTATCTCGGGGCAAGCGGCCAGCAGTTCCCGAAGGAGCTCGGTGTCCTTGGTCCGCAGGTTGTCGGGGCGGGTGAGGAGGAGGCGGGTGAACCGGCGCGGGGTGGTGACGGGCCGGTCGCCCTCGGCCCGGCCCTGCGTGATGTAGCGGTAGAGCAGGTTGAGGCTGCCGGTGTAGCCCTGCTCCTGGATCTCGCGGAACAACTGGAGCACGGGGACGGCAGGGTCTGCGGCCCGGCGTACGCGCAGATGGTCGCGGTAGGGGTCGACCAGGGTGGGCCGGTAGCGCGGCGCCCTGCGCAGGACCTCGGGCTCGCGGGTCCGGGCATAGCGTTTGACGGTGTTGAGTGCGAGGTTCAGGCGGCGGGCGCATTCGAGCAGGCCGACGCCCTTGCCGAGCAGGTCGTGGACCTGGTGCCAGCGCTCGTGGGTGGTCAGCTCGCGCATTCCCGCGGGTCGGGGCGGGTTGGCAGTCACCCAGCATGCACTGTGGGAGCGGACCTCGGCCAGCGTCTTGTCGCACAGGTTCTTCCACAGGTGCCACCGGTCACTGACCTGCACCGCACCGGGCAGGGCCCGGCGGACGGCCTCGCCGTACGGGCCCGAGCCGTCCCGACAGACGATCTTCACCCCGGGGTGCTCACGCAGCCAGCGCTCAAGCGTGTCGGCGCTACGGCCGGGAAGCACGTCGATCCGCTCGCCGGTCTCGGCGTCGGTCAGGACGATCGCATAGCGGTGGCGGCGCTTGAGCGCGAAGTCGTCCACGCCCAGCACCCGCGGCACCCGCAGCGGGGGAAGCGGCAGCCGCATCAGCAGCCGCAGAGCCGTCGAACGCGACATCCTGGCAGCAAGAGCGCAGGTCAGGCGGGCGCTTGCTCGGCCCGCTAACTCTTTGACGACCATGCCGAGCTGGTCGGTGAGGCGGTTGGTGCGGCGCTGGTAGCGCTCCAGGAGTCCGGGAACCTGCTCGCGGAACGTCTGCCGCCGGCAGTCGAGCACCGAGCAGACCAGGCGCCGCAGCCGCACGAAGACGACGACCCGCCGCCCGTCCACCGGCACGTCCGCGACCGTCCGCTGGTGAAAGCCGTGGACCTTCGCCGTCAGCGCCCCGCACGCCGGACACGACACTGGCCCGCCCTGCGTCCGGACCGTCACCCGGATGGCCCTGCCTTCCTCCGTCACATCCTCGACGACCAGCGCCGATAACCCCGAGAACACCAGGTCCACAAGCTCGTTGACATCTCGCACACCATGCCAACGACGCTCGTCACCGTTCGTTACCACCGATTACGGGACAGAGCCGCTGGCTGTACAGACCCGGCGTACATCGACGCAAACACCGTGCAGCCGGTGACCATGGGCCGGAACCGGATGGGGAGGGTTGCCTGATGCCGAACGAGCGAGGAAGGCGCCGCCGTTTCGGGTCGGTCCGCAAGCTGCCGTCGGGCCGCTGGCAGGTGCGGTTCCCGGATCCGGAGACGGGACTCACCCGCACGGCTGACCGCACCTTCGGCACGAAGAGGGATGCCGAGGTGGCCCTGTCGCAGGTCGAGGCGGACGTGAGCCGGGGCCGGTGGGTGAATCCGGACTCGGGGAAGGTGAATTTCGGCGAGTACGCCGCGGCCTGGCTGCGGGAGCGGGAACTGGCCGTGAGCAGGCGGGAGCGTCACGAGGTGGCCCTGCGGCTGCATGTCCTCCCGGCCCTCGGACGGCTGTCGGTCGACGAGATCACCACGTAGCGGGTGCGGTCCTAGCGGTCCGGTTTGCTGGAGGCCGGGGTGGGTGAGCCGACCGTGGTTCGCTCGTACCAGGTGCTCCGCGCGATCATGCACACCGCAGTCGACGACGAGCTGGTGCAGCGCAACCCCTGCCGGATCAAGGGCGCCGGGACGACGCGGAGCCCGGAACGGCCGGTGCTGACAGTCGACGAGGTGTTCCGGGTGTCCGACGCGATCCCGCACCGGTACCGGGCCCTGGTGCTACTGGCCGGGTTCTCCGGGCTGCGGTTCGGGGAGCTGGCTGCGCTGCAGCGCAGCGACGTGGACCTGGAGCGCCACCGGGTGCAGGTGCGGCGGGCGCAGGTGGAGACGCGGGCCGGCCTGCTGGTGAAGGCGCCCAAGAGTGCGGCGGGCGTCCGGACGGTGGTCTTCCCGGTCTCGCTCGTCGCCGTGCTCGGCGAGCACCTGGGGCGGTACTCGCAGCCGGGGCGGTCGGGGCTGGTCTTCGTCGGGCCCCGGGGCGGCGCACTTCGGCGGAGCAACTTCCGGGACACCTGGACGGCCGCGGTCGCTGCGGCGGGGCTCGATGGGGTGCACTTCCACGACCTGCGGTACACCGGGAACACCCTGGCAGCGTCGAGTGGGGCCAGCACGCGGGAGCTGATGCAACGCATGGGCCACTCGTCGACCCGGGCGGCGCTGGTCTACCAGCACCTCCTGGCCGGCCGTGACGAGGAGATCGCCGCGCACGTCGACGGGCTGATCCGCCGCGTCGGCGACGGGGGCCCCGGGGCGGCATCTGGCACGTGACTGGCACGACGGCCGCCGACCGCTCACGGCGTCCGGAACGGCAAAGGCCCAGCGCCTCGGCGAAACCGCCGGTGGCCTGGGCCTTCGTCGTGATCGGATCGGGTGGGCGCAGACGGTTTCGAACCGCCGACCCCTGCTTTGTAAGAGCAGTGCTCTACCACTGAGCTATGCGCCCGCGCGGACGTGGGCTCCGGGGAGCGGCACGATCGCAGCGAGAGGTCAGCGTACCTGCTCCGGGGGGTGGAGCGCTGCAGTGCCGGGCGGGCGGGACGGGGGCGGCGGGCGGGGTTGACGGGGGGCGGCGGGTGGGAGGATGGGTTCGGCGACAATGGGGAGCCGATCAGCGGACCGACGGCCGAACTGCCGTACGGGCGGGGGCCGCGCCGGGCGTGGGCGAGCTTGGAGTGCGATGTGACGGCGGGAATCACGCGGGGGCGCCGCAGGTCCGTGCTGGGCGGGCTGGTCGCGCCGCTGCCCCTGCTGGCGGGGTTCGCCGCGGTGGCGGTGGCGGCCGCGCCGATGTCGCACCCGGGCGGGGGGACGCGTTCGTGGTGGCGGCGCAACGAGAACATGCGGGCCGACGCGCAGGCCGCCCGGGACGCCGCCGCGCAGGCCTTCTACGAGCTGGACTCGGCCCAGCGCGACGTGCGGATCTCGGTCGAGACCGTGAAGGCCGTCGACACCTCGCCGCTCGCGCGGCGGGCGGTCGGCGAGTTCGACGACCTGTCGCGGCGGGTGGACGAGGTGAGCAGCGCGTACATCGCCGCCCTGGACGCGCACGACCTGGACGCCGACGGCCTGGAGACGGGAGCAGCGGCCCGGGCCCGTCGCGAGCTGGACCAGGCACGGCAGCAGCTGCAGCGGACGAAGGGCGAGCTGGAGGCGTACCACCGCACGCTGGAGCCGCTGCTGGGCCGGGCCGAGAGCGAGCTGGCGCGGGTGGTCCCGGCGGTGGAGCGGGCGAAGCAGGCGCTGCTGGCGGCGACGGCCGCCCTGGACGCGGTCCGGGAGGCCGGGTTGCGGGCGGACGACATGGCGGCGCGGCTGGCGGCGCTGGCCCCGGAGCTGACCCGACTGAACGAGGGCGCGGGCCGGCACGGCGTGCAGGAGACGCTGCGGCGGGCCGACGACGTGCTGCGCCGGGCGGAGGCGGTGCGGGGAGAAGCCGAGCACCTGCCGGAGCGGGCGCGTGAGGTCGACCGCCGGGTGGTGAGCCTGCGGACCCGGATGCAGGCGCTGGAGACCAGGGCGGGCACGCTGGACCCGACGCTGAGCGAGCTGCGGCGCCGGTTCAGCGCGGAGTGCTGGCAGGACCTGCAGCGGGTGCCGCGGCAGACCGCGGAGTCGGTGGCGGCGGCACGGGCCAGGGTGGACGAGGCCGCGGTCGCGCGCGACGAGCAGCGGTGGGCGGACGCGACGGCGGCGCTGGCCACCGCCCGGGCGCTGCTCAACACCTCGGACGGGGCGGTGGCGGCGGTCGGCGAGCGGCTGCGGCAGCTGACCGAGGTGGAGCGGGACCCGAAGGCGGAGATCGAGCGGACCCGGTTCACGGTGCGGGACGCGCAGCGGCTGGCGATGACGGGCCGCAGCGCACCGGACCCGCGGCACGCGGCTCCGCTGGACGCGGCGGTGGAGCGGCTGGACCGGGCGGTGGCCGGGCTCACGGGCCGGCATCCGGACTACTGGCACTTCCTGCAGGAGACGGCGGCGGTGCGGGAGACCGCGGCCCGGGTGGTGCAGCGGATCCGGGAGGACATGGGCACCGGCGGCCGCTGACGCGGACCGGTGGCGGGAACGGGAACGGGAGCGGGAGCCTGCGGGGTCGGGCGTCGGGCTCTGCGGCGGGCGGCGGAGCAGGACCGTGCAGCAGGGGCGGACTGCGGGGCCGTGCCGGTTGCGGGCGGGGCCGTGCGGCGGGCGGGGGACGGATCCCGGTGCGGGTCGGGCGGCGGGGCGGGGGCGTCTGGGTACGCTGTCGCCATGCCTCGCTACGACTTCCGGTGCCGCTCCTGCGGCGCCACCTTCGAGCTCCGCCGTCCCATGTCGCAGTCCGGTGCGCCGGCCGTCTGCCCCGAGGGGCACGAGGACACGGTGAAGCTGCTCTCCACCGTCGCGGTGACCGGCACGGCCTCCGGCGGCGCGGCCGCCGCCCCGTCCGGGGGCGGGGGCGGCTGCTGCGGCGGGGGCTGCTGCGGGTGACGCGCTCCTCGGGCTGAGGAGCGGCGGTCCCGCCCGTGACTGCGGCCGACCCGGGGGCTTCCCGTCCCGCCGGGACCGGCCGGGGCGGCCTCCGGCCCCGCGGTCCGTGCGCGGGTGGTTCCGTGTGCAGCTGGTCCCGCGTGCGGGGGGCCCGCGTGCGGGAGGTCCGCGTGCGGGGGTCCCGTGCGCGGGTGCTGCACGCCTCGGCCCGTTCGGCGGCTGCCGGGCCGTGCCGCCGCCCTGACGGCCCAAGCCGGCTTCCGGTGCCTTCACGGCCTCTGCGCGTCCGCTCGGCGACCGGCCTCAGGCGCAGCGCGGCGAGCGCCCGGCGCTGCGTGCTCCCGGGGACCGGGGCCGCGCTTCCCGGCCGGACGGTGGACGGTGGACGGTGGGCGGATCCGGGCGGCGTTCAGCGCGACGCGTCGGCGGACGGCAGGGGGACGGCGGCCGGGCCGTGGGCACGGCCGGTGGCCGCAGGGCGGCCCGGGGCGGCGAGCCAGTCGTGCCAGCCGCCCGTGAGGACGAGGTCGGCCAGGCGGTCGTAGCCCCGCTCGCCCGGGTGGGCTCCGTCGCCGGCCGCCGCCTCGGCCTGCCAGTCCGGGTCCCCGGCGAGCAGCCGGGCCACGGGGATCCACGGCACGCCGGCCCGGCCGCAGACGTCGCGGAGCCGCTCCTCCAGGTCGAGGAGCCGTCGCAGGTGCGCGGCGCCGCGGTCGTGGACGGGCGGCGGGCCGACGACGAGGACGCCCGTGCCGCGGTCGGCGGCCCCGGCGAGCAGCCGGCCGAGGTGGCCGGCGGTGTCGGCGGTGTCGGCGGGCCGGACACGTGGTGCGCCGCCTTCCTCCACCGCGTCGTTGCTGCCGAAGGAGACGACGAGCCGGTGGTCGGCCCCGGGTGCGGTGCGACGGCGGGTCTCGTCCCAGCAGCGGGCGAGGACGTCGGCCGAGGTGTCGCGGCGGACGCCCAGGTTGAAGCCCGTGACGTCGCGGGCGGGGTCCGCCGCGGCGGTGGCGGCGAGCACCCGGCCCACCCAGCCGCGGTACTGGGGGTCGCCGACGCCCTGGACGAAGGAGTCGCCGAGGAAGCAGATCCGCAGGGGCCCGCCGCCCGGGACCGGCGTCCCGGCGGCGGCCTGCGCCGGTGCGGCGGCCTGCGCCCCGGCGGCGGACGGACCGGTCACCGGCGCCCGGCGGCCGGGGCGAGGCCGCCGTCGCGGACGGGCACGCCCTCCCGCACGTGCTCCAGCAGGCGGCGGACGATCTCCTCGCCGGCCGCGGCGCCCACCTGCGGGAGCGCGGTGACGCCGGGGCCGGTCCAGCCGGTCTCGGCGAGTTCGCCGTGGCCGGGGCGGTAGCCGGCGTCGGCGGCGAGGAGGAGTTCGGCGTCGAGGAGGGAGTCGCCGGCGGTGAGGACGGTGGCGGCGCCGGTGCGGCGCTCCACCTCGGCGAGGGCGGCGCTCTTGGTGAGCGGCGCGGGGACGGCGTAGACCTTGCGCCCCTGGAGGGAGACGGTCCAGCCGCGTTCGGCGGCCCAGGCGGTGAGTTCGCCCAGCCAGTGCTCGGGGAGCTGCTCGCGCTCGACGACGAGGTAGGCGAAGAGGTCCTCGGCGACGCGGCGCTTGAGGGTCCACTCGGGGTCGGCGGTGAGGGCCAGGTGGTGGACGACCTCCTCCAGCGGGGCGGAGGCGTCGGCGAGGCGGCCGCGCATGTCGGCGTGCCAGTCGTGGTCGGTCTCGCCGTCGACGAGGAGGTGGCCGCCGTTGGCGCAGATCGCGTAGCGGGGGGTCCAGCCGGGGTGCGGGCCGGGCAGGTTGATCCGCCCGTACTGGGCGCGGGTGCGGGTGGTCGCGGGGACGAAGACGCAGGAGCGGGCCAGCTCGACGAGGAGTTCCGCCGCGTGCTCGGTCATGAAGGAGAGCGGCCTGCCGTTGTGGACCTCGACGGCGAGCAGCCGGGGGGCCTCCTCGTCGGGGACGCCGAGGGCGAGGGCGCGCGGCGAGTAGACGAGGGTGCGGTCGAGGTCGCTGGCGACCAGGAAGCGGGCGGCGGACTGGCGGGGGGCGGTCACCGGGCGGCGCCTTCCGGGGTGGGGCGGACGGCGGCCGGGGGTGCGGGGGTCGCCCCCCGGGACGGCGCCGCGGCGGGGGTGCGGTCGGGGCCGCCGGCGGACGGCGGGCGGGCGGCCGGGAGGCGGGCGGCGGGGAAGCGGGCGGCGGGGCGTCGACGGGCAGGGGCGGTCACCGGGCGTCACCTGCCGGGGATGGTGCGGGCAGGGCGGTGGCGGTGACGCCGGCGGTGGCGGCGGTGCCGTCGTCGCCGGTGGCGCCGCGGGTGTACCGGGGGTGGATGAGGCCGACGCAGGAGTACGGCAGGTCGTCGACCTCCTCGACCGGGACGCCGCGCTGGGCGGCGAGCAGGCGCACGTGGTCGAGGTCGGACCCGGCTCCGCGGCGGGCGAGGACCCGCCAGGGCACCCGGCGCAGCAGGACGCGGGTGGTCTCGCCGACGCCGGGCTTGACCAGGTTGACGCTGCCGATGCCGTACTCCTCGCTGATCCGCTCGACGGCGGCCCAGCCCTCCCAGGTGGGGGCCCGGTCGGCGGGGTCGGCCTCGACGAGGTCGGCGGCGTCGCGGACGGCGTCGTCGCGGACGGCCGGGAAGTGGTCGGCGACGGTGTCGAGGAAGGCGCGGGAGACGTCGGCGGCGGCGAGTTCGCGGTAGTACTTGGCGCCGTGGAAGTCGTCGGGCCCGATGAGGTCGGTGCGCAGCACGGTGCGGGAGACCAGGCCGGAGACGGTGGAGTTGAGGCAGGCGGAGGGGATGAGGAAGTCCTCGCGGGTGCCGTAGGTGGAGACGCAGCGGCCGGGGTCGGCGAGGACGGCGAGGCCGGGGTCGAAGCCGGTGCCGTCGAGGGCGTCGTGGAGTTCGCGGGTGATGGCGCCCTTGCCGGTCCAGCCGTCGACGAAGACGACGTCGAGCGGGTCGTGGTGGGCGGCGAGGTAGCGCAGGGCGACGGGGTCGATGCCGCGGCCGCGGACGATGGAGACGGCGTAGTGGGGCAGGTCGACCCCGTGGGCGTAGGCGGCCCAGCGCCGCATGAGGACGCCGACCGGGGTGCCCGCGCGGGCGAGGGAGGCGAGGACGACGCCGCCGCTGTCGGAGCGGGTGCCGCGCTCGGCGAGGAGGGTCTCGGTGACGGCGCCGACGGCGCGGGCGATGCGGGGCGCGGAGGCGCGCAGCGCCTGGTGGAAGAGCTCCTGGTAGTCGGGGCTCGGCTGGTACTCCACCGGCAGCATCTCGGCGTAGTGGGCGCCGCCGGACTGGATGGCCTCCTCCCGTTCCTCGGTGGGGGCCTCCAGGGGTACGTCGGAGAGGTCGGTGAGCAGCCAGGAGACCTCGTGGGCGGCGTAGGAGGAGAACCGGGGCCCGTGCAGGGGCCCGGGCAGCACTCCCGCGGCCCGGGACTGGGCCGGGACGGCGGTGCTCGGCATCGTGGTCATGCTCGCCTTCGGTGTGGGCGCCGAATGGTTCGGGCGGGTGGCCGGGGTCGCTGCCGCCGGTGCGTGCGGGGTCGGTGGGCCGGGGGCCGGAGGTCGGGTGCCGGAGGTCGGGGGCTGGGGGCTCGGGGCGGAGGGGGCCCGGCGGGTCAGGTACCGGCGGGCCCGGTACGGGCGGGCCCGGTACGGAGGGGCTCGGGGCCCGGGTGGGTCCGGTGTGTTCCAACGTCCCGGGGGGCCGTTCCGGTTCCCCGCGGGGTGCGGGGGCCGG
This sequence comes from Streptomyces sp. NPDC001380, assembly GCF_042895785.1. NCBI lineage: Bacteria > Bacillati > Actinomycetota > Actinomycetes > Kitasatosporales > Streptomycetaceae > Streptomyces > Streptomyces sp. NPDC001380. The sequence goes on along the minus strand of NZ_JBIAWP010000014.1, from coordinate 171,113 downwards.
GCAGGCGGGAGGGGACGACGGCCAGGACGACCTGGTCGGTGACCTGCGTGAGGAGGGCGGCGAGGCCGTCGCCGGAGCGGTGGAGCTCGGCGGTGTCGGCGGTGTCGTCGACGACGAGGACGACGGCGTCGAAGCGCCGGGAGGGGTCGGCGCCGGGCGCCACGTTGTAGGCGTAGCGGGTGCCGGGGCCGTCGGCGGGGCGGTCGTGGGCGGGGAACGCCAGCCGGGTGCGGATGGCGTAGCCGGGGTCGTCGACGGCGAGGACGGGTGAGCGCGTGGTGGTGGAGAAGCGGACCTCGGCGCGGTCGCCGAGGGCGTGGCCGAGGGCCTCGGCGAGGCGCAGCGGGACGTACATCAGCTCCTCGGAGCCGAGGACGAGGACGCGGCGGGGAGTGCCGGTGAGGGCGGCGGCGAGGCGGCGGCCGAGGCCGGGCAGGGCGGCCTCCAGGCGGCGGCGGTGCTCGGGGGTGAAGCCGTGGCGGCCGCCGTCGGGGAGGCCGGCGGGCCAGTCGAGGCCGGCGCGGACGAGGGGGGCGGGGCCGGTGCCGGCGGCGGCCCCGTCACGGGTCCTGCCGTGGGCCCCGCCGTGGGCCTCATCGTGCGCCTCGACCAGCGCCTGGGCGCGGGGCAGGACGTCGGCGGGCAGGTGGACGGTGCCGGAGGCCGCGGCGACCAGGTCGAGGCGGGCGCCGAGTGCGGCGGCGGCCTCGGCGAGGTGCCCGCGCTGCCCGGGGTCGCGCATGTCGACGAGGGACACGACGACGTAGCGGTCGCGGGGGTGCGCGGCGTGCAGGGCGCGGATGGTGTTGAGGACGGTCCGGCCGGTGGAGAACTCGTCGTCGACCAGCACCAGCGGCCCGCCGCCGGAGAGGAGGTGCGGGTCCTCGGGGAGCAGCAGGTGGGAGGTGGCGTGGGAGTGCTCCTCCTCGAACCCGCCCACCGGTTCGACGCCGGCCACGGGGCGGCGGGTGGAGTGCAGGTAGGGCGCGCTGCCGAGGCGGTCGGCGACGCTGTGGCCGAGGGCGGTGGCCGTCTCGGCGTAGCCGAGGACGACGGCGCGGCGGGCCTCGTCCGGTCCGAGGAGGTCGCGGACCCGGGCGCCGAGGGCCAGGCCGGCGCCGTGGACGGCGGCGGGGAGCTGGGGGACGTGCTTGCCGAGGACGGTGGAGACCAGGAGGTGGGCGCGGCGGGGGTTGCGGCGCAGGGCGAGGCCGAGGAGGCCGCGCAGGGCGGGGTCGCCGTCCACGCGCACGCCGAGGCGGTCGGCCACCCACTGGCCGGTCCAGGTGTCCTGGTGGGTCAAGGTCCCTGCTCTCTGTCGTCTCTGTCGTCTCTGCGGTCTCTGTCGTCCCTGCCGTCCGCGGTTCCCCGTCGTCCGCGGCGGGGCGCCGTCCGCGGTGGCGGGGGTGTCCGGCGGTGCGCCCCGGGGTCCGTCCGGGGCCGGGCGGCCCCGCGGGGCGCACGCCGGCCGCGGGCGGCCGGCCGGGAACGCCCGTACGACGGTACGTGCCCCGCCGCGGGGACCGTCACCGAGGTCGGGGCCCAGGTGACCATGCGGCGGTGACGGCGGGGTGTCGCCGGGCCGTCCGGCGGGTGTCCGGAGCGGTGGCGGCCCGGGGGCGTGCGGACGGGGGCGCCCGGCGCGCGGGCGGGGCGTTCAGGAGCACAGGCACGCGGAGAGGAGCTCGGCGAAGGTGACGTCCTCGCGGGCGACGCCGAAGGCGGAGGCGCGCAGCATGACGCGCTGCGCCCAGGCGCGGTGCGGCTTCACCTCGTTCATCTTGTTGGTGTACGCGGACCTCAGGACGCCGCCGCCGGACCGGTCCTCGTGGAGGATGTCGGCGGCGTCGGAGAACTCCTCGTGGGTGACCACGGAGAGGGCGTGCACGGCGGGCACGTGGCTGGGGTGGATGCAGGTCTTGCCGAGCAGGCCGTTGGCGCGGTCGAGTTCGATCTCGCGGATGAGGCCGTCGAGGTCGTGCTCGATGATCCTGCGGCGGACCGCCTCGCCGGGCGGGTCGGTCTGCAGGAGGAAGGGCGAGCGGCGCAGCTGCGGCTTGAACATCCGCTCGTGGACGGGGAAGTACTCCCACACCGGGCCGGTGACGGTGAACCCGGTGCCGTCGGCGCGGCCGAGGACGTTGACCACGTCGCCGATCACGGAGGCGACGAGGGCGACGTCGTAGGCGGTGAGGTCCGGGGAGCGGCGCAGGCCGTAGGCGGAGCACAGGTCGGTGACGCCGAGGCGCACGGCGAGGACCCGGTCGCGGTACTTCTCCAGGACGCGGGCGACGCCGGTCAGCACGTCGCGGCGGGTCTCCAGGTGGGCGAGCTCGGGGGACTCCAGGACCGGCATGGCGAGGAGGCGGTGGCCGGAGGCGGCCTCGGCGGCGGCGAGCGCCTCCAGGAAGGCCGCACCGGAGTCCTCGGTGAACTTCGGCAGCACGAAGCCGGAGAGCACCCGCAGGGCGGGGCCGAGGCGGCGGGTGAGGTCGCCTATCTGCTCGGGGGTGCGGACCCGTATGAAGAGCAGCGGCCAGTCGCCGTCGTCCTCGGGAGTGGCGTCCGCCGGGCCGCCGTGGTGCGGGGTGCCGTCCGCCGGGCCGCCGTGCTCCGCGGCGTCGGCGAGTGCGCGGAGCTGGGCGACGAGGTTGGCCTCGCCGGCGGGGACGTCGCGGTCGTCGATGGCGTCCTCCAGGCAGAGCACCATCGAGACGACGCCGCGGGCGGCCTGCCTGCGGACGTCCTCCAGGAGGCGGGGGCGGGTGGCGGGGCTGTAGAGGGTGGCGCCGAGGGCGGTGGCGAGGACGGCGGGGTCGGCGCCGCGGGTGAAGTGCTCGGGTTCGCGGTGGAAGAGCCTCTGCCGGACGTCGTCGTCCAGGTGCCCGAAGTGGCGCATGTGCTCTCCCTTGGTGGTCCGTCCCGCGGGTCGCGGGGGTGATGGCCGGTGGCGGTCGGTCGGTGTGCGGGCGTGCGGGCGTGCGTCGGTGCGGACGCGCGGAGGGGTGGGACCCGGCGGCCGGGACGGGGCAGGACGGCTGCGGCGGCGCCCTGCGGTGTGCACCACGGCGGCGGCCGCGACCGCACGACTCCCCCGCTACCCCCTGGCAGCCGTTCCATGGGTCCGCCGTGCGCCCCGCGGGCCGGAGGCCGTTGGCCGACCATCGTACGTACCCCGGGTCCGGAATCCAGACCCGCACCATCGAATTATCGGAGCATTGCCTTCCGGTTCACAGGCGGAGCCGTCCCCCGGCCGCCGCGCGGCGTCCCGGGGGCCGCCGGGAGGCCCCTCGGGACGGGGAGGGAGCGCCGACGGGAGGGCGCGTTGTCCGCGGGGCCCCGCACCGGGCAGGATGGTGCGCCATGACGCAGGTCATGGTGAAGGGTTCCAACATCCCGCTGTCCGCCGCCGCGGTGCGCGCCGTGCTGCGCTGGGGCGCGGCGTCCGGCGCGCCCGACGTGGACGCCTCAGCGCTGCTCCTGGGGGCCGACGGCAGCGTCCGCTCCGACGAGGACTTCGTCTTCTACAACCAGCCGCACCACCCGTCAGGCCTGGTGCGCCACCGTGCCAAGCAGCGGGTCGGCGGCGCGGTCGCCGACACCGTCGAGGTGGACCTGGCGCAGCTCCCGGCGGACGTGGACCGGGTGGTGCTCGCCGGCTCCGCCGAGGAGGGCCCCTTCGGCGCCGTGCCGGACCTGCAGGTGCTGCTGTACGACGCCGCGGCGCCCGAGGACGGCGAGCCCCTGGCGCGGTTCGACATCGCGGACGCCGGCGAGGAGACCGCGCTGCTCTGCGCCGAGCTCTACCGGAGGGGCGACGGCTGGAAGTTCCGGGCCATCGGCCAGGGCTACGCCAGCGGACTGGCGGGGCTCGCGACGGACTTCGGGATCGCGGTGGAGGAGGACGGGCCGGTACCGGCGGGGGCGGCCTCGGCCGCCCCCGCGCAGGCGGCCACCGCGCCGGCGCCACCCGGGCCCGCGCCGGCGCCGCCCTCGGAGCGGGAGGACCCGGCGGCCCCGCCGCAGCAGCCCGCCGTGGCCGGGTCCCCCGACGGACCCTCCGCGCCCGCCTGGGAGCCGCCCCGGCCGGATCCGGCCACGGCGTACCCTCCCCCGCCGCCGCGGGCGCCGTCCGCACCCCCGCAGCAGCCGTTCCAGCCCCTCCGGCCCCAGGCGCTGCAGCCGCAGCCGCAGCCGCCGCAGCCCCCGCAGCCCGACCCGGCGGTGTTCACGCTGCCGCCGCAGGGCCCCCAGTTCCAGCCGCGCTGAGCGGGTCCGGCCCGCCCGGCGGCACCGGGCGGCCGCCCCGGGGCAGCCGGGGTGTCCGGGGCAGCCGGGGCGGCTCCCTCACTCGGGTGTGCCCTGCGGCGTCTTGTAGCCCCGCTGCCACTGCATGCCGAAGCCGTACAGCCGGTCCAGTTCGGCCTGGAACCCGTAGACGTAGCGCACCTCGCGGCGGACCGTCAGGTTGCCGTCCTTGTTCTCGATCATGACGACCGCGCACGAGCGTGCCTGGGGGGCGCGCTCGTCGAGCGCCACCTCGATCCGCGGCCCGACGTAGGGGAAGAGCGTCACCACCGCGTGGGTGCGGTCGAAGGCGGGCGTGCCGTCGTAGATGTACACGAAGACCAGCAGGCGCTTGAAGCTGTCCCGCTTGTCCAGGTTGATGTACATGGTCTCGCCGGACGGGGCGCCGTAGCGGTCGTCGCCGCTGATCTTGATGTACGGGGGCCGCCGGAGGTCGCCGAGGAGGTTGCCCAGGGGCTGGACCACCCCCCGGCTGCCGTCGGCCAGTTCGTACATGCAGGCCAGGTCGAGGTCGACGTTGACCATGGGCCGGGTGGAGACCTGGGGCTGCGTCGGGCGGAAGAGCCCGGGCCGCAGCAGGCCGCCGCGCTGCTGCACCAGGTCGGCCTGACGCATCGTCCAGTGCAGGTTGATCTGCAGGTGTCCGGTGACCGCCCCCTGGTCCGTCAGCGAGACCAGGGGCGACGCCTTCGTCAGCGTCACCTTGTGCAGGCCGGCCGCCTCCACGGCCTGCCGAGACCGCCGCAGGTAGTCCCACAGCGCAGTCACCGATGCCACCCCCCACACCCGTAAGCCCGTACAGCCGTCGTCCGTACACGTCGCACCCGCCCCGCCCTGCGGCGGGCCGGCGGTGCGCCGCCACCCAGGGACTACCCGCGCGACGTGCCCGGGGCACCAGCTTTCCGTACTCGGCCGGAAAACGCCCGACCGCCCCCGCCGCCCTCCGCCTCACCGCTTACTATGCGGCCCCCCGGACGCGATATCGTCATGCCGCACAGGTGTCCCCCGCCGCCCCGGGCGGCGCGACCGCACGTCAGGACACCCTCCTCACCTGCCCGTTGCACGGCCGGAAAGCCGAGGCTCACTCCGCACATGACTCTCTCCTCCATACAGTTGGTCTGGGCCGTCGTCGGCGGCGCCGCGCTGCTCTTCACGGCCATCCTCCTCGTCATGCTCCGCACCAAGCGGACTCCCGCCGAGGCGCAGAACCAGGACTCCTGGGAGCGCAGCGAGGAGCGCCGCCGCCGCAAGGAGATGGTGTACGGCATCGCCTCCTACGTGCTGCTGTTCTGCTGTGCGGCGGTGGCCGCGGCGCTCTCCTTCCACGGGCTGGTCGGCTTCGGACGGGAGAACCTCAACCTGTCCGGCGGCTGGGAGTACCTGGTGCCGTTCGGGCTGGACGGCGCCGCGATGTTCTGCTCGGTGCTGGCGGTCCGCGAGGCCAGCCACGGCGACGCCGCCCTGGGCTCCCGGCTGCTGGTGTGGCTCTTCGCCTTCGCCTCGGCCTGGTTCAACTGGGTCCACGCCCCGCGAGGCGGCGGCCACGACGGCGCCCCGCAGTTCTTCTCCGGCATGTCCATCTCGGCCGCGATCCTCTTCGACCGGGCGCTGAAGCAGACCCGCAAGGCCGCCCTGCGCGAGCAGGGCCTGGTGCCGCGCCCGCTCCCCCAGATCCGCATGGTCCGCTGGCTGCGGGCCCCCCGCGAGACCTACGCCGCCTGGTCGCTGATGCTGCTGGAGGGCGTGCGCAGCCTGGACGAGGCCGTCGAGGAGGTCCGCGACGAGCGGCAGCAGAAGCTGGACTCCAAGGTCCGGGCCCGGGCCGCGGACCGGCGCGAGCGCGCCGAGCTCAAGGCCATCGCCCGCCAGGGCCGGGTGTGGAGCGGCCGCCGCGGCGGGCGCCAGGTTCCGGCGCTGACCGCCGGGGAGCAGCAGCCCGTTACGGAGCCTGCCCCAGGAGCGGCGGAGAGCGCGGTCGGCGCGGCCGCCCTGGAGCCGGCCTCGGTGACCGGGCGGCGGGCCGTCACGGCCGCCCCCGAGTCGGCGGCGCTGCCGGCGGGCCGCACGGTGGACCTCACCGCCGACGACGACACCCTGGCGATGCCGCGGCTGGACTCCCTGGAGCGCAAGCTGCGGGCGATCGAGCAGACCCTGGGCTGACGGACGACCCGGGCCTCCCGGCCCAGGCGCCTCCACGCACGCCCCTCCGCCCCCGGGGCGGCCGCGCCCGGCACACGCCGGCCGGCCGCCCCGGGGGCGTTTCCGGGGCCCTCCCGGGGGCCTGCGGTGGCTGCCCGCGTCCGCGGGGGACCCGGGCCGGCTGCGGGGGCGGGCCGGGCGGGCCGCCCCGGACACGGCACCGCCCCGCCGCCCGGTTCGGGCGGCGGGGCGGTGCGCAGGGCGCGGGCGGTGCTCGGGGAGCGGGCGGCGGTCCGGCTGCCGCCGGGCCGCCGGTGCACGCGTCAGACCTCGGAGGTCACCCTCTCGGGCTCCGACGGCCCCCCTGCCGCCTCCAGGCGGCGGTTGCGCAGGATCGAGGAGGCCAGCGACGCCAGGATGAAGGCGACGCCGATCAGGCCGGTGACGATCTCCGGGATCTCGTGCTTGATGGAGACCATCAGGATGATCGCCAGGGCGCCGATCGCGTAGTGCGCGCCGTGCTCCAGGTAGACGTAGTCGTCCAGGGTGCCCTTGCGGACCAGGTACACGGTCAGCGACCGGATGTACATGGCGCCGATGCCGAGGCCGAGCGCGATCTGGAAGATGTCGCTGGTGATGGCGAAGGCGCCGACGACGCCGTCGAAGGAGAACGACGCGTCCAGGACCTCGAGGTAGAGGAAGAGGAAGAAGGCGGCCTTGCCGACCACGCCCGCGACAGACGCGTTGGCGCCCGCGGACGCGGGGGCCTTCTCCGCCGCCTCGCCCTCCTCGGCCTCGTCCTCGCCCTCGTCCTCGTCCTCGTCCTCCAGGGTGCCCTCGAAGACGTTGGCGAGGCCGTTGACCGCGAGGTAGGTGACGAGGCCGAGGAGGCCGGCCAGCAGCACCGTCTCGGCGTGGCCGTCGCCGAAGAAGTTGGCCGACAGGGCCAGCACCACCATGGCGATGAGCACGGAGAGCTGGTCGAGCTTGCCGACCTTCTCCAGGGGGCGCTCGATCCAGCGCAGCCACTGGTAGTCCTTGTCCTCGAAGATGAAGTCGAGGAAGATCATCAGGAGGAACATCCCGCCGAAGGCCGCGATGGCCGGGTGGGCCTCCTGGAGGTGCTGCGCGTAGGTGAGGCCGTCGTAGGTCTTGTCCGAGTGGAGCGCGAGGTCGATCACGGTCCCCGGGCCGATGTGCGCGGTGAGCCCCACCACCAGCAGCGGGAAGACCAGCCTCATGCCGAAGACGGCGATGAGCACGCCGATGGTGAGGAAGATCTTCTGCCAGAAGGGGCTCATCCGCTTGAGCACCGAGGCGTTGACGACTGCGTTGTCGAACGACAGCGAGATCTCGAGGACGGACAGGATCGCCACGACGCCGAACCCGGTGGGGCCCCATACGAGGCCGGCCACGACGAGTCCGACGACCGTGATGGCGAAGGACCATCCGAAAGTGCGGAAGAACACGGGAGTACGTCTACCTTTCGTCGGTGGTCAGGCCAGCGACAGGTCGTCTTTCCCCCGCACTGCCCGCAGTTTTTTACTGAACGTTGACTCCGAAGTCTAGGGCGATACCCCGCAGGCCCGACGCGTACCCCTGTCCGACCGCCCGGAACTTCCACTCGCCCTGGTAGCGGTAGAGCTCGCCGAAGATCATCGCGGTCTCGCTGGAGGCGTCCTCGGTGAGGTCGTAGCGGGCCAGCTCGCTGCCGTCCGCCAGGTTCACGACCCGGATGTAGGCGTTGCGGACGTGGCCGAAGGACTGCATGCGCGCCTCGGCCTCGTAGATCGACACCGGGAACACGATCTTGTCGACCTGCTGCGGCACCAGGTCGAGGTTGACGACGACGACCTCGTCGTCGCCCTCCCCCTCGCCGGTGAGGTTGTCGCCCTGGTGCTCCACCGAGCCCTCGGGGCTCTTGAGGTTGTTGTAGAAGACGAAGTACTCGTCGCCGGGCACCCGGCCGTTGGCGCACAGCAGGGCGCTGGCGTCCAGGTCGAAGGGCGCGCCGGTGGTCGAGCGTGCGTCCCAGCCCAGGCCGATCTGGACCTGGGTGAGGTTGGGTGCGGCCTTGGTGAGGGAGACATTGCCCCCCTTGGCGAGCGTGACGCCCATGTGGTTCTTCCTCCCGTGTCCCGCGCGGCGGCGGGATCTCCCGTGCACACCGGACCGGCTCCTCCGCGCCGCCGCCGCACGGGCGCGCAGGACCGCTGCGCCCCCGCCGGCCCGGACGGCTGGTGCCCGGCCCGCTGGACTTGCCGGACTCGCCGGCCGGCCGCCGCTCCGCACGGGTGTGGGTCCCGTACGGGGCGCGGGGCCGCCGGACCGTTCGCCCGGCGGCCCCGCCGCGGCCGTGGTGCGCCGGACTCAGACGTTGACGCCGAAGTCCTGCGCGATGCCGCGCAGGCCCGAGGCGTAGCCCTGGCCGATGGCCCGGAACTTCCACTCGGCGCCGTTGCGGTAGAGCTCGCCGAAGACCATGGCGGTCTCGGTCGAGGCGTCCTCGGACAGGTCGTAGCGGGCGATCTCCGCACCGCCCGCCTGGTTCACCACGCGGATGAAGGCGTTGCGGACCTGGCCGAAGTTCTGCTGGCGGTTCTCGGCGTCGTAGATGGACACCGGGAACACGATCTTGATGACGTCGGCGGGGACCGCGGCCAGGTTGACCTTGATCTGCTCGTCGTCGCCCTCGCCCTCACCGGTGAGGTTGTCGCCGGTGTGCTCGACGGAGCCGTCGGGGCTCTTGAGGTTGTTGAAGAAGACGAAATTGCCGTCCGCCCCGACCTTGCCGGCCTCGTTGACCAGGAGGGCGCTGGCGTCCAGGTCGAAGTCGGTCCCGGTGGTCGTACGGACGTCCCAGCCCAGGCCGACGATGACGGCGGTCAGGCCGGGCGCCTCCTTGGTGAGCGAGACGTTGCCGCCCTTGCTGAGGCTGACACCCACGAGTCCTCCAATGGTCGGGGAGCACGCCGGTGCCCCCGCGGTGCGGTCTGCCCCGGCCGGTGCGTCCGAAACGGCCGGGGGTCTGTCCGGCCAACGGCCCGATCGTAGTGCCGGGTTCCCCCGGCGGGGATCAGGCGCGGCAGACCGGGAACGGGACGGTCCGGGAGCCCTCGGACCGGGGGCTCCCGGACCGGGGGCGCTCCGGACCGCGGGCGCCGCGGGCCCCGGACGGGGCGGGCCCGCGGCGCGGCGGCCTCGGGGCGCGGCCGGGTCAGAGCGAGGCGAGCACCTTGAGGTACTCCTGCTCGTCGCGCGCGTCGGGCAGCCCGTTGACGACGGACCAGCGGACCACGCCCTCCTTGTCGATGACGAAGGTGCCGCGGACCGCGCAGCCCTTCTCGTCGTCGAAGACGCCGTAGGCGGTGGCGACGCCGCCGTGCGGCCAGAAGTCGGAGAGCAGCGGGTACTCCAGGCCCTCGCGCTCGCCGAAGACGCGCAGGGTGAAGGGCGAGTCCACGGAGACGGCGAGGATCTGCACGTCGTCGTTCTGCAGGCGGGGCAGCTCCTCCTTGATCGCGCAGAGCTCGCCGGTGCAGACGCCGGTGAACGCGAACGGGTAGAAGACCAGGACGACGTTCTTGGCACCGCGGTAGTCGGAGAGCCTGACCGGCTCGCCGTGCTGGTTCTTCAGCTCGAAGTCCGGGGCCTTGCTGCCGACCTCGATCGCCATGGGTGCGACCCTCCTGTTCGACTGCGCCGTCCCGGGCGGGGCGGCCGGGTCACATCCTTGCACTTCGGGCCGGAGTCCGGGGGCGGGGCTTTGCACCCCGGGGCTTCTCGTGCAGCCGCGTTCGCCAAGGGTGAACGGCGGGCGGCTGGGCGGGCGGACGGGCGGGTGCGCGGCCGGCGGAAACGCCGGCCGGCGGGCGGGAGCACCGGCGGCCCGCCGGCACACGGCGGCGGGCCCCGCCGGAGAGGTCTCCGACGGGGCCCGCAGTGCGGCCGGGGAACCGGCCTGCAGATCGGGGTCCGCTCAGCGCTTGGCCGGGCGGGCGGCCTTGGGGGTCGCCAGGCGGGTGCCGGCCCAGTCCTTGGCCACCGTCACCGAGCTGGTCTGCGAGAGACCGGCGGTGCGGGCGGCGTCGGCGATGTCGCTGGCCTCCACGTGGCCGTCGCGGCCGGTCTTCGGGGTCAGCAGCCACACCAGGCCGCCGTCCGCGAGGTACTCCTGCGCATCGACCAGGGCGTCGGTGAGATCACCGTCCTCCTCGCGGAACCACAGCAGCACGGCGTCGGCGACGTCGTCGTAGTCCTCGTCGACGAGATCGGTGCCGGTCAGGCCCTCGATCCCCTCGCGGAGCTCCTGGTCGCAGTCGTCGTCGTACCCGAGCTCCTGGACCACCTGTCCGGGCTCGAAGCCCAACCGGAGTGCCGGGTTGGACCTGTCCTCCGCGGGGTCCGCGGTCGCGCTCACGGGAATGACCTCCTGTATCCGGCCCGGCGTCGGTGCCGGGCTTGTGGCCGTAGTCCACACGGGCGGGGCGGTTCGCGCAAGTACCCGGCGCCCGTTCCCGCCCGAACGTTGACGTGTCGCAGCAAGCCTCGCTGTCGATTGTGGGGCCTGTGCCCCGGTTTTGTCCTGATCCGAACGGGCGTGGCGAAGCCGGATGGCAGCCCGCCGGACACCGCTCGGTCGCCGTCCGCCTACCCGCGGTACATCCGGTGCACGCGCGACGGTGAGGACGCGCGCCGTGCGGCGGCGGTTCGCGACGGCGCCCGGCCCCCTTCGGGGGCGCCCGGGACGGGCGCCGTTCGAAGGCACCGCGCGACGCGGCGTAGAGTCTCCTGTTGGCCCTCACACCAGCCCTCACGGGCACAGGTCGGGCCACCTCGTCGTAACAACCGGCACCGGAGCGGTGCGGGCGCCGAGGGTGCGGGCAGCGCGGCCCGTCACCGGGTGCGGCCGCCGCTGCGGCGCCCGACCGGCCCGCCCCGGTGGCGGAACCGGTTACCCATCGGTAGAGATGACGGATCTCCGAGCGCGGTACACGATGGAGGCGGCGCGACACCACCTCAGTTACGACCGACAGTGAAGGAACAGCGTGGCTTCCGGATCCGATCGCAACCCGATCATCATTGGCGGCCTTCCCAGCCAGGTCCCGGACTTCGATCCGGAGGAGACCGCGGAGTGGCTGGAGTCGCTCGACGCGGCCGTCGACGAGCGCGGCCGCGAGCGCGCCCGTTACCTCATGCTGCGGCTGATCGAGCGCGCCCGCGAGAAGCGTGTCGCCGTGCCCGAGATGCGCAGCACGGACTACATCAACACCATCGCGACCAAGAACGAGCCGTTCTTCCCCGGCAACGAGGAGATCGAGCGCAAGGTCCTCAACGCGACCCGCTGGAACGCGGCCGTGATGGTCTCCCGCGCGCAGCGCCCGGGCATCGGCGTCGGCGGCCACATCGCCACCTTCGCCTCCTCCGCGTCGCTGTACGACGTGGGCTTCAACTACTTCTTCCGCGGCAAGGACGCCGAGGGCGCCTCCGGCGACCAGATCTTCTTCCAGGGCCACGCCTCCCCCGGCATCTACGCCCGCGCCTTCCTGCTGGACCGGCTCTCCGAGCAGCAGCTGGACTCCTTCCGCCAGGAGAAGTCCAAGGCGCCGTACGGCCTGTCCAGCTACCCGCACCCGCGCTCCATGCCGGACTTCTGGGAGTTCCCGACCGTGTCGATGGGCCTGGGCCCGCTCGGCGCGATCTTCCAGGCCCGGATGAACCGCTACATCACCGCCCGCGGGATCAAGGACGTCTCGGACTCGCACGTCTGGGCGTTCCTCGGCGACGGCGAGATGGACGAGCCGGAGTCGCTGGGCCAGCTGAGCCTGGCCGCGCGCGAGGGCCTGGACAACCTCACCTTCGTCGTGAACTGCAACCTGCAGCGCCTGGACGGCCCGGTCCGCGGCAACGGCAAGATCATCCAGGAGCTGGAGTCGGTCTTCCGCGGCGCCGGCTGGAACGTGATCAAGCTGATCTGGGACCGCACCTGGGACCCGCTGCTCGCCCAGGACCGCGACGGCGTCCTGGTCGACAAGCTGAACACCACCCCGGACGGCCAGTTCCAGACCTACGCGACCGAGACCGGCGCGTACATCCGGGAGCACTTCTTCGGCAGCGACCTGCGGCTGCGCAAGATGGTCGAGTCGATGACCGACCAGCAGATCCAGCACCTGGGCCGCGGCGGCCACGACCACCGGAAGGTCTACGCCGCCTTCAAGGCCGCCCGCGAGCACACGGGCCAGCCGACGGTGATCCTGGCGCAGACGGTCAAGGGCTGGACGCTCGGCCCGAACTTCGAGGGCCGCAACGCCACGCACCAGATGAAGAAGCTCACGGTCGAGGACCTCAAGCGCTTCCGCGACCGGCTGCACCTCCCGATCACGGACAAGGAGCTGGAGTCCGGCGCCCCGCCGTACTACCACCCCGGCCGGGACTCCGAGGAGATCCAGTACATGCACGACCGCCGGCGCGAGCTCGGCGGCTACGTGCCGACCCGCAAGGTGCGGCCCACGAAGCTGCAGCTGCCCGGGGACGACACCTACAAGGCCATGAAGAAGGGCTCGGGCAACCAGTCCATCGCCACCACGATGGCCTTCGTCCGGCTGCTCAAGGACCTCATGCGGGACAAGGGCATCGGCAACCGCTTCGTGCCGATCGCCCCGGACGAGTACCGCACCTTCGGCATGGACTCGCTCTTCCCCTCGGCGAAGATCTACAACCCGCTGGGGCAGACCTACGAGTCGGTCGACCGCGAGCTGCTGCTGGCGTACAAGGAGTCGCCGACCGGCCAGATGCTGCACGACGGCATCTCCGAGGCCGGCTGCACCGCCTCGCTGATCGCGGCGGGCTCCTCGTACGCGACCCACGGCGAGCACCTCATCCCGGTGTACGTCTTCTACTCGATGTTCGGCTTCCAGCGGACCGGCGACCAGTTCTGGCAGATGGCGGACCAGCTGTCGCGCGGCTTCGTGCTCGGCGCCACCGCGGGCCGCACCACGCTGACCGGCGAGGGCCTGCAGCACGCCGACGGCCACTCGCAGCTGCTGGCCTCGACCAACCCGGCCGTGGTCGCCTACGACCCGGCGTACGGCTTCGAGATCGCCCACATCGTCAAGGACGGCATCCGGCGGATGTTCGGCTCCGACGAGGCGCACCCGAACGGCGAGGACGTCTTCTACTACCTCACCGTCTACAACGAGCCGATCCAGATGCCGGCCGAGCCCGCCGACGTGGACGTCGACGGGATCCTCAAGGGCCTGCACCGGTACCGGGCCGGCGACGCCGGCCAGATCCCGGCGCAGATCCTCGCCTCGGGCGTGGCCGTGCCGTGGGCGCTGGAGGCCCAGCGGATCCTCGCCGAGGAGTGGAACGTCAAGGCCGACGTCTGGTCCGCCACCTCGTGGAACGAGCTGCGCCGCGAGGCGGTGGAGTGCGAGGAGCACAACCTGCTCCACCCCGAGGAGGAGCAGCGCGTCCCGTACGTGACGCGGAAGCTCGCCGGCGCCGAGGGGCCGTTCGTCGCGGTCTCGGACTGGATGCGGGCCGTGCCGGACCAGATCTCCCGCTGGGTGCCGGGCACCTGGCAGTCGCTGGGTGCGGACGGCTTCGGCTTCGCCGACACCCGGGGTGCGGCGCGCCGCTTCTTCCACATCGACGCGCAGTCCGTCGTACTGGGGGTGCTGACCGAGCTCGCCAAGGAGGGCAAGGTCGACCGCAGCGTGCTGAAGGCGGCCATCGACCGCTACCAGCTGCTGGACGTGTCCGCGGCCGACCCGGGCGCGGCGGGCGGCGACGCCTGACCGTCCCGGTACGCCCCCTCCGCAGGGGCCGGATCCCTCCCCGGGGTCCGGCCCCTGCGGCGTCCCCCGGCCGGGCCCGGCGGCGCTGACGGCGGCGGTGGCACCTGTGGTGGCGGTCGTGGCGACAGTGGCGGTGGCGACGGCAGCAGTGCGGTTCATCGGACGCGTCCTCCCCCGTGAGGGCGCCCGGTGCGGGCGCCGGTCCGGGACCAGGTTCGCCTCCCGGCACACCGCCGCGCCGGGCACTCCGCCCGGAATCACTCGTACGTGTGTACGCACAGCCGCGGAGGTCGGCGGCCGCCGGTCCGGACCGGCGTCCGGAGAGGAGGCGGGTGCGCCCGCGGCCGTGCGGCAGGGCGGGCGCGGACGGCCCTCGCCCGGGGCGGGTCGCTGGAAGCACGCGCCCCCGAGGCGCGACAGAGCGCCTCCTCCGGACCGTCCGCATGTGAGCAAGCCGTAAAAACCGCCTCCCCAAGGAGGCGCTTTGCACATTTTCATCCTGGTTTGCTGGGCCGTCCGTGGTCGGGAGGGATGCCCGCGTCCGCTTAGGGTGGGCCCGGAACTCGGCACTGCGGGCGGCGCACGGCACCACGTGCGGAAAGACGCCGCCGCAGACGGCACACGGCACAGCAGGACCTCCGGGCACGACCGGCTCGACGGTCGGCGAATCAGGGGGGAACCCATCCATGCGGATCGAACTCAGGCGCCTGGGCGTGGCCGTCCTCGCCGCCGTCGCCGTCCTCGCCGACACGGGCGCCGCGGCCGGCGGCGCGGTCGCCGCGGGCGAGCAGGTGCCCGTCACCGCTCCCCCGGCCGGGAGCGACGCCTGGAACCGGCAGCTGTTCGGCGGGCAGGCGCCGCCGGACCCCGCCGACGCGTCACCGGCCTCGGTGGCCGCCTTCTTCGCCCGCCTGCCCCCGGTCGAGCGGCAGCTGCTCGCGGCCCGCTACCCGCTGGTCGTCGGCAACCTCGACGGGGCGCCGCCCGCCCTGCGCTACCGCGCCAACGCGCTCGCCCTGGCCGCCGAGCGGTCCGCCGCCCGGCGCACGGCAGCCGACCCCGCCCGCTCCGCCGCCGACCGCTCCGCCGCCGCGGACCGCGCCGCCGTCTGCGACCGGCTCCTGCGGCCCGGCCGCCGCATCCTCGCCTTCGACCCGCGCGGACGCGGCCTGGTCGCCGAGGTCTACGGGGACCTCGCCTCCGCCCGGCGGGTCTCGGTGCTGGTGCCCGGGGCCGACACCGACCTCGGCCGCTTCGACCGCGAGCCCGCCCCCGGACAGGACGCGGCGCACTCCGCGGCCGGCATGGGCCGGGCCCTCCACGCCGAGCAGCGGCGGCTGGCGCCGGACGTCCGCACCGCGGTGGTCGCCTGGGCCGGGTACACCACCCCCGTCGGCCTCGGCCCCGACACCGCCACCGACCGCCTCGCCCGCGCCGGGGCGCCGAGGCTGCGGCGCCTGCTCGCCGGGCTCGCCGCGACCGCGCCGGACGCGGGGGTGCCGTCCCTGCTCTGCCACTCCTACGGCTCCGTCGTGTGCGGCGCGGCAGCGCCGGGCATCCGGGCCGGCCGGCGCACCGCGGACAATCCGGCCGGTGTCACCGACATGGTCGTCTTCGGCAGCCCGGGCATGTGCGTCGACCACGCCCGCCAGCTGGGCGACGGGGTGCGGCTGTGGGCGGCGCGCGACACCACGGACTGGATCGGCGACGTCCCGTACGTGGAGATCGCCGGCATCGGCCACGGCGCCGACCCCACCGGGCCGGCCTTCGGCGCCCGGGTGGTCTCCGCCGCAGGCGCCGCCGGCCACACCGGCTACCTCTCGCCGGGCACCGCCAGCCTGCACAACTTCGCCGCCATCGCCCTCGGCCGCTACGGCGACGTGCGCTGAGGCCGCGGACGTGCGCGCCGGGCGCCCGGGGGCGGAGGGGGCGGCCCGGCTGCGGCGCGGGGGCGGGCCGGTTGTCGGACCCGGCCCCCAGCCTGGGCGTGTGGTGATGTTCGAGGAGTTCAGGGCCATGGGGCTCGCCCTGCCGCGGGCCGTGGAGCGGCTGACCTGGGAGACGCAGGTGACGCTCAGGGTCGGGGAGCGGATCTTCGCCATGGGCGCGGAGGACGACGGGGCCGTCTCGGTGAAGGCGTCCCGGGAGGAGCAGGCGGAGCTGGTCGCGGAGGCTCCGGAGGTCTTCTCGCCCGCGCCGTACACCGGCCGCTTCGGGTGGGTGCGGGTGGAGCTGGGCCGGGTCGACCCCGACGAGCTGCGCGACCTGCTGGCGGAGGCGTGGCGGCGCACCGCGCCGAGGCGGCTGGTCCGGGAGTCCGACGCGACCGGGCGCGGCTGAGCCCGGGGCGGCCGGCGGGGGGCCGGCCGCCCCGGGCGGGGGCTGCTCGCGGGGGCCGCTCCCGGGGGCTGCCCGAGGGCGGTCACTCCCGGGCGGTCGAGGTGGCGCTCATGTCCGGGTAGCGGTCGCCGGCGACGCGGCCGGCGATCGGCTCCAGCGCGGCCAGCTCCGCCTCGGTGAGGCGCAGCGCGGCGGCGGCGGTGTTCTCCTCCAGGCGGCTGCGGCGGCGGGTGCCGGGGATGGGCACGACGGACAGGCCGTGGACCTCCGCCCGCTGGTGCACCCAGGCGAGCGCGACCTGGGCGGGGGTGGCGCCGCGGTCGGCGGCGATCTTGCGGACCGGCTCGACCAGCGCGGCGTTGGCACGGGCGTTGTCGCCGCTGAACCGGGGCTGGTGCCGGCGGAAGTCGTCCTCGCCCAGCTCCTCGGCGGAGGCGAACGCACCGGTCAGGAAGCCGCGGCCGAGCGGCGAGTACGGGACGAGGGCGACACCGAGCTCGGCGGCGGCCGGCACGGCGGAGCGCTCGGTGTCGCGGGAGAAGAGCGACCACTCCGACTGCAGCGCGGCGATCGGGTGCACGGCGTGCGCCTCGCGCAGCTCGGCACCGGTGACCTCGGACAGGCCGAGGTGGCGGACCTTGCCGGCCTGCACCAGTTCGGCCATGGTGCCGACCGACTCGGCGAGCGGCACGGCGGGGTCGCGGCGGTGCATGTAGTACAGGTCGATGACGTCCACCCCGAGGCGGCGCAGCGAGGCGTCGACGGCCGAGCGGATGTAGGCGGGGCTGTTGTTGACGGCACGGTACGCCGGGTCGTCGGCGCGCCGCTCGATGGCGAACTTGGTGGCCAGGACCACCCGGTCGCGGTTGGCCCGCACGAAGGGCCCGATCAGCTCCTCGTTGTGGCCGGAGCCGTAGACGTCGGCGGTGTCGAAGAGGGTGACGCCGAGCTCCAGGGCCCGGTCGAGGGTGGCGAGCGCCTCGGTGGTGTCGGTGGGGCCGTAGTACTCGCTCATGCCCATGCAGCCGAGGCCCTGCACACCGACGACGGGGCCGCCGGTGCCGAGGGTGGTGGTGGGGAGGGTGCTCATGCGGTGCGGTTCCCTTCCGCCGCGCGTGCGGCGTCCGAGTAGAGGTCGATCTTGTGGTCGAGGACGGCGAGGGTGGCCTGCAGGTCGGAGATGCGCTGCCGGACCTCCTCGCGGTGGGCGCGCAGCAGGTCGAGCCGCTCACCGGAGGTGTGGCCCCCGGCGCGGACGAGCTCCGCGTAGCGGACCATGTCGGCGACGGGCATGCCGGTGAGACGCAGCTTGCCGAGGAAGGCCAGCCAGCCCAGGTCCCGGTCGCTGTAGCGGCGCTGCCCCGAGTAGGAGCGGTCGATGGGGTCCAGCAGGCCGATCCGCTCGTACCAGCGCAGGGTGTGCACGCTGAGGCCGCTGCGGGCGGCCGCCTCGCCGATGGTGTGGCGGGGGGTGGCGTCGGGCTCCGCCGATGCCGGGGGCGGGGTGCGGGCCTCCGCCGCGGCGGAGGCCCGGGGCGCGGCGGCAGGGGCGGTCGGCGTGATCGGCGTGATCGGGCGGGCGACGGCCATGGCGGTACCCCTGGTTCCCTGCGGTCCGGTGCGAGGTGCGACGTCCTCGACGCTAGCGAGTTGGAGTGCGCTCCAGGCAAGCACGTCAGGCTGCTCCCCCGGATCCGGCCCCGCATGCCGGTCCACGGCCCAGGTCCACCGCCCAGCTCCACGGCCCGGATCCACCGTCCTGGTCCACCGCCCCGGCGGCGGGGCCGTCCGGGGCGGGCCCGTAGAGTCGGGGCCATGGAGAGTCTGCGGGTGATCGGGCAGTGGCCGGTGCCGACGGCGGCGGCCGCCGTGGTGCGGGGCCGGGACGGAGCGGTGCTGGGGTCGTACGGGCCGCAGGAGCACGCGTTCCCGCTGGCGTCGGTGACGAAGCCGCTGAGCGCGTACGCCGCGCTGGTCGCGGTGGAGGAGGGGGTCTTCGAGCTGGACGACCCGGCGGGCCCGGAGGGCTCCACCGTGCGGCACCTGCTCGCCCACACCTCGGGCCTGGCCTTCGACGAGCACCGGTCGATGGCGGCGCCCGGGACGCGGCGGCTGTACTCGAACGCCGGTTTCGACGTGCTGGCGGAGGCGCTGGAGAAGGCGTCGGGGATCCCCTTCGCGCAGTACGCGGCGGAGGCCGTGTTCCAGCCGCTCGGGATGACCGCCACCAGGATCGACGCCGGCCACCGGAGCCCGGCGGGCGCGGGCGGGGTGTCGACCGCGGCCGACCTGGCGCGCTTCGCGGCCGAGCTGCAGGCCCCGCGGCTGCTGGACCCCTCCACGGTGGAGGCGGCCACCCGGACGGTGGCGTACCCGGGGCTGAGCGGGGTGCTGCCGGGCTTCGGGCACCAGCGCCCCAACGACTGGGGGCTGGGCTTCGAGATCCGGGACCGGAAGTCCCCGCACTGGACCGGCGCGCACAGCTCGCCGCGGACCTTCGGCCACTTCGGCCAGTCCGGCACCTTCCTGTGGGTCGACCCGGCGGCGGGCGCGGCCTGCGTCTGCCTGACGGACCGGGCCTTCGGCCACTGGGCCGCCGAGGCGTGGCCGCCCTTCACCGACGGCGTCCTCGCCGAACTGGCGCGGTAGCCGAACCGGCGCGGCGGTCGGGCCGGTCGGGCGGTCGGGCCGGTCGGGCAGACGGGCCGGTCGGGCCGGTCGGGCCGGTCGGGCCGCGGCAGCCCCGCCGGGCCGGGTTCAGCCCACCAGCAGGCCCGAGTGCATCTCCCACACCAGCAGCTCGGCGCCGTCCTCCCCGGCCGCGGGGGCGACGAGCGCCGGGCCGGTGATCCGGGCGGTGTCGCCGGGACGCAGGTCGCGCCCGGTGCCGTGGGGCCCGGCCGCGGTGCGGAAGCCCAGCGAGCCGCGCAGCAGGTGGAGGTGGAGGAAGGGCGCCTGCGGCAGTCCGGTCGGCGGCTCCCAGGGGCCGGCCGCGACGTGGTGGAGGGCGGCGTCGGCGCGGCGCAGCCGCAGTGCGTCGCGGCCGGCGTCGCGCGGCATGCCGGAGGCCAGCAGGGTGGTCCCGCCGGTCCCGGGCTCCGGGCGGCGCAGCCCGTAGACGGGCTCGGCGCCGAAGCGGTCGGGCTGGAGCCACATCTGCACGAACCGCACCGGCCCGGAGGCGCCCCCGGCGTTGCGCTCGGTGTGGACGGCGCCGGAGCCGGCCCCCAGGTACTGGACCATGCCCGGCCGGACCACCCCGGCGTGGCCGCGGTCGTCGCGGTGGGCGAGCGCCCCCTCCAGGACCCAGGTGAGGATCTCGACGTCGCGGTGGCGGTGCTCGTCGAAGCCCGCGCCGGGGGCGAGCAGCTCCTCGTTGCAGGCCAGCAGCGCCCCGAAGTGGGTGTTGCGCGGGTCGTAGTGGCCGGAGAAGGAGAAGGAGTGCCGGGTCTCGACACCCTCGGCCGGGGTGGAGCGGTAGCGCTCGGCGGCGCGGCGCACCTCCGCGCGCGGGCGGGGCTGGTCGGTCACGGCACGGTCCCTTCCGGTGGGCCGCCGGGCGGGGACCCGGCACCGGGAAGATATCGGGAATTGCCCCGGCAACCGGATCGACCTGCGGATATGTGACCGTTGCCACCGCTTTCGGACGGGAGGGCGTGCACGAGCACTGCAATGCGTGAGGCACGCTAGTGCTGTGCCAGCCGCCTCAGCGAAGAACGCAGCGACCGATCCGGTGACCGACGTGGCCCCCGCCGCTGCGCGGAGAGCCGCCCCGCCCGCCGCCCGGTCCCGCGCCACCGCCCGCTCGCAGCCCGTCCGCCCCCGGGCCGGCGCGGGGGACGGGACGGCCGACGGCTCCGCCGCGGGGACGGAGGACGCCGCCGCCGGCCCCGGTGACGGCCCCGGTACGGCCGACGGCGCGGACACCGCCGTCTCCGCGGACCGCGGCTCGCGGCGCGGCACCGCACTGGAGCGCAGGCTCGCCGCCGAGCGGCACGCCGAGACGCTCCGCCGCCTGGAGAAGGCCTCGGGCCGGCTCGCCAGCAACGCCATCCAGCGGATGGACGAGACGCTCTCCTGGTACCGGCGCATGCCGCCGGAGCACCGCTCCTGGATCGGCCTGGTCGCACAGGCGGGCATCGCCGCCTTCACCGAGTGGTTCCGCCACCCGGAGGCGCCGCAGGCGATGTCCACCGACGTGTTCGGGACCGCCCCGCGCGAGCTGACCCGGGCGGTGACGCTGCGTCAGACGGTGGAGATGATCCGGATCAGCATCGAGGTGGTCGAGGAGGCCATCGACGAGGTGGCCGCCCCCGGCGACGAGGCGGGGCTGCGCGAGGCGGTGCTGGTGTACGCGCGGGAGCTCGCGTTCGCCACGGCGCAGGTGTACGCGCAGGCCGCCGAGGCCCGCGGCGCGTGGGACGCGCGGCTGGAGGCCCTGGTGGTCAACTCGCTGCTGTCCGGCGACGCCGACGAGGGGGTGCTGTCGCGGGCCGCGGCCCTGGGCTGGGGCTCCCCCGACCAGGTGATGGTGGTGATGGGCAGCGCGCCGGAGGGCGACAGCGAGCTGGTGGTGGAGGCGATCCGGCGGGCCGCCCGACGGGCCCGGCTGCACGTGCTGACCGGCGTGCTGGGCGACCGCCTGGTGGTGGTGGTCGGCGGCTCGATGGATCCGATGCACGCCGCGCGGGCGCTGATCGGCCAGTTCGCGCCCGGCCCGGTGGTGGTGGGCCCGACGGTGGGCGACCTGCTGTCGGCGACCCGGTCGGCGCAGGCCGCGTCGGGGGCGCTGCGCGCCTGCGGCGCGTGGCCGGACGCGCCGCGGCCGGTGCTGGCGGACGACCTGCTGCCGGAACGGGCGCTGGCGGGTGATCCCGCGGCGCGCCGCCAGCTGGTGGAGGAGATCTACATCCCGCTGGAGGAGGCCGGCTCCGCGCTGCTGGAGACGCTCTCGGTCTACCTGGAGCAGGCGTCGTCGCTGGAGGGCGCGGCGCGGATGCTCTTCGTCCATCCCAACACCGTCCGCTACCGGCTGCGACGTGTGACCGACGTCACGGGCTACACGCCCTCGGACGTCCGTTCGGCCTTCACGCTGCGGATCGCCCTCGCGCTGGGCCGCCTCGACGCGCCGGAAGGCCGACGCTGAGGCCGCTGTAGGGAATCCACAAACCGCGTGTAGTTTCTTGGTGACCGCCGTCTACCCGTGCCGGAGTGCCCGGCAGGAGAGGGTTGATTCCGTGCTCGTACTCGTCGCTCCCGGACAGGGCGCCCAGACGCCCGGCTTCCTCGCCCCCTGGCTCGAGGTGGACGGTGTGGCCGACCGGCTGCACTGGTGGTCCGCCGTCGCCGGCCTCGACCTCGTCCGCCACGGCACCGAGGCGTCGGCCGACGAGATCAGGGACACCGCGGTCGCGCAGCCCCTGCTGGTCGCCGCCGGCCTCGCCGCCGTCCACGCCCTGCTGCCCGACGCCGCCGCCCTCGGGCAGGTCGGCGCGGTGGCCGGGCACAGCGTGGGCGAGATCACCGCGGCCGCGGCCGCGGGCGTGCTGAGCGACGAGTCGGCGATGGCCTTCGTCCGGCAGCGCGGCCTGGCCATGGCCGGCGCCGCCGCCACGACCGCCACCGGCATGACCGTCGTCCTCGGCGGGGACGCGGCCGAGGTGGCCGCGAAGCTGGAGGCGCACGGCCTGACCGCGGCGAACAACAACGGCGGCGGCCAGCTCGTCGCCGCCGGGACCCTGGAGCAGCTGGACGCGCTCAAGGCGGACCCGCCGGCAGGCGCCCGGCTCATGCCGCTGAGCGTCGCGGGCGCCTTCCACACGCACCACATGGCCCCCGGCGTCGAGGCCCTGGCCCGGATCGCCCCCGGCATCACGGCCGCCGACCCGCGCCCCGCCTACGTCTCCAACCGGGACGGCGGCGTGGTGGACTCCGGCGCCGAGGTGCTGGCCCGCCTCGTCTCGCAGGTCTCCAGCCCGGTGCGCTGGGACCTGTGCATGGAGGCCCTGGAGAGGCTCGGCGCCACCTGCGTCATCGAGGTGCCGCCCGCCGGCACCCTCACCAACCTGGTCAAGCGCAACCTCAAGGGCGTCGAGACCCTGGCCCTCAAGACCCCCGCCGACCTGGACAGGGCCCGTGGGCTGGTCGCCGAGCACGGCGAGGCCACCCGGCCGACCGCCACGGAAGGCGTGAACGCATGACCGACACCACCGGCGCGGCCCCGCGCATCCGCCCCAGCAGCGGCGCGGCCTTCTCGCGGATCCACGGCGTGGGCGGCTACCGCCCCGTCCGGGTGATCCCGAACGAGGAGGTCCTGGGGTGGATCGACTCCTCCGACGAGTGGATCCGCACCCGCAGCGGCATCACCGAGCGCCGCTGGGCGGGCCCGGAGGAGAGCGTCTCCGAGATGTCGGTGCAGGCGGCCGGCAAGGCGATCGCCCAGGCGGGCATCGCCCCGGAGCAGATCGGCGCGGTGGTGGTCTCCACCGTCTCGCACTTCAAGCAGACGCCGGCGATCGCCACCGAGATCGCGCACCGGCTGGGCTGCGGCACCGCCGCCGCCTTCGACATCTCCGCCGCCTGCGCCGGCTTCGGCTACGGCCTGGGCCTGGCGGACGGCATGGTCCGCGCCGGCAGCGCCGAGTACGTGCTGGTGATCGGCGTGGAGCGGCTGAGCGACCTCACCGACACCTCGGACCGCTCGACCGCCTTCATCTTCGGCGACGGCGCGGGCGCGGCC
Source organism: Streptomyces sp. NPDC001380 (assembly GCF_042895785.1). NCBI lineage: Bacteria > Bacillati > Actinomycetota > Actinomycetes > Kitasatosporales > Streptomycetaceae > Streptomyces > Streptomyces sp. NPDC001380. The sequence goes on along the minus strand of NZ_JBIAWP010000014.1, from coordinate 147,788 downwards.
GTGGTCGGCCCGTCCGACGAGCCCGGCATCGGCAAGGTGATCTGGGGGTCGGACGGCTCCCAGGCCGACGTCATCTCGCAGACCCAGGCGTGGGACACCGCGTTCGCCAAGCAGGACGCGGTCAACGGCGCCGGTGACGAGGTGAAGTGGCCGGCGCTGCGCATGGAGGGCCAGACGGTCTTCCGCTGGGCGGTGTGGGAGATGGCGAAGGTCGCCCAGCAGGCGCTGGACGCCGCCGGGGTGAGGGCCGACCAGCTCGGCGCGTTCATCCCCCACCAGGCCAACATGCGCATCACCGACGCCATGATCAAGGCGCTCAGGCTGCCGGCGTCCGTGCCGGTGGCCCGCGACATCGCCGAGACGGGCAACACCTCCGCGGCGTCCATCCCGCTCGCCATGGAGCGGATGCTCGCCTCCGGCGAGGCGAGGAGCGGCGACCTGGCCCTGGTGATCGGCTTCGGCGCCGGGCTCGTCTACGCCGCCTCGGTCGTCACCCTCCCGTAGGGCGCGGCCCCGGCACCGGGCCTCCCGGCACCGGGGCCTGCCGCCCCTTTCCGCAGACAGCCGTCCGCACCCGCCCGGGACGGACCGGCCCCACAGAGAACACACCCCGAATAGGAGCGCCGCAATGGCTACCAAGGACGAGGTCCTGGAAGGTCTCGCCGAGATCGTCAACGAGATCGCCGGCATCCCCACGGAGGACGTCGAGCTGGGCAAGTCCTTCACGGACGACCTGGACGTCGACTCGCTCTCCATGGTCGAGGTCGTCGTCGCCGCCGAGGAGCGCTTCGACGTCAAGATCCCGGACGACGAGGTGAAGAACCTCCGCACCGTCGGCGACGCCGTCGACTACATCCTCGCCAACAGCTGACCAACAGCACCGGGGGCGGCCGCAGGGCCGCCCCCACCGTCCACGGGGCCGCCTGAGCACCGCTCGGGCCGACGCGCACCTGCCGGCGTCCCCTCGGCACCAGCGCCGCCTCGCACGCTGAACACGTGGGAGTAAGAGACCAGTGACCACTGACAACCGCACCACCGTGGTCGTCACGGGTGTCGGCGCCTTCACGCCGCTGGGCGGCGACGCCGCGTCGACCTGGGAGGCACTCCTCGCCGGACGCTCCGGCGTGGACGTCCTCACGGAGGAGTGGGCCGCCGAGCTGCCCGTGCGGATCGCCGCACGCGCCGCCGTCGACCCCGGCGAGGTCCTGCCGCGCCCGGTGGCGCGCAAGCTGGACCGCTCGGCGCAGTTCGCGCTGATCGCCGCCAAGGAGGCCTGGGCCGACGCGGGCTTCGACGCCCCGGCGACCGACGCCTCCTCCACGGTCGACCCGGACCGCCTGGGCACCGTCGTCGCCTCCGGCATCGGCGGCGTCACCACCCTGCTCGACCAGTACGACGTGCTGAAGGAGAAGGGCGTCCGCCGCGTCTCCCCGCACACCGTGCCCATGCTCATGCCGAACAGCCCGGCGGCCAACGTCGGCCTGGAGATCGGCGCCCGCGCCGGCGTGCACACCCCGGTGAGCGCCTGCGCGTCCGGCGCGGAGGCCATCGGCTACGCCATCGAGATGATCCGCAGCGGCCGCGCCGACATCGTGGTGGCCGGCGGCACCGAGGCGGCCATCCACCCGCTGCCGATCGCGGCCTTCGCCAACATGATGGCGATGTCCAAGAACAACGACGAGCCGCAGCGCGCCTCGCGCCCCTACGACAAGGCCCGGGACGGCTTCGTGCTGGGCGAGGGCGCCGGCGTGGTGGTCCTGGAGTCGGCGGAGCACGCGGCGGCCCGTGGCGCCCGCGTGTACTGCGAGGCGGTCGGCCAGGGCCTGTCCGCGGACAGCCACCACATCGCCCAGCCGGAGCCCTCCGGCCGCGGCGTGGCGGCCGCGCTGACAAACCTGTTCGAGTCCACCGGGCTCGACAGGGCCTCCGTCGTGCACGTGAACGCCCACGCGACCTCCACCCCGCAGGGCGACGTCGCCGAGGTGAAGGCGCTGCGCAAGGTGCTGGGCGACGACCTCGACCACATCGCGGTCTCCGCCACCAAGTCGATGACCGGCCACCTGCTGGGCGGCGCCGGCGGCATCGAGACCGTCGCCACCGTGCTGGCCCTGCACCACCGCACGGCACCGCCGACGGTCAACCTCGACGACCTGGACGACGAGGTGGACGCGGACATCGTCCGCGGCGAGCCCAGGAGCCTGCCGGAGGGGCCGATCACGGCCCTCAACAACTCCTTCGGCTTCGGCGGTCACAACGTGGTGCTGGCCTTCCGCCGCGACTGATCCACGCGACCGCTCCCGACGACCCGTCAGCGAGGACCCCGCCCGGACATCCGGGCGGGGTCCTCGCCGTCTGCGGGCACCCCGCCCGACCTGCTCGAACACTCGCGTTCGAGGCGTCTGAGGGACCGTCGGTTCGGCCGAAAGAATCATCATCTCACCCGATTGCGACTGTCGGCTGGCGCCCGGGACTCCGGTGACGGACGGTGAGCGAGGTGCCTCCGCGATTCCCCTGAGTTGACTTCCTGTCACCGATCGTAGGAGGCGCTGGAAGGTCAACGCCATGCGTGCACGCACGTTCGTCGCCGGCGCCGCACTGAGCGCCGCCGCCCTCGCCCTCGCCGCCCCGGCCGCGCACGCGGACTCCTGGGACCCCGGCAAGTCCGCCGTGCAGGGCAAGGACGACCACGGCAAGGACTGGGGCGGCAAGGACGACAAGGACTGGGGCAAGGACTCCGGCCGCGACTGGGGCAAGGACTGGGGCAACAAGGACGACAACCGCGGCGACGACCACGGCCGGGACGAGGGCCGCGGCGACGACCACGGCAAGGACTGGGGCAACAAGGACGACAACCGCGGCGACGACCACGGCGGCGGCTACGGCGGCGGCTACGGCCGCGGGGGCGACCACGGCGGCGGCTACGGCGGCGGCTACGGCCGCGGCCGCGACAAGGACTGCGACCGCGGCCGCGGCTGGGACAAGGGCTGGGACAAGGGCTGGGGCAAGGACGACAACCGCGACTGCTGCCACAACAACGGCCGCGACTACGGCCGCGACAACGGTGGCGGCTACGGCCGCGGGGAGGGCTACGGCCGCAGGCCCCACGGCGGCGTCCACACCGGCGGTGGCGGCATGGCCTCGACCGGCGGGCTCGCCGCCGGCGGCGTCCTGCTCGCGGGCGGCCTCGGCGCCGGCGCCTGGAGCCTGCGCCGCCGCGGCGGCGTGGGCCGCGCCATCTGACACGGCCGGGAACCGCCGGACGGTCCGGTCCCCCCGGACGGTCCGGTCCTGCTGAACAACCCGGTGTGGCCACCGCCGACTCCCGGCGGTGGCCACACCGCCGCTAACGGAAGGCGGTTGCCAGGATGGGCATCAAGGAACAGCCGAGCAGCGCCGCGGCACCGTCCGCCGGAGGCCGCGACGCCGGCGCCGGCCGGCTGCGGCTGGCCGGCGCCGCGGTGCTGCTCGGCCTCTTCATGATCCACAGCTCGCTGGACGGCGCCACCTCCCCGCCGGCCCCGGCCCCGGCCCCGGCCGCCGCGCCCGCGCCGGCCTCCGGCACCCCGGGCACCCCCGCGGCGTCGGCGCGCGCCCAGGCCGTCCCGCCGTCGGCTCCGGCCGCGGCCCCCGCGCCGCAGGGGCCGGCCATGCCGGCCTCCGCCCCCGTCAGGCTCTCCATCCCCCGCATCGGGGTGAACGCGCCCTTCACCAGGTTGACGCTGGACAAGAAGGGCGTGCTGCAGCCGCCGCCCAACACCGACAGCAACCTGGTCGGCTGGTACGGGGACGGCGCGACGCCGGGCGAGCGGGGCACCGCGCTGGTGCTCGGCCACGTGGACACCAAGCTGGGCCCGGCCGTCTTCTGGGGCCTGGGCGCCCTGAAGAAGGGCAACAAGGCCGAGATCACCCGGGCGGACGGCTCCACCGCCGTCTTCACGGTCGACTCGGTGGAGGTCTTCCGGAAGGACGACTTCCCGGACGAGCGGGTCTACGCGGACACCCCGAGCGCCCAGCTGCGCCTGATCACCTGCGGCGGCTCGTACGACCACAAGCGGCGGGACTACACGGCCAACGTCGTGGTCTTCGCCCACCTGGACTCCTACCGCCGGCACTGACCCGGGGGCGCGGCCGGCAGGCCGCGCCCCCGCCCCGGACGCCCGGCCCGGGATCCACGCAGAAGCGCCGCACCCGACGTCCCCCGTCGGGTGCGGCGCGTTCCGTTCGCGGCGGCGGTCCGGCTGGTGGCGTCCGGCCGGACCGGGCGGCTCAGACGACCTGGTGGAGCCAGCGGACCGGGGCGCCCTCGCCGGCGTAGCGGAAGGGCTCCAGCTCGTCGTCCCAGGGCTTGCCCAGCAGGCGGGAGACCTCGGCCTCCAGGTCGGCCTCGCCGGTGCGGGCGCGGGCCATGGCGGCACGCAGGCGGTCCTCGGGGATGAGGATGTCGCCGTGGATGCCGGTGACGGCGTGGAAGATGCCGAGTTCGGGCGTGCTGCTGTAGCGCTCGCCCTCGGCCGTGGCACAGGGCTCCGCGGTCACCTCGAAGCGCAGCAGGTGCCAGCCGCGCAGGGCGGAGGCGAGCCGCGAGGCGGTACCGGGCTCCCCCTGCCAGGAGAACTCGGCACGCCAGGTGCCCGGCGAGGCGGGCTGGCGGATCCAGTCGAGGTTGACGCGCACGCCGAGCACGCCCGCGACCGCCCACTCGACGTGCGGGCAGAGCGCGCGCGGCGCGGAGTGGACGTACAGAACTCCACGTGTCGTCACCGGGACCTCCAGGCTGTGGACGAGGGTCGCCTTCCCCAGCGTCCTCGTGCCCCTTGCCCGTGCTTCCAGTCCGGCACCGTCATTCTGCACCAACTGCCACTACTGCACCACTACCCGGCGTGACTTTCGGTAAACGTTATCCGATCACTAAATCCACCAAAGCGGACAGATTGTCACCCCAGGTGATCGGATCCAGAGCTGAGTACCCCTCAGCGGCACCGCACCGCTCCACGGGGCCGCTGCTGGAGCACACGTTATCGCGGGGCGGACCGTCGCGGGTGACGGTCCATCGGACCCGGCCGGAATCAGCCACCGCCGGAGGCGCCCGCAGCCCCCCTCCCGACGGTGGCGCCGGCGGTGGCGGGTGGCAGCACGGGCGGCCGGGCGGCCCGAGGAGGAGGCGCCGTGGACGGCGGGTGGCACGTGATGGTGGAGGAGACCGAGCCCGGCTACGGGTCGGGGGTCGCCCTGCGCACTCCCTTCTTCGTGCCGGGCGGCCGCGACCGGCAGGAGGCGTGCCGCCTCGCGGAGCAGGTGGCCCGTACCCACCGGCCCCGGCACCCCTCGCGCCCGCAGGTCCGCCAGGCGTTCCGCCAGGACGACGGCGTCTGGCACGTGCACGTCCGGGGCACCACCCGGGTCTTCTGGTTCCGGGTGACCGTGGTGGAGTGGCTCGTGGACGGGTGACGGCCCCTCCGGCCTCCGGGCGGGGCCCCGGGTACGGCCCGCCGGCTGCGGGCCGCCGGACGCACATCCGGCGTACGGCGCGGTCTCACGCACACGACGGCCGGCGTTCACCCGGACCGCCCAGCATCGGCCTCGCACCCGTACGGCATCCCGGCGAGCGAGGAGTCCCCCATGGGGCACCGACAGTCCACCCCGGCCACCCCCGGCGCCCCCTGCGGCACCGCCGCGGCCCGGCCCCGGCCGGCATGACGGCGCCCGCGCCCGCACCCGCGGTCCGGGCCGCCGCTCCGAGGTCCGTGCTGGGGCTGGACACCGGCACCGCCGACCTGCCCGCCGCCGACGCGCTCCTGCACGCCCTGGCCGGGCTGCCCGCGGACACGGTGGCCTGCACGCACCGGATCCTGGGCGAGCACCCGCACGTGGCCGTCACCGTGGAGGTGTCCGCCGCCGACGCCCCGTCGGTCTGGCCGCTGCTGCGGGCCGCCGCGGACGCCGTGCCCGGCGGCGGCGCGTCCTGGGGGCACCGGCGGCACGGCGCCGCCCCGGCCGCCGAGGCGGCGAACGCCGCGGCGGCGGCCCACGCGCTGGGCCGCGGCCGGGCCGTCCGCTACCCCGGCGCGGCGTCGCTCACCGGGACCCTCGCCGCGGGGGAGCTGCTGGACCGGTCGGCGATCGAGCGGGTGTCCCTCCGCGGCGGCGGGACCGCCTGCGCCGCCGACCGGGTGGCCACCCGCGGCCATGTGCGGCCCGAGCGGCGGGGCGGGGCGCTGGTCCTGCTCGTGGCGGCGGACGCCGGGGGGCGCCTCGCGCCGCTGGAGGAGCCCCCCGCGGGGCCCCGCGGCGCCGCTGTGCCGCCTCCCCGGGACGGGAGCGCGGCGGACGGCGGTTCCTGACGGCCCCCCGGCAGGCCGGAGGCCGCCCCCGGGCGGGGACGGCCTCCGGTCCGTGCGGCGCAGGTCACCCGGCCAGGCGGACGACCATCTTGCCGGTGTTGGCGCCGCGCAGCATGCCGAGGAAGGCGTCCACGGCGCCGTCGATCCCGTCCACGACGGTCTCGTCGTAGCGGAGGCGGCCGTCGCGCAGCCAGCCGGCGACCTCCTCGGTGAACTGCTGCTGCAGTCCGGCGTGGTCGGCGACCAGCATGCCCTGCAGGCGCAGCCGCTTGCCGATCACCTGGACCAGGTTGCGCGGGGCGGCGGGCGGCTCGGTGTCGTTGTACTGGGCGATGGCGCCGCAGAGGACGGCGCGGCCGTGCACGTTCATCGCGCCGATGGCGGCCTCCAGGTGCTCGCCGCCGACGTTGTCGAAGTACACGTCGACACCGTCGGGGGCGGCCTTGGCGAGCTGCTCGGCGACCGGGCCGTCCTTGTAGTTGAAGGCGTCGTCGAAGCCGTACTCGTCGACCAGCTTCGCGACCTTCTCCGCGGAGCCGGCGCTGCCGACGACCCGCGAGGCGCCCTTGAGGCGGGCGATCTGGCCGACCAGGCCGCCGACCGCGCCGGCCGCGCCGGAGACGAAGACGGCGTCGCCCTCCTTGAAGGAGCCGACCTCCAGCAGGCCCGCGTAGGCGGTGAGGCCCGGCATGCCGAGCACGCCGAGGAAGTACGAGAGCGGCGCCGCGTCGGCGTCCACCTTCACCGCACGCTCGGCGTCGAGGAGGGCGTACTCCCGCCAGCCGAGCCCGTGGAGGACGGCGTCGCCGACGGCGAAGCCCTCGGCCCGCGAGGCCACCACGCGGCCGACGGCGCCGCCGTCCATGGGCCGGTCCAGCTGGAACGGGGGGACGTAGGACTTGACGTCGTTCATCCGGCCGCGCATGTAGGGGTCGACCGACATGTACGCGTTGCGCACCAGGATCTGGCCGGGTCCGGGCTGCTGCACGGGGGCCTCGCGGAGTGCGAAGTCCTCCGGGGTCGGCCAGCCCTGGGGCCGGGCGGTCAGGTGCCACTCGCGGCCGGTGGCGGGGATTGCCTGGTCTGCCATGGTGTCGCGTCCCTTCCGAAAAGATCGAGGTACTGAAGCAACCATGGAGATGAAAAGTTCACCTTGTCAAATATTCAGCTAGGCTGTGTCGCATGTCGCGACAGTCGGATCCCCTCACCCTCGAGGTCGTCGACCTCATGGCGAAGCTGGTCTCCCTCTTCCACAAGGAGTACGAGGAGGCGGCCGCCGCCCGCTCGCTGACCGGCGCCCAGGCCAAGGTGCTGGCGCTGCTGCGCCGCGGTCCGATGCCGATGCGGCACATAGCGCAGACGCTGAGCTGCGAGCCCTCCAACATCACCGGCATCGTCGACCGGCTGGAGGCACGGGGGTTCGTCACCCGGGAGGCCGACCCCCAGGACCGCCGGGTGAAGCTGGTCGCGGTCACCGACTCCGGACGGAGCGCCTCCGAGGAGCTGCGCGAGTCGCTCAACTTCGCCCGCGAGCCGCTCGCCGCCCTCTCCGGTGACGAGCGCACCGTGCTGCGCGACCTGCTGCGCCGCATGCTGGACGGCGCCGGCTCCTGACGCCCGCGGGCGGCCGGACCCCGCGGCCGCGGGGACGCGGGGACGGCGCGGGTTCACGCCCCGGGGACCTGCGGCAAGTGGCCGTACGGGTCCGCCGGCTCGGCACCGGGGGCCTCCCCGTCCTGGTCGGCGTCCGGGACCGGCCCGCCCGGGGCGGGGGCGTCCGGCACCAGGTCGCGGACCATCAGCGTGGCGCCCGCCACCGCGCCCGGCATCGCGAACACGGCGACCAGCGGCAGCAGGAAGAGCAGCACCAGCGGCACGCCGAAGCCCAGCGCCAGCATCCTGCGTCCGCGGAGCAGCGCCAGCCGCTCGCGCACCGGCACGGCGCGGCGCTGCATCGCCACCCCGGTCAGCTCCACGGCGAGGAAGAAGCCGGAGACGCAGAAGCCCAGCACGGGCACCACCGTCTGGCCGAGCACCGGGACGAAGCCCAGGACGAAGAGCAGCAGGCCCAGGCCCACCGCGCGCACCAGGACGTACAGGCTGTCGCGGGCGGAGTTCCACAGCGCGCGCCACAGCGGCAGGTCGGGCCCCTCCGGACAGCCGCCCTCGGACTCCTCCAGCCGCTCCGACAGCGCCTCGTAGAACGGGTCGCCCACCAGGAGCGTCACCGCCGTGAAGGTCACCACGGCCAGCAGCAGACCGGCGCCGAAGAGCAGCGCGGTGAAGAGGCCGCGCAGGAGCGACCGCAGCGCCGGGGCCCACCCGTCCGCGAACGGGGTCGCCCACGCCGCCAGGTCGCCGCCCCAGACGCCGAGCGCCGTCAGCGCCCCGGCGTACAGCACCAGGGTGACGAGCGCGGGCAGCAGGCCGAAGCCCCACCAGCGGCCGTGCCGCCCCACCCAGCGCTGGCCCTCGCCCAGATACCGCAGCCCCGCCGCAAGATCACGCATGGCCCCAGCCTAGAGGCACCGCCCCGCGGACGGCAGGGGCCCGTCCCCGCCCGCCGCGGGGCGGTCCGGGGCTCCGGACGGGCCCCCGGCGGGACGCACCGTCGGGACGCACGGCGGGGACGCCTGCTCGGGACACCACGGGGGTCGTGCGGGCGGCGGCGGTGCGCACGGGACGAGGGGGCGGGGCGCCCTCCACGGGCGCGGGACGGTCCGCGCGCCCTCCCCGGCGCCTCCCCGAACGGGTGAAACCCGCAGGGCGCACCCCGGGAAAAGCAGAAGCAGGCCCTACCGTATCGACTGGTAGTGCCTGCTTTGCCAGGGTGGGGCGGGTGGGACTCGAACCCACGACCAAGGGATTATGAGTCCCCTGCTCTAACCGGCTGAGCTACCGCCCCGTGCCGGCAGGACGCCCCCCAGCACGAGCGGCCCGCGTCGGGCCGCCTGCCGCAGCATAGCTGCTCAGCCGCCCCCTCCGCGCGCCGGGTCCCGGCACGGCGAAGGCCCCCCGGATCACCGGGGGGCCTCCACTGCGACGCTCCCGCCATTGGACTCGAACCAATAACCTGCCGGTTAACAGCCGGCTGCTCTGCCAATTGAGCTAGGCGGGACGGGTGCGATCACGCACGGCGCTGCAGGGCGTCGCGGCCCTGCACAGCTCCCGCCATTGGACTCGAACCAATAACCTGCCGGTTAACAGCCGGCTGCTCTGCCAATTGAGCTAGGCGGGATTGCTCTCGGATCGCCTCCGGTCCCGGTCGTCCGGGTCCTCGGCGCTCGCTGCGGGACATACATTAGCGCACGTAGGGGGGTGCTCCGCCAATCCGCGGCGGACGGCACGGCCGTGACCCGCGCGCCGCGTCCGGCGCGCGGGTGGACGGGCGCCCGGCGATGCTGGTGGGGGCGGCCGTACGGTGCCCCGCCCGCGGGCGGTCCGCCGCCGGACACCGGTGGTTCACGGACGGGCACCGGGGGTAGGGGCGTGCCGACAGGCACGGGCACCGACGGAGAGCGAGCGCGGGCGGGCCCGCGCGGAGGAGTGGAGCCGAAGATGGGGAAACTGACGTTCCTCGCAGGACTGGCAACCGGCTACGTACTGGGGGCCAAGGCCGGCCGTGAGCGCTACGAGCAGATCACCAAGTCCGCACGCGGCGTGACGCAGAACCCGAAGTTCCAGGACGCGGCCCGGCAGGCCAGGGAGACGGCGGGCAAGGTCGGCGGGAAGGCGGCTGGCAAGGTGGGCGACAGGCTTCCGCCGTCGGTCACCGACCGGGTCCCCTACCTGCGCGACAAGGCGGCGGGCGAGGACGGCTGGGGTACCGGCCGTCCCTGACCGCTCCGGACGGCTCCGCCCGACGGGCGGACCGGCCGGGCCACCGGGACCGGGACCGGGGAAGCAGGCACACATCGGACCGGGCGCGGCAGAGCGGGCGCCCGTCCGTACCCGCCGCGGGGGGGGGCCCCCCGCGGGGGCGCCCCCCCCGGGGGGGCCCCGGGGGGGCCCCGCGGCCCCCCCCCGCGCCCCCGGGCCCCCCCCCCGGGGGGCGGTTCACGCCCCCCGCCCCGTTCGCCCGCCAAGTCATCTCGCCCCCGGA
>NZ_JBIAWP010000014.1:29025-137335 GCF_042895785.1 Streptomyces sp. NPDC001380 | reverse complement strand
GCCCGGGGTACGCCGCCAACCTGCGCCCGGGGCGGGCGGGGGGGGGCCCCGCCCGGCCCCCCCCGGGGGGGGGCCCCCCGGGGGGGGCCCCCGCCGCGGTTCGGTACCGGATGGGCAACGGCTGCCGCGCCCGGCGCACCGTGTCACCGCACCGTGGGGCATGATCTCGACCATGGCCATTGTCGCCGGCATTGACTGCTCGACCCGGTACACGAAGATCATCGCCTGCGACGCCGCCAGCGGCGCCGTCCTGCGCGACAACCGCGCCAAGCACCCCGTGACCGCTCCCCCGGAGGACTCCCCCGGGGCCACCGAGATCGATCCGCAGGTGTGGCTGCACTCCCTGGGCGCGGCAGCCTCCGGCGGCGTGCTGGAGGGCGTCCGCGCCATCGGCGTCTCCGCCCAGCAGCACGGCATGGTCGGTCTCGACGCCGGCGGGGTGCTGGTACGCCCGGCCCTGCTCTGGAACGACCCGCGGGCCTCCGGGGCCGCCGCCTCGCTGGTGGAGGCGCTGGGCGGTCCGGGACCCTGGGCGGAGGCCATCGGGGCGGTGCCCGCCGCCACCTACACCATCGCCAAGCTGCGCTGGCTCGCCGAGTTCGAGCCCGCCTCGGCGAACCGGGTGGCCGAGGTGCTGCTCCCCCACGACTGGCTGGTCTGGCAGCTGCTGGGGCACCCCCGGCGCCGGACCACCGACCGCGGCGACGCCTCGGGCACCGGCTACTGGTCGCCGGTCACCGAGAGCTACCGGCAGGACCTGGTGGAGCTGGCCCTCGGCCACGAGCTGCGGCTGCCCGAGGTGCTCGGCCCGGCGGAGGCCGCCGGGGAGACCCCCGAGGGCCTGCTGATCTCGGCCGGCACCGGGGACAACATGGCGGCCGCCCTCGGACTGGGCGCGGGCCCCGGCGACGCCGTGGTCTCGCTCGGCACCAGCGGGACCGTCTTCGCCGTCCACGACGAGCCGCTGGTGGACACCTCCGGCACCGTCTCCTCCTTCGCCGACGCGACCGGCCGCCACCTGCCCCTGGTCGGCACCCTCAACGCGGTCCAGGTGCTGCGCCGCACGGCCGCCCTGCTCGGCGTCGACCTGGAGGGCCTGAGCGAACTGGCCCTCCAGTCCTCGCCCGGCTCCTACGGGCTGGTGCTGCTCCCCTACCTGGAGGGCGAGCGCACCCCGTACCTGCCGCACGCCGCGGGCACCCTGGCGGGCCTGCGCGCGGAGTCGATGCGGCGGGAGCACGTGGCGCGGGCGGCGGTGGAGGGCATGCTCTGCGGCATCGCGGACGCGCTGGACGTGCTGCGGGGGCGCGGGGTCAGGGTGCGCCGGGTCTTCCTGGTCGGCTCCGCCGGCCGGCTGGCGGCCGTCCAGCACATCGCGCCGCTGGTGCTGGGCGTGCCCGTGGTGATCCCCCCGCCGGGCGACTACGCGGCCCGGGGCGCCGCGCGGCAGGCGGCCTGGGCCCTGTCCGGCGGCGCCGAGCCGCCGCCGTGGGAGCTCGCCGACGCGGTGGAGGTGGAGCCCGGGGAGGACGTGGAGTTCGGCCGGGCGGTGCGGCAGCAGTACGCGTCCGTGCGGGAGCAGATGCACCCGGAGACGCGGGGGAGCTGAGCGGGGGCGACGGGACCGGGCCGCGGGGGGCCGGACGGCGCGGGTGCACGGCCTGTCCGGTGCGCGCCCGCGCCCGGCGGGGACGGGCACCGCCGGGCCGCCCGCTCAGTCCAGGTATCCGCGGAGCTGGTCGGCGAAGGCGTGGTCGCGGAGCTTGGCGAGGGTCTTGGACTCGATCTGCCGGATGCGCTCGCGGGTCACGCCGAAGAGGCGGCCGATCTCCTCCAGGGTGCGCGGCCGCCCGTCCGCGAGGCCGTAGCGCAGCTGGACCACCCGGCGCTCACGCTCCCCGAGGGTGGAGAGGACCGCCTCCAGGTGCTCGCGGAGCAGGAGGAAGGCGGCGGACTCGACCGGCGACGCGGCGTCGGCGTCCTCGATGAGGTCGCCGAGGGCCACGTCGTCCTCCTCGCCGACCGGCGCGTGCAGCGAGACGGGCTCCTGGGCGAGCCGCATCACCTCGGTCACGCGCTCCTCCGGGATCTCCAGGACCGCGGCGACCTCGGAGGCGGAGGGCTCGCGGCCGTGCTCCTGGAGGAGCCTGCGCTGGACGCGCACGACGCGGTTGATCAGCTCCACCACGTGCACCGGGACGCGGATGGTGCGCGCCTGGTCGGCCAGCGCCCGGCTCATCGCCTGGCGGATCCACCAGGTGGCGTAGGTGGAGAACTTGTAGCCGCGGGCGTAGTCGAACTTCTCGACGGCGCGGATCAGGCCGAGGTTGCCCTCCTGGACGAGGTCCAGCATGCCCAGGCCGCGGCCGACGTAGCGCTTGGCCACCGAGACCACCAGGCGCAGGTTGGCCTCGATGAGGCGGCGCTTGGCGATCCGGCCCAGGAGCACCAGCCGGTCGAGGTCGTCGGCGAGCCGGTCGTCGGGGGACTCTGCGGCGGGCTCGGCGGCGGACCCGGCCGACTCGGCGGCGTCGCGGGGCCCGGTGCGGCCGGCGGGTTCGGCGGCGCCGCCGGGTCCCGCAGCGGCCCCTCCGCCCGGGAGCCGTCCGGCGGCGCCGCGCGTCAGGTGCTCGGCCAGGCGCTGCTCCGCGAAGAGGCCCGCCTCGACCTGGCGGGCCAGTTCGACCTCCTCGGCGGCGGTGAGCAGCGGGACGCGGCCGATCTCGCGCAGGTACTGGCGGAAGAGGTCGGCGGAGGGGCCGCCCGTGTCGTCGAGGGCCGGGGCCTGCTCCTCCGGGGCGGCCGCGGGGGCCTCGTCGGGCGGCTCGCCGGCCAGGTCCGCGTCGCTGGGCCCGGCGTCCCCGGGCCCGGTGTCGCCGGGGTCGGCGGCAGTGCCGTCCGAGCCCGCGCCGCCGTCGGGCGGGTCGTCCTCCAGGACCTCCCCGCCGCCGGCCGGGCCCCCGCCGGCCGCCCCCTCGGGGGACGGCCGCTCCCCGGCGCGGCGGCGCCTGCGGGCCCCGGCCCGGCCGGGCGGTCCGGAGGCGCGCGGGTCCTCGGGGGGTCCGTCGTGGCGGACGGCGTCGGCCGTCCCGGCGGAGCCGCGGTGCGGCGGTGCGGGCTGGGCCGTGAGGGCGAGGTCCACGTCGTTCCCTTCCTGCGCGGAGGGCTCGATGAGTGAGGGGGGCTCGGCGGGTGCGGGGGGTCCGATCGGTGCGCGGGGCACGGGGGGCCCGGGAACCTGCGCGGCGGGGGGCCGTCCGGCCGGCTCCGGGGCGTGCCCCTCCGGGGCGGCGGGCGCGGCGCCGCCCTCCGTCCGGAGGACCGTGGGCGGGACGACGGCTGCCGCGCCCGTCCCGCGCTGGGATGACTGGGGCACCGCTTCCAGTGTGGGGTACGCCGCGCGTCGGGGCCGATACTCGTGCGGGGCTTTTTTGGGCGCGGGGGGCGGCCGGGGCCGCACGGGGGGCCGGGCGGGCCCGCAGGCGGTGCCGGAGGGGCCTACAGCGCCGCCGCGCCCAGGGTCCGCAGGCTGTTGCGGTACTGCTCCAGCGCCCACAGCTCGTGCTGGACGGCGGCCATGTCCTCGGGGGCCGCGCGGTTGCCGAGCCGCTGGAGGTGGGAGTGGGCCTCGCGCATCCGGGCGTCCACCGCCTGCAGGCGCAGCTTGACCAGGAACTCGCCGGCGTAGAGCGCGTCCGGGGCGCGGCGGGTGCGGATGGGCTCCACGGTGAGCTCGGTGACCAGGGAGCGGACCGCGTCGTCGGGCGCGGCGTCGCGGACCAGGGCGGGGAAGTCCGGCAGCGAGGCCCCCCGGGCGGCGCCCCCGGCGGCGGCGACGGCACGGCGCACGGCGGTGTAGGGGGCGGTGGGGAACTCGTCCTCGCCGAAGTTGTCGAAGGCGGGGCTGACGAGGACGGGGTGCTGGAGGGCGAGTTTGAGCAGCTCGCGCTCCACGAACTGCGCCGGGTCGCGCGGGTTGAGGCGCGGCGCGGGCGGCCGCGCGGGCGCGGGCGCCGGTGCGGCCGCCTCCGTACGGCGCGCGGCGGGGCCGCCCGCCCCCCGGCCGTTCTCGCGCTCCCGCTGCCAGCGGGCGATCTGGGCGACCCGGCGGACCACGAACTGCTCGTCGAGGATGCCGAGCATGCCGCCGAGCTGCACCGCGTACTGGTGCTGGATGGACCGGTCCTTGATGCGGGCGACGATCGGCGCGGCCTCCTCCAGCGCCGCGGCCCGCCCCTCGGCCGTGTCCACCCGGTGCCGGGAGACGGTGCTGCGGATCGCGAACTCGAAGAGCGGCACCGGGTTGTCGACCAGCTTGCGGACGGCCGCGTCGCCCTCGGCGATCCGCAGTTCGCAGGGGTCCATGCCGCCGGGGCTGACCGCGATGGAGGTGCGGGCGGCGAACTTCTGGTCGTCCTCGAAGGCGCGCAGCGCGGCCTTCTGCCCGGCCGCGTCGCCGTCGAAGGTGAAGACGGTCTCGCCGCGGTAGGCGGAGGTGTCCATCAGCAGGCGGCGGATGATCTTGATGTGGTCCTCGCCGAAGGCGGTGCCGCAGGTGGCGACGGCCGTGGTCACCCCGGCCAGGTGGCAGGCCATCACGTCGGTGTAGCCCTCGACGACCACCGCCCGGCCCGACTTGGCGATGTCCTTCTTCGCCAGGTCGATGCCGTAGAGCACGTGCGACTTCTTGTAGATCGGGGTCTCGGGCGTGTTGAGGTACTTGGGACCGTTGTCGTCCTCGCGCAGCCGCCGCGCGCCGAAGCCGACCACCTCGCCGGTGATGTCGCGGATCGGCCAGACCAGCCGTCCCCGGAAGCGGTCGATCAGGCCGCCGCGCTGCCCCTGCGAGGCGAGGCCGCCCGCCAGGATCTCGCGGTCGGTGAAGCCCTTGCCGCGCAGGTACCGGACCAGGTGCTCCCAGCCGACCGGCGCGTACCCCACGCCGAAGTGCGCGGCCGCGGCGGCGTCGAAGCCCCGCTCGGCGAGGAAGCGGCGGCCGATCTCCGCCTCGGGGCCGCCCAGCTGCTCGGCGAACCAGGCGGCGGCCACCTTGTGGGCCTCCACCAGCCGGGTCCGCTCGCCCTTCTGCCGGCCGGGGGTGTAGCCGCCCTCCTCGTAGCGCAGGGTGATGCCCGCCTGGGCGGCGAGGCGCTCGACCGCCTCGGTGAAGGAGAGGTGCTCGACCTTCATCACGAAGGCGAGGGTGTCGCCGCCCTCGCCGCAGCCGAAGCAGTGGTAGACGCCCTTGGCGGGGTTGACGTAGAAGGAGGCGGACTTCTCGTCGTGGAAGGGGCAGACGCCCTTGAGCTGCGCCCCGCCGCCGCTGACCAGCTGGACGTAGTCGGAGACGACCGCGTCGATGGGCAGCGCGCTGCGCACCGCCTGCACGTCCTCGTCCCTGATCCTGCCTGCCACGCAGGAAGTCTACGGGGGCCGGACGACAGCGCCCGCCGGACGCGGGCCGGGCCCGGCCGCGGCGGGTCAGCCCAGGACCGCGGCGGGTCAGCCCAGGACCGCGTCCAGCGGCACCGCGGGGTCGGCGAGCCGCTCCGGGTCGACCGGCCGCCGGGAGCGGACCAGCCGCTGGACGGACTCGGCGACGTCCCAGACGTTGGCGTTCATCCCGGCGAGCACCCGGTCCTCCGCGTCCAGCCAGAACGCCAGGAACTCGCGCTTGCCCGCGTCCCCCCGCACCACCACCTGGGCGTACTCCCCCGGCGCGGCGAAGCCGGAGTACTCCATGCCCAGCTCGTACTGGTCGCTGAAGAAGTAGGGGATCCGGTCGTAGGAGACCTCCTGCCCCAGCATCGCGCGGGCCGCCGCCGGACCGCCGTTGAGGGCGTTCGCCCAGTGCTCGACCCGCAGCCGCCGCCCGAGGACGGGGTGCCAGGCGGAGGCCACGTCGCCGGCGGCGAAGACGTCGGGGTCGGAGGTGCGCAGCGAGGCGTCCACGGCGACGCCGCCGCCCTCCCCGCGGGGGGCGACGTCCAGCCCGGCGGCCTCGGCGAGGGCGGTGTCGGGGGTGGCGCCGATGCCGACGACCACGGCGTGGGCCGGCAGCTCCTCCCCGGTGTCGGTGAGCGCGGCCAGCACCATGCCGTCCTGCCCGACGACCTCGGTCACCGAGGCGCCGAGCTGGAAGGAGACGCCGTGCTCGCGGTGCAGGTCCGCGAAGAAGGCGCCCAGCTCCGGGCCGAGGACGCCGTGCAGCGGGGTCGGCTGCGGCTCGACGACGGTGACCTCGGCGCCGTAGCCGCGCGCGGCCGCCGCGACCTCCAGGCCGATCCAGCCGGCGCCGACGACGAGCAGCTGCCCGTTCTCCCGCCCCAGGGTCCGCAGGACGGACCGCAGCCGCTCGGCGTGCGGCAGCCGCCGGAGCACGTGGACCCCCGCGAGGTCGGCGCCCGGCACCTGCAGCGGGCGCGGCGAGGAGCCGGTGGCGAGCAGCAGCCGGTCGTACCGCAGGGCGGTGCCGTCGCCGAGCCGCACCTCCTTCGCGGCGCGGTCCAGGGCGGTGGCCGGCTGCCCGAGGTGCAGCTCCACCTCGTGGGCCGCGTACCAGGCGGGCTCGTGCACCCGCAGCGCGTCGCGCTCCTCCGCGCCGGTGAGGAACCCCTTGGAGAGGCCGGGCCGCTCGTAGGGCTCCTCCCGCTCGTCGCCGAGCAGGATCACCCGGCCCGTGAAGCCCTCGGCGCGGAGCGTCTCCGCCGCCTTGGCCCCGGCGAGGCCGGCGCCCACGATGACGAAGGTCCCGTTGGTGTCCACCACGTCCGCTCTCCCCTGTTCCGCCCTGTTCCGCGGCAGGCCGCACGGAGTCCGGCCACACACGGTGACTGCCAGGTTACGCCCGGACGGACCGGGGGCCGGTCCGGACGGGCTGCCCCTGCGGACGAGGATCCCCCCGGCGTCCGCCCGGGTGAAGAGCCGGACGGCCCCCGCACCGGATCGTCACCGCTCCTGCACCAGTGTGCGGTGCAGGGCCAGCGCGGAGGCGTCGGTGAGCGAGGCGATCTGGTCGACCACGGCCCGCAGCCGCGACCGGTCGTCCCCGGCCTCCTCGAACATGGCCAGGAAGACCGGGTCCAGCCCGTGCGGCGCGTCCCGCAGCAGCACCTCGGCCAGCTCGGCGATCACCACCCGCTGCCGGGAGCGCAGCTCGGCCTGGTCGGCGCGCTGCATCACGTACCGGACGGCGACCGCCTTGAGCACGGCGCACTCCAGCCGGACGCCGTACGGCACCACCAGCTCGGCCCGGTACCGGGTCAGCCGCCCCGGGCCGTGGCGCTCGCGGGTGGCCCGCTCGGCGGCCAGGCAGAAGCGGCCGATGAGCTGGCTGGTGGTGTCCTTCAGCCGGGCCCGGTCGCGGGCCGAGCCGTCGTAGGAGCGCGGCCACCACTCCTGCGCCTGGAGGCGGTCCAGCGCCTCGCCGAACTCGTCGGCGGAGGCGCCGGGCGCGTACCGGGCGGCGACGGCGAACAGCTCCGCCCGCTCGGCCCGGCCGGTGAGCGCGGCCGGGTCGACGTGGCCGGCGTGCAGGCCGTCCTCCAGGTCGTGGACGGAGTAGGCGACGTCGTCGGACCAGTCCATGACGGTCGCCTCGAAGCAGCGCCGCCCCGGCGGCACGGCGGCCCGCACCCAGCGGAAGACCGGCAGGTCCTCGGCGTAGACGCCGTACTTGGACGAGCGGGGCTCGGTGGGGTGGCCGCCCCGCGTCCAGGGGTACTTGGTGGCGGCGTCGAGGGCGGCGCGGGTGAGGTTCAGGCCCACGCTGCGGCCGGGCCACGGCGCCAGCCGGGTCGGCGGCCCGCCGGGCGGGGCGAAGCGCTTGGGCTCCAGGCGGGTGAGGATCCGCAGCGACTGCGCGTTGCCCTCGAAGCCGCCGCACGCGGCGGCGGCCACGTCCAGGGCCTCCTCGCCGGTGTGGCCGAAGGGCGGGTGGCCGAGGTCGTGGGCGAGGCAGGCGGCCTCCACCAGGTCAGGGTCGCAGCCGAGCGCGGCGCCCAGCTCCCGGCCGACCTGGGCGCACTCCAGCGAGTGGGTGAGCCGGGTGCGGGGGAAGTCGCTGAGCATGGGTGCCACCACCTGCGTGGTCCCGGCCAGGCGGCGCAGCGCGGCGGAGTGCAGCACCCGGGCGCGGTCGCGCTGGAACGCGGTGCGCCCCGGCCGCTTGTCCGGCTCGGGCACCCAGCGCGCCTCGGCGGCGACGTCGTACGGTGCCGTCCCGTCGGCGCCGGTCCGGACGGCGGTGGCCTGCTCGGTGTCGTCCATATACCGGCCACCGTACGCCCGGCGTGCGGCATCCCGGCCCCGCCGCGCGGACGGCGGCGCCGGGGGCGGGGCCGGCGGGCCCGCCGCACCCCGCGGCTCCGGCGGCGTACGGGCGGGAGTGCCCGGGTCCGGCCGGCTCAGCGCGGCCCCTCCCCGAGAGCCCCTCCGGCAGCGCGGTCGCGCACCTCCCCGCCGCCGTGCCGCCGGCCGGGGCGGGCGGTGGCGAGCCACCGCCAGCGGGGCTGCTCCAGGACCAGGCAGGCCGCGGCGAGGACGGTGACGGCGACGGCCGCGGGGCGGGGCCAGGCGAACCAGGCGCCGGCGACGGCGGCGTCGAGCTGGAGCAGGACCAGGACGATGGTGACCGGGCCCGGGACGGGCACCAGGGTGCTCTTCTTGTCGCCGGGGGTGGAGAGGAGGGCCGGCAGGCCGATGAGGAGCACGTCGGCGAGGACGGCCAGGACGACGGAGTGCCGGGCGAGCGCCCAGGGGGCGGCGGTCCAGGCGGTGAGCTCGGTGGCGACGCGGAGGAGGGCGGCGGGTCTGCTGTCCGGAGCGGTGCTCGCACGGGTGTCCACGCGCGGCAGCATGCCACGGGCGCGGGCGCGGCGGGGCCGCTTCCGGGTCAGCCGGTCGCGAGGGCCCTGCGGCGGGCGGGCGCGGCGGTACGGGCGGCGGCACCCGGCTCCGCGGTGCGGACGGCGGCTGCGGCTGCGGCTGCGGCTGCGGCTGCGGCTGCGGCTGCGGCTGCGCGGTCGTAGCGGGCGAGGACGAGGCGGGCCAGGGCGGGGTGGGCGCCCAGCGGCGCCGAGGCGGGTCCGGGGGACGCGGCGGCGGCCCGGCGGGCGAAGTCGCCGGGCGCGGTGAAGTACCCGGCGACGGCGATCCGGCGGTGGCCCCGGGCGGCGAGGGCGGCCACGGCCTCGGCGACCGTGGGCGGGCCCGCGGCGACGCAGCCGGGGAGGACCGGCACGCCGAGGCGGGCGGCGAGGAGGCGGGCCTGGGCCCCGGTGTCGGCGGCGGAGTCGGGGTCGCGGGAGCCGGCGGCGGCCAGGACGACGGCGTCGCCGGCGTGCGGGAGCGGGCCCGCCTCGGCGAGGCGGTCGTGCAGGGCGTCGGTGAGCAGCGGGTGCGGGCCCAGCGGCGGGGCGACGGCGGCGGCCAGGTGCGGGGCCGCGGCGAGGGCCTGCGGGATGTCCGCCCTGACGTGGTAGCCGCGGCCGAGCAGCAGCGGGACGAGCACCGCCTCCCCGGCGAGCCCCGCGAGGACGTCGGGCAGCAGCGGTTCGTCCAGGCCGAGGTGGGCGAGGTGGACCGGGAGGCCGGGGCGCAGGGCGCGCACCCGGTCCAGCAGCCGGCGGACCTCGGCGCCGGCGGCCGGGTCGCGGGAGCCGTGCGCGACGGCGACGAGGGCCGGGCGGCGGCGCCCGCGACCGGGGCCGGCCGGGCCGGGGGCGGCGCCGGAGGAGACGGCCGGGCGCGGTGCCGGTCCGGGGTGCGGTGCCGGTCCGGGGTGCGGTGCCGGTCCGGGGCGGGCCGCCGGGTGCGCGTGCCGGACGGCGAGCCCGGAGGAGAACCGGGCGGCGATCTCGGACATGAGCTCCGAGGCGCTGGAGTCCCACAGGGGCTGCGTCATGCGTCCAGCGTCCCCCCGGGGTGTTTCCCGGCGGTTGCACGGCCGTCACGGGTGGTTTCCCGGGCCTCACGGCGGCGGAACGCGGGGCGGGAGGCGCCCGCACGCCCCGCGGGGCCCGGCCTCACAGCCGCCCCGGACCGCCGCTGAGGGCACCGTACCGGCCTCGTAACGCCCGGGCCGCGGCCGCGAAACAGCCCCGCCGCACGCTGCTCGGCATGAGCGAAGCCGCCGCACCGACCCCCGCCGCCGCCCGGCCCGCCGTCGACACCCACTGCCCGTACTGCGCGCTGCAGTGCGGCATGGCGCTGAGGCCGGCGGCCGGGTCCGGCTCCGGGTCCGGGTCCGGGTCCGGCGGGAGCAGCGGCGGCGCGGTGCCGGTCGAGGTCGTGGAGCGGCCCGCGTTCCCGGTGAACCGGGGCGCGCTGTGCGGCAAGGGCGCGAACGCGGCGGCGCTGCTCGCCCCCGGCGCCCGGCTGACGGTGCCCCTGGTGCGGCCCCGGCGCGGCGCGCCGCTGGAGCCCGCGACGTGGGACGAGGCGCTGGACCGGGTCGCCGCCGGCCTGTCCCGCACGGCGGAGGCCCACGGCCGGGACGCGGTCGGCGTGTTCGGCGGCGGCGGGCTGACCAACGAGAAGGCCTACCTGCTGGGGAAGTTCGCCCGCGTGGTGCTGCGGACCGCGACGGTCGACTACAACGGCCGGTTCTGCATGTCGTCGGCGGCGGCCGCGCAGAACAGGGCGTTCGGCCTGGACCGGGGGCTGCCGTTCCCGCTGGAGGACATCCCCCGGACCGGCTGCCTGGTCCTGGTGGGCGGCAACCCGGCGGAGACCATGCCGCCCTTCGTCCGGTACCTGCGGGAGCTGAGGGAGAACGGCGGCCGGCTGGTCGTGGTCGACCCGCGCCGCACCCGCACCGCCGGACTGGCGGACCTGCACCTGGCGCCGCGCCCCGGCACCGACCTGGCGCTGGCGCTGGGCCTGCTGCACCTGGTGGTGGCGGAGGGGCGCACCGACGAGGCCTTCGTCGCGGAGCGCACCACGGGGTGGCCGGAGGCGCGGGCGGCGGCGATGGCGCACTGGCCGGAGCTGGTGGAGTCGGTCACCGGGGTGCCGGTGCCGCAGCTGCGGGAGACGGTGCGGCTGTTCTGCGACGCGGAGGCGTCGATGGTGCTGACCGCCCGCGGGCCGGAGCAGCAGTCCAAGGGCACCGACACGGTGAGCGCCTGGATCAACCTCTGCCTGGCGACCGGCCGGGCCGGCCGCCCGCACTCGGGGTACGGCTGCCTCACCGGGCAGGGCAACGGGCAGGGCGGCCGCGAGCACGGGCAGAAGGCGGACCAGCTGCCCGGCTACCGCAGACTGGACGACCCCGCGGCGCGCGCCCACGTCGCCGCCGTGTGGGGCGTGGACCCGGAGTCCCTGCCCGGCCCCGGCCGCAGCGCGTACGAACTGCTGGACTCCCTCGGCCGGGACGTGCGCGCCCTGCTGGTGGCGGGCTCCAACCCGGTGGTCTCGGCCCCGCACGCCGCGCACGTCGCCGAGCGGCTCGCCGCCCTGGACCTCCTGGCCGTCAGCGACGTGGTGCTCTCCGAGACCGCCGCCCTGGCCGACGTGGTGCTGCCGGTCGCCCAGTGGGCCGAGGAGACCGGCACCATGACCACCCTGGAGGGCCGGGTCGTCCTGCGCCGCAGGGCGGTGGACCCGCCGCCGGGGGTGCGCAGCGACCTGGAGGTGCTGCACGGGCTGGCGGCCCGGCTGGGCCACGGCGAGGGCTTCCCGGTGGAGCCGGAGAAGGCCTTCGACGAGCTGCGGCGGGCGTCGGCGGGCGGTCCGGCGGACTACGCGGGCATCGGCTACGGGCGGATCGCGGCCGAGGACGGCGTCTTCTGGCCCTGCCCGTCGGCGGACCACCCCGGCACCCCGCGCCTCTTCCTGGACCGCTTCGCCACCCCGGACGGCCGGGCCCGCTTCGCCGCCGTCCAGCACCGCCCGGCCGCCGAGGAGCCGGACGCCGAGTACCCGCTGCGGCTGACGACGGGCCGGGTGCTGGCGCAGTACCAGTCCGGGGCCCAGACCCGCCGGGTGGCCGCCCTGGCGGCGGCCGCGCCGGGCCCGTTCGTGGAGCTGCACCCCCGGCTCGCCGAGCGGCTGGGGATCGGCGAGGGCGCCCCGGTCGCCGTGGTCAGCCGCCGCGGCCGCGCCGTCGCCCCGGCCCGGCTCACCGACGCGATCCGTCCGGACACCGTCTTCATGCCGTTCCACTGGCCGGGCGCGGGGCGGGCCAACACCGTCACCAACCCGGCGCTGGACCCGGTCTCGCGGATGCCGGAGTTCAAGGTCTGCGCGGTGCGGCTGGAGCCGGCGGGCGGGTGACGGCGGGACCGGGAGTCCGACGGACCGTCAGCTCTCGGCGGTGAGCAGGACCTGCACCGTGACCGGGGCGCCGCCGGTGGACACCTCGGCCCGCAGCGGGCCGCCGGAGGCGGGGACCGCCCCCGTCCAGCGGGTGAGGGCGTCGCCCGCGTCGCCGAGCCCGCACATGCCGCCGGTGGCCGACCAGACGGGCGGCTGCGGGGAGGGCGAGGGCAGCAGCCCGTTGCCCTCCAGGGCGCGGTCCAGCTCGCCCGGCGGCAGCCGGAAGGCCAGCTGGAGCAGGGGCTTGCCGCTGGCGGCGGACGAGGTGAGGTAGTGGACGTCGCGGGCGTCCGCGGGTACCCGCACGCCGAGCCGGTCGGCGGCCGCCCCCAGCGGCTCGACGCTCCCCGGGCAGGCCCGGGAGTCGGCGGCGGGGAAGGCGGAGGCGGTGGAGAGCTGCCAGTACAGCACCCAGCCGAGGACGGCCGCCACGGCGGCGGGCAGGCCCACGACGAGCAGCGGTCCGAGCCAGCGGGGAGCGGGGTCGGCCTCCGCCTCGCCCTCCGCGCGCGGGGTGATGTCCACGACGGGCTCGGGGTCCTCGGCCCCGCCGGTGCTGCCCATCGCCGCTCCCTCGTGTGCGCCGCCCCCGACGGCCCGGGCCGGGCGGCTCGTGCGGGGCGGCCCGGGTACGGGCGGACCGGGCACGGGCGTCCCGGGCGGGGGAAGGTCCGTGTGCAGGCCGATGCTAACGGCACAGCGGCGACCGGCGCGGACGCACCGCGGGCGCGCCGCTCACAGCGCCGTTCCGCGGACACTGAGGGCACCGTTCCGCCGGTGAAACAGACGCGAACCGGTCGGGAAACACCACCGTTCGAACCTTCTCGCATGACCACGGGAGCAGGGCCGCGCAGCGGGCGGCCGGACGGCGCACCCCGCCGCATCGTCGTGGTGGGCGGCGGGACGGCCGGCCACCGGCTGGTGCAGCAGCTGGCCGCCCGCGGGGCGTCCGGCGGGCCGGGCTGCGGCCCGAGAGGCGGCACGGACGGCGGGCAGGGGGGCCTCCGGGTCACCGTGCTCGGCGAGGAGGCGCACCCCGCGTACAACCGGGTGCTGCTGGCCGAGGTGCTGGCCGGCCGGTACGCGCCCGAGGTGGTGGCGCTGCCGCCGGTTCCGGAGGGCCCGGTGGTGCGGCGCGGGGTGCGGGTCGTCCGGATCGACCGCGCCGAACGGCGGGTGCTCTGCGACGACGGCTCGGCCGTGCCCTACGACGACCTGGTGCTGGCCACCGGCGGCAGCCCGGTGCTCCCGCCGCTGCGCGGGCTCTTCCTCGACCCGGACGACCCGGACGACCGGGACGGCCCGGACGCCCCGGACGCCCCGGACGGTCCGGACGGCCCGGGCGGGGCGGCGGGCGCGGGCGGGGCGGCGGGCGCGGGCGGCGCGGCGGGCCGGGGGTACGGGGGGTACGGCGGCACGGGGCACGGCGGCGACCTGCCCGACGGCGCCTTCGCCTTCCGGACGATGGACGACTACACCGGCATCGACGCCCACCTGCGGCGGACGGGCCCGGCGGCCCGGGCGGTGGTCGTCGGCGGCGGACTGCTGGGCGTGTCGGCGGCACGGGCGCTGGCGGCGCGCGGCATGCAGACGGTCCTCGCCCACCAGGGCGAGCACCTGATGGAGCGCCACCTGGACGCGGAGGCGTCCCGGCTGCTGCGGGACCACCTGGCCGGACTCGGCGTGGAGGTGCACACCGAGTGCCGGGCCCGCGCGGTGCTGACCCGGCACAGGCGGGTGGCGGCGGTGGAGCTGGCCGACGGCTACCGCCTGGCGGCGGACCTGCTGGTCGTGGCGTGCGGGATCCGCCCCCGCACCGGCCTGGCCCGGGCCGCCGGGCTGGAGGTGCGCCGGGGGGTGGTGGTCGACGACCGGCTGACCACCTCCGACCCGCGCGTCCACGCGGTCGGCGACTGCGCGGAGCACCGCGGGACCGTGTACGGCCTGGCGGGCCCGGCCCTCCAGCAGGCCGACCTGCTGGCGCGGCTGCTCGCCGGTCCGGGACCGGCCCCGGCCGGGGTCCCGGAGGCGGCCGCCCCCGCCCCCGCCTACACCGGCAGCCGGCTGCTGACCCGGCTCACCCTGGCCCCCGCCGGGACCCCTGCCGCCGGGGCCCCGGGCGCAGGGACACCGGCCCCGGGGACCCCGGGCGCAGGACCGGCGGCGTTCGACCTGGCGGCGTTCGGCGAGACGGCGCCCGCCGGACCCGGGGACCGGGTGCTGCGGCTGGCCGACGCCACCCGCGGCTCCTACCGCAAGGTCGTGGTCCGCCGCGACGGCCGCGGCGGCGACCGCGTGGTCGGCGGCATCCTCCTCGGCGACCTGGCCACCGTGGGCGCCCTGGCCCACGCCTGGGAGGACGACGAACCGCTGTCCGCCCACCCGCTCCACCTGCTCACCGCGCACGGGAGCGCCCATGCGGGCCCCCGCGGCACCACCCACGGCACGCCCCACGGAGGGAACCCCCGATGACCGACACCCCCGAGAAGCCCGTCGTCGTCCTGGTCGGGTACGGCATGGTCGGCCACCGCCTCCTGGAGGCGCTGGCCGAGAACGGCGCCGCCGCCCGCCTGCGGGTGGTCGTCCTGGCCGAGGAGCCGCGTCCCGCCTACGACCGCGTCCGGCTGACCTCGTACTTCTCCGGCCTCACCGCCGAGGACCTGGTGCTGGGCGAGGAGGGCTTCGCCGAACGGCACGGCTTCGAGGTCCGCCTCGGCGACCCGGCGGTGGCCGTGGACCGGGCCGCCCGCACGGTGACCGCCCGCTCCGGCCTCGTCGTGCGCTACGACACCCTGGTGCTGGCCACCGGCTCGTACCCGTTCGTGCCGCCGGTGGAGGGGAGGGACGCGACGGGCTGCTTCGTCTACCGCACCGTCGAGGACCTGCTCGCCATCGAGGAGTACGCGCGGGGCGCCCGGGTCGGCGCGGTGGTCGGCGGCGGCCTGCTGGGCCTGGAGGCGGCCGGGGCGCTGAAGGGGCTCGGGCTGGAGACGCACGTCGTGGAGTTCGCCCCGCGGCTGATGCCGGTGCAGGTGGACGACGGCGGCGGCGAGGCGCTGCGGCGCACCGTCGAGGAGCTGGGCGTCGTGGTCCACACCGGTGTCGGCACGAAGGCGGTCGCGGTGGACGCGGCGGGCGCCGTCACCGGCATGGCCTTCACCGACGGCTCGGAGCTCGCCGCCGACCTGGTGGTCTTCTCCGCGGGCGTGCGCCCCCGCGACGCGCTGGCCCGCGACTGCGGGCTGGAGGTCGGCGAGCGCGGCGGCGTCCGGGTGGACGCGGACTGCCGGTCCGTCACCGACCCGCGGGTCTTCGCGATCGGCGAGTGCGCGCAGGCGGTGGACGGCCGGGTGTACGGCCTGGTCGCACCCGGGTACGAGATGGCGCAGGCGGTCGCCGCGCAGCTGGCCGGGGGCACGGGCACGTTCACCGGCGCGGACCTCTCCACCAAGCTCAAGCTGCTGGGCGTGGACGTGGCCAGCTTCGGCGACGCCTTCGCCGCCTCCGAGGGCGCCCTGGAGGTCGTGTACTCCGACTCCCGCTCCGGCGTCTACAAGAAGCTGGTGGTCACCGCGGACGGCGCCCTGCTGGGCGGCATCCTGGTCGGCGACGCGGAGGCGTACGCCGCGCTGCGGCCGCTCGCCGGCACCGGCACCCCGCTGCCCGCGCCGCCGGAGGCGCTGGTGCTGCCCGCCGGCGCGGGCGCGCCGGCGGCGCTCGGCCCCTCGGCGCTGCCGGACGGGGCGGTGGTCTGCAACTGCCACAACGTCACCAAGGGCGCCGTGCGGGCCGCCGTCGCGGAGCACTCCTGCACCACCGTGCCCGAGGTCAAGGCGTGCACGAAGGCGGGCACCGGCTGCGGCTCCTGCGTGAAGCTGCTGACGTCGCTGGTGCAGGACGAGCTGGAGGCGTCCGGCGTCGCCGTCGACCGGGGCCTGTGCCCGTGCTTCGCGCAGACCCGCGCCGAGCTGTACGAGATCGTGCGGGTCACCGGGACCGCCACCCACGCCGAGCTGCTCGACCGGTACGGGCGCGAGGAGGCCCGGGGCGGCGAGGGCTGCGAGGTCTGCAAGCCCACGGTGGCGTCGGTCGTGGCCTCGCTCGCGCCGGAGCTGGACGCCCCGGTGCACATCCTCGACGGCGAGCAGGCGGCCCTGCAGGACACCAACGACCACTTCCTCGCCAACCTGCAGCGGAACGGCTCGTACTCGGTGGTCCCCCGCATCCCCGGGGGCGAGATCACCCCGGAGCGGCTCATCGTGATCGGCGAGGTCGCCCGCGACTTCGGCCTCTACACGAAGATCACCGGTGGGCAGCGGATCGACCTGTTCGGCGCCCGGGTGGACCAGCTGCCGCAGATCTGGTCGCGGCTGGTCGCCGCGGGCTTCGAGTCGGGCCACGCCTACGGCAAGTCGCTGCGGACGGTGAAGTCCTGCGTGGGCTCCACCTGGTGCCGGTACGGGGTGCAGGACTCGGTGGCGATGGCGATCCGGCTGGAGCTGCGCTACCGGGGCCTGCGCTCGCCGCACAAGCTGAAGTCGGCGGTCTCCGGGTGCGCCCGGGAGTGCGCCGAGGCCCGGGGCAAGGACTTCGGCGTCATCGCCACCTCCGCCGGCTGGAACCTCTACGTCGGCGGCAACGGCGGCGCCGACCCCCGCCACGCCGACCTGCTGGCGCAGGACCTGGACGACGAGGGGCTCGTCCGGCTGATCGACCGGTTCCTGATGTTCTACATCCGCACCGCCGACCGGCTGGAGCGCACCTCCGCCTGGCTGGAGCGGATCGACGGCGGGCTGGACCACGTGCGCGACGTCGTGGTGGGGAACTCGCTCGGGATCTGCGGCGAGCTGGAGGCCCTGATGGACCGCCACGTCGGCCGGTACCAGGACGAGTGGGCCGCGACCCTCGCCGACCCCGAGCGGCTGCGGCGCTTCGTCTCCTTCGTCAACGCGCCGGGGGTGCCCGACCCCACGGTGCGGTTCGTGCCGGAGCGGGACCAGGTCCGGCCCGACCTGGAGGTGCTGCTCTCCGAGGACGACCTGCTGCGCTCCCTCGACCCCGACGGCCCCGGCCGCCCCGACCGCTCGTCCGACGGCGCGCCCGGCCGCGCCCCGCTCCTGGAGGTCCGCTCCCGATGACCGCTCCCACCGCCGCCCCCGCCGCCTCTCCCGCCGTCGCCTCCCCGGCGGATCCCGGGACCGCCCGCGTGGAGCTGCTGACCGGCGGCGCCTGGGTGCCCGTCTGCGACTGGCCGCTGCTCACCCCGGGCCGCGGGGTGGCCGTGCTGCTGCCCGACGGCCGGCAGGCCGCCGTCTTCCGGGACCGCCGCGACCGGGTGTGGGCGGTCGGCAACCGCGACCCGTTCACCGGCGCCCACGTCCTCTCCCGCGGGCTGCTGGGCTCCGCCGCCGGGGGCGGCCCGTACGTGGCCTCGCCGCTGCTCAAGCAGCGCTTCGACCTGGCCACCGGCGTGTGCCTGGACGACCCGTCGGTCCGCATCCCCGTCCACGCGGTCCGGCTCGCGGACTGACGGGGACGCACCCTGACGGTCCGTCGGCCCATTTGGGCCGCCGGGCCGTGCCCGGTGGACCGGGCGGCGGTCAGCGCACCCAGCTCTTGAGGGCCTCGGTGTCCAGCACGATGCCGACGGGCTGCGGCAGCCGCACCTCCCTGCCGAAAGGACGGCGGACGAGGGCTCCGTACACGCCCCCCTCGGGCTCGCTGTGGACGAGGACCTCGCAGGAGTCCCGGTCGACCAGCAGGTAGACCGGGATGCCCGCCTCCGCGTAGGCGCGGGGCTTGTCCTCCCGGTCCCGCCGGTCGGTGTCGGTGTCGTAGGAAGTGACCTCCAGCACCATCAGGACCCGGTCGGCGTCGGCCCACTCCCCCTGTCCGGCGAAACTCCCCCGAGGTGCGAGCGCGCCGTCCGGCTTGGCGTGCCCCTTCCGGTACGCCTCGACCTTCAGACCCCGCTCCGGGTAGAGCCACAGGTCGGGCCGCTGCTGCATGCAGTGCTCCATGACCCAGCGGACGATCTCGTCGTGGTCCCCGTCCGGCACCGCCTTGACCCCCAGCTTCCCGTGGATGAACTCGAGGCGGACGCCCTCGCGGTCGGCGGCGACCGCGATGCGCTCGAACTCCTCGACCAGCATCTGCGGCCGGTCCTCGGTGGCAGTCACCACGCTCTCCTTCCTCCGGGGCGGCGCCGGGACACCGGCACTCCGCACGGTACTACCGCAGCAGGGACCAGGCCGGGCACTCCGCGCCGGACGCCGGGCGGCGCTCAGCCCGGACCGTCCGGCGCACCCAGGGACCGCAGGACGGCGTCGGCCATACCGCGCTCGCCGCGGGCGTTGGGGTGGACCGGCGCGGCGGCGGAGGCCGGGGAGAGCGGCTCGATCCAGCGGACGGCCGCCGGGGAGCAGGCGTCGCGGCCCCGGGAGGGCGTCCGGGTGTCGACGTACCGGGCGCCCGCGGCCCCGGCGGCGCGCCGCAGCGCGGCGTCGAGCCGCCGCTCGTGGTCGTGGAGGAAGGCGACGTCGCCCGGCGCCAGGCCCATCAGCGAGGAGCAGGCCGTGCCCGCGCCGGAGGCCGGGACGAGCTCCGGGTAGCCGAGCACGAGGACGCGGGCGTGCGGCGCCCGGCGCCGGACCTCGCCGAGCGCGGCCTCCAGGTCGCGGCCGGCGGTGTCGATCCGCCGCTGGAGCAGGCCGAGGCCGGCGGGGGTGTAGGAGTCGCGGCAGGGCGCGGCGCTGCCGCCGCCCAGGCCGAGGCCGCGCATCACGCCCGCCTGGACGCAGCGGGTGAGGACCTGGATGAAGCCCACGTCGTTGCCGCCGATCCCGACGGTCACCAGTGCGGTGCGCGGCGACAGGGCGGAGAACTGGGCGGGGTTGGCCCCTCCGGGGACGCCCTGGGGCGAGGCGAGGTCGGCGATGACGGCGCCGCTGCAGCTGACGTCGCGGAAGTCGGCCGCCGGCACCCGCAGGGCGCGGGCCACCAGGGCCGGGTAGTTGCGGCCGGAGCGCTCGCAGCCCTCGGGGGTGCCGTGCTGCGGGGGGATGCGCGGGCCGGAGGTGTAGGAGTCGCCGAGCGCGACGTAGGAGCCGCGGAGGGCCGGGGCGCCGCCCCGGGACGCCGGCGGCGGGGCGGCCGTCGCGGCGGGGGAGGCGGCCGGGGAGCCGGTCGCCGAGGGGGCGGCGGCCTCCGGGCCGCCCGCCCGGGTGCCGGGGCCCCCGGAGCAGGCGGCGGAGAGCAGGAGGGCGCCGGTCGCGGCGAGGGCGCCGGCGGCGGTGCGCAGGGACCGCACGCGCGGGGGCTTCGTACGCGGGGGCTTCATCGGCGCGGGCCTCCCCAGGTTCCGGTCCGGGCTCGGCGGACGGCCCGCTCCGCGGACCGCACGCCCGTCCCTCGACGGTACGGGGGCGTGCGGCGGGCCGCCCGCCCGGGGTCCCCGGCGGGCACGTCCGGGACCGGCCCCCGGGCGAACGGGCGCGCGGGGGCCCGGCCGACGGACGGGTGCCCGGCCCGGCACGGCGGGCCGGGCCCGCGCGGCTCAGTCCGCGCCGCGCTCCTGCTCGGCGAGGAACTGCTCGAAGCGGCGCCCCAGCTCGTCGGCGGACGGCAGGTCCACCTGCTCGGCGAGGAGGCTCTCGCGCCCCTCCGCGCCCGCCACGGCGTCGTACTGGCTCTCCATGCCCCGGATGGCGGTGGGCAGGTCGCCGCCGCCCTCGGACAGCTGGCCGTCGATGTCCTCGCGGACCTCGGCGACCCGCTCGCGCAGCTCCGTGGCCGGCAGGACCAGGCCGGTGGCGGACTGGACCGCCTCCAGCACGGCGACGGCCGCCGCCGGGTAGGGCGAGCGGGCGACGTAGTGCGGGACGTGCGCGGCGAAGCCGAGCACGTCGTGGCCGGCCTCGGAGAGCCGGTACTCCAGCAGCGCCTGGGCGCTGCCGGGGACCTGCGCCTGCTCGAACCAGCTGGGGTGGCCGGCGGCCAGGTCCAGCCGGTTGCCGTGGGGGGTCAGGCCGACCGGGCGGGTGTGCGGCACGCCCATGGGGATGCCGTGGAAGTCCACCGCGAGCCGCACCCCGAAGCGGACCGCGAGGCCGCGCACGGCGGCGGCGAACCGCTCCCACTCGACGTCCGGCTCCGGGCCGCTGAGCAGCAGGAACGGCGTGCCGGCCGCGTCGCGGACCAGCTGCAGCAGGATCTCGGGCGCCTCGTAGTCCGACCAGTGGTCGCGGTCGAAGGTCAGCACGGGCCGGCGTGCCCGGTAGTCCACGAGGCGGTCGTGGTCGAAGCGGGCCACCACCTGCGGGCCGCCCTGCTCCAGCAGGTGCTCGACCACCTGGCCGCCGGTCTCGCCGGCGTCCATGAAGCCCGTGAGGTGGTAGAGCAGGACCAGGCCGGGCGAGGACGCCGCCGTGGCCGCCACCGCCTCCACGCCCTCGCGCTCCAGGTCGTACAGAGCTTCCGGATCGCGCACCGCGAACCCCATCCCTTCCGTTCCGGACGGGCCCCGGCCGTCGGTGCCCGGGAACCCCCTCGGACACCCTCAGCACGGACGGGGGCCGCCGCATTCCCGCAGCGCTCCCCGCGCCGCCCCCCGCACCGCGGATCCGGCCCGCGCCCCCGCCCGGCGGCGGCGAAACCGCTGGCCGGAGGCGTCCCGGGCCCGTCCGCGGGCCGGGCGCCGACCACCCGGGGACGGCGGTCGGCGCGCGCCGCCGCCCCGCGCGCCGGTGTCGGCGCGCCGCAGGATGACGCACGGCCCGCAGGCAGGTATCGTCCTCTCGCTGCCCGGCATCTTCCTCCTGCCGGAGGCAGCCCCCTCCTCGCATCTTGCCTTCACCTGGCCGCCTGCTTCCTCACGCGCATCGTTCCCTCCCCGGCCATCACGCGGACCGACACTGTCCCCCGCTCCCCCTGCCCCGGGCGGCCCTCCGGCCTGCCCCGGACCGGGCCCGGCGTCGGGGCGGTCGCCCGCACCTTCCTCCTGGCCGGACCGCGGCAGGAGCCCTCTTCTCGTCGAAGGACCGAAGGCCCGTGCCCGTCTCCGTCACCCTCACCGGCCGCGTGGTGCGGCTGGAGCCGCTCACCGAGCAGCACGCCCCGGCCCTGGCCGCCGCCGCGGCCGAGGACCGCACGGCGTACGCGTTCACGCCCGTGCCGCACGGGCTGGACGCGGCCCGCGCGTACATCGCCTCCGCCCTGGCCGACCAGGCCGCCGGCCGGGCGCTGCCGTTCGCCACCGTCCGGGTGTCCGACGGACTGGTGGTGGGCTCGACCCGCTTCACCGAGCTGGACTACTGGGAGGGGCCGGTGGTCTGGCCGCCGGCCCCGCGCGGTCCGGTCGGCGACCCGTGGGCCGCCGTGCCGGACGCCGCCGAGATCGGCGGCACCTGGCTCTCGGCCCGCGCGCAGGGCACCGGGATCAACACCGAGGCCAAGCTGCTGATGCTCCGGCACGCCTTCGAGACCTGGGGCGTGCGGCGGATCTCCCTGCGGGCCGACGCCCGCAACCTGCGGTCCCGGGCCGCGATCGAGCGGCTGGGCGCCGTCTGCGAGGGCGTGCGCCGGGCCCACACCCGCGGCCTGGACGGCATGGTCCGGGGGACGGCGTTCTACTCGATCCTCGACGAGGAGTGGCCGGCGGTGCGGGACATCGTCGAGCTGCGGATCGCCGCGTCCCGGGCGCCGAGCGCCCCGGACCACCCCCGGCCGCTGGTCTCGGCCTGACGGCCGGTCCCGGGGGCCCCGCGCGCGGCGGGGCCCCCGGGCCGACGCGGCGGGGCCCCGTGCCGTGTCCCGGTGCCGTGTCCCCGTGGCGTGTCCCGACGGCGGGTCAGTCCTCCCCGGGCCCGGGCGGCGGGAACGGCGCCTCCCGGGTGCGGTGCCGGGCGGCCGCCCTGACGTCCTCGGGGAGCTGCTGGGCGGCGAGCAGGCCCGGCAGCAGCCCGGGCTCGGTGGTCAGCGCGCGGAAGCACCCCGCCACGGTCACCCGGTGGTCGGGGCGGAACTCCACCGCCACCGGGTCGCCCGCCCGGACCTCCCCGGGCTCGACGACCCGCAGGTAGGCGCCGGGCAGCGCCCGCAGCGTGAACCGCCGCACCCAGCGGCGCTCGTCCAGCCAGACGGCGAAGGTGCCGCAGGGGATGCGCGGCACCGCGACCTCCAGCAGCACCGAGCCGCCGACCCGCCACCGCTCGCCGATGAGCGCGCCGTCCACGTCCAGCCCGGCGGTCGTCAGGTTCTCGCCGAAGGAGCCGTTCGGCAGCTCCCGGCCGAGCTGTGCCTGCCAGGCGTCCAGCGCCTCGCGGGCGTAGGCGTAGACGGCCTGGTCGTCGCCGCCGTGGTGGCGGGTGTCGCAGACGCGGTCGCCCACCAGTCCGCCGCCGAGGCCGCCGCGCTTGGGCCCGGGGGCGCGCACCGCCACCGGGTGGTCCACGGGCCGCTTGTCGATGCCGGTCGTGCCGACGTCGGGTTTGGCGGGGTTGGGGCGGGGGCGGGCCAGGTTCACCGAGAGCAGACGGGCCATGCGGCGGAGCGTAGGCCCGGCGGGGCCCCGGGCGCAGCAGGTTTTCCCGGAGCCGGGCCGCCGCGGACCGGCCCCGGCGGCCGGGTCCGGGCGGGGCCGCCGGGTCCGGGCGGGGCCGCCGGGACCGGGCGGGGCCGCCGGGCGGTGGGAGGATCGGGGCATGGCGCGCGACGAGGGGTACCTCCTGGACAACCGGCAGGCCGAGGCGGGCGAGCGGTTCGACGCCCTCGCGGAGCTCTTCGACGCCTCGACCTTCCGCCACCTCGACCACCTGGGCGTCGGCCCCGGCCGGCACTGCTGGGAGGTGGGCGCCGGGGGACCCTCCGTCGTGCGGTGGCTGGGCGGCCGGGTCGGGCCGCGGGGGCGGGTGCTGGCGACCGACATCGACGTCTCCTGGACCCGGGAGGCGGCCGGGCCGGCGGTGGAGGTCAGGCGCCACGACGTGGCCGCGGACGAGCCGCCGAGGGAGTCCTTCGACCTGGTGCACGCCCGGCTGGTCCTGCTCCACGTCGCCGACCGGGAGCGGGCGCTGCGGACGATGGCCGGCGCCCTGCGGCCGGGCGGGGTGCTGCTGCTGGAGGACGCCGACCCGGCGATGCAGCCGCTCGCCTGCCCCGACGAGCACGGGCCGGAGGAGGAGCTGGCCAACCGGCTGCGCCGCGGCTTCCGGACGCTGCTGGCGGAGCGCGGCGCCGACCTGGCGTACGGGCGGCGGCTGCCCCGGCTGCTGCGGGAGGCGGGCCTGACGGAGGTACGGGCGGACGCCTTCTTCCCGATCGCCTCGCCCGCGGGGGACCTGCTGGAGGCGGCGACCGTACGGCAGGTGCGGGGGCTGCTGGTGGAGCGGGGGCCGGCCACCGACGAGGAGGTCGACCGGCACCTGGCGAACGTGGAGGCCGGCCGCCTGGACCTGGCGACCGCGCCCATGGTGTCCGCCTGGGGCCGCCGCCCCTGAGAGGGCCGGTCAGGGGGCCGGCGGGGAGTCCGGGAGCCCGAGGAGGTCGGCCGCCTCCTCCACCGTGTGGGCGAAGAACGGCCCGGCCGGGTCGGCGGAGCCGACGAGGTGGCCGAAGAGCTCGAAGCTGACCATGCCGAAGAGCTGCGTCCAGGCGGCCAGCCCGCGGGCGAGGAGGGCGGGGTCCACGTCCGGGGCGAGCTGTGCGGCCAGGGCGGACAGCTGGCCGGCGAGCTCCCCCTCGGGGACGCGCGCCCCCGGCCGCCCCCCGGCCGGCGCGTCGCGCAGGACCGCGACCATGGCCAGGGCGACCCGGGCGGCGGGCTCGACGGTGGCCTGCGGCGCCCGGTAGCCGGGCACGGGGGTGCCGTAGACGAGGGCGTACTCGTGGGGGTGCGCGAGCGCCCAGTCCCGCACGGCGTGGCACAGGGCCCGCCACCGGGCGCGGGCGTCGCCGGGGGGCGCGGCGGCGACGGCGGCCTCGGCCCGCTCCCCCAGGGCGTCGTAGGCGTCGATGATCAGCGCGGTGAGCAGGTCGTCGCGGCTGGGGAAGTACCGGTAGAGCGCCGAGGAGACCATGCCCAGCTCGCGGGCGACGGCGCGCAGCGAGAGCTTCTGGGCGCCGTCGGCGGCGAGCTGCCGGCGGGCCTCCTCCTTGATCTCGAGGGTGAGTTCCTCACGGGCCCGCTGTCGGGCGGTTCGCGTCGCAGCCATGGGGGCAGTCTGCCACGGATCGGAGCGGTGCGCACAAACGAGAGCACTGCTCTTGACAGCCTCCGGCGGCCGGTGCCACAGTCATGGCAGACGAACCGAGAGCACCGCTCTCGAAAATCTCCCGAGGAGCCCGCCATGTCCGACGCCGCCGCGCCCCAGCCGACCCGCTACGTCCGGCCGGGCGGCCTCACCGACAAGGTCTTCAACCGTCTCGTGGCCGCCGCCACCCGGGCCGGGCTCAGCGTCTGGGGCTCCCGGGTGCTCGCCGTCCGGGGGCGCAAGAGCGGCGAGTGGCGCACCACCCCGGTCAACCTGCTCACCCACGGCGGCGAGCGCTACCTGGTCGCGCCCCGCGGCCACACCCAGTGGGTGCGCAACATCCGGGTGGCGGGCGGCGGCGAGCTGCGGCTCGGCCGGCGGGTGGAGGAGTTCCGGGCGGCGGAGCTGGCCGACGCCGACAAGCCCGAGGTGCTGCGGGCGTACCTGAAGCGGTGGAAGTTCGAGGTCGGGGTGTTCTTCGACGGCGTCGGCCCCGACGCGTCCGACGCCGAGCTGCTGCGCATCGCCCCCGGCTACCCCGTCTTCCGCGTGCTGCCCGCCCGGTAGGACCCGGGGCGGCCGCCGGGCCGCCGGGCCGCCGGGCCGCCGGGCCGCCGGGCCGCCGGGCCGCCGGGCCGCCGGGCCGCGGAGACCGCGCTGGACGCCGCGCTGGACCTGTACGACCGCACCGGCGACCCCGCCCCGGGCGCGGACCGCTCGCGCGACGGCGCGGGGCTGCCCGGACCGCTGCGCCGCCTCGCCCTGCACGGCCACCGCGGGTCGATGCTCGGCCCGGGACCGCACGGCACCGCCATGTGGGCGGCCGCCGGGACCGGCGGCGAGGTGCTGTCCGTCCGGGTGGACTACGCCGGCGACGAACGGGCCGTCGCCGACCTGGACCGGGCGATCCTCGCCTCGGGCGCGGCCGCCGTCCTGGTCACCGTGCTCGCGGGCACCCTGGCCGCCGACCGGATCAGCAGCCGGCTGCGGACCGCCGCGCGCAGCGCCCGCACCATCGCCGCCGGGGACTTCACCGCGCGCATCGGGCCGCTGGGGCGCACCCGCGACGAGGTCACCGAACTGGCCGCCGCCGTCGACTCCATGTCGGCGGCGCTGCACCGCAGGCTCCAGGCCGAGCAGCGGTTCACCGCGGACGTGGCGCACGAGCTGCGCACCCCGCTCACCGGGCTGGTGACCGCCGCGGAGCTGCTGCCGCCCGGCCGCCCCACCCAGCTGGTGCGCGGCCGGGTCGGGTCGCTGCACCGCCTGGTGGAGGACCTGCTGGAGGTGTCCCTGCTGGACGCGGGGGCGGCGCGGCCCGACGTCGCGGAGGTGCGGCTGGGCGACACGGTCCGGCGGATCGTCGGCGCCACCGGCCTGGAGGGGGTGGAGGTGCGGGTCGTCCGGGACGGCCGGATCGCCACCGACCCGCGCCGGCTGGACCGGGTGCTCTCCAACCTGGTCGTCAACGCCTGCCGGCACGGCGCTCCCCCGGTGCTGGTCACCGCCGAGGCCGCCGCGGGGGACGGCGCGGAACCCGGCGCGGCACCCGGCCCGGGGGGGGCGGCCCGGAGTGCGGCGGGGCCGTGGTGACGGTCCGCAACCACGGCACGGGCTGGCCGGAGGAGCTGCTGCGGGACGGGCCGCAGCGGTTCCGCACCGGCGCGGCGGAGCGGGGGCGCGGGCACGGGCTGGGGCTGACCATCGCCGAGGGCCACGCGGGGGTGCTGGAGGCGTCGCTGGAGTACGCGCGGGCACCCGGCGGGGGCGCGCTCGCGGTGCTCCGCCTGCCCCGGGGGCGCTGCCGTCCGGGGACTGACCACCCGTCACCAAATTGCCGCCGCGGGGAGGCCGGACCGGTCGGAGCGGCTCCCGGCCGGCCCGGGAGGCCGGCCGGGTTCCGCGCGCCGCGGGCCCGGGGCGGTCCCGGGCTGCCGGCCGGACCTCCCGGCCGGCGGCCGGGACGCACCACGGCGGGGTCCTGTCCGGTGCACCCCCTGACGTCCTCGTGCAGGTGACGATGCTGACGCCGGAGTCGAAGTCGCGGCGCGCGGCCGGCAGGAAGCCGGTGGGGGCGAACGGGCCGTCGAACAGCGGGATGCCGCTGCCGACCACGACCGGGTTGAGCTTGATGACCATGTCGTCGATCTCGTCGCGGAGCGCGGCGGCAAGCCTGCCGCCGCCGGCGAGCCAGATGCCCATGCCGTCCCGCTTCTTCAGGTCGCGCACCCGTGCGACCGGGTCGTCGGCGACGATCTCCACGCCCGGGTCGGCGGAGGTCAGGGTGCGGGAGACGACGTACTGCTCCAGGTGGGCGTAGGGGCTGGTGATGCCCGCCCTGAGGGCCGGCTCGCAGGTGCCGCGCCCCATGACCACGGTGTCGAAGTGCCGGTGGGGGATGCCGGTCAGGCCGAGCGGCCCGCGGACGTGCACCGGCATCGTCTCGGGGTACTCGGCGAGGATCGCCTCCCGGACCTCCCCCTCGAAGGGGAGGAAGTCGAAGCTGCCGTCCGGGGCGGCGATGTAGCCGTCGAGGCTGGCGGCGACGTAGTAGGTGAGCTTGCGCATCCGGTCTCTCTTCCCCGTGTGGACGCGGCGGGCCCGAACCCGAACCGCTTCACATGATGTACTGTGTTTGAAGTGGTTTCACCTTAGTACTTCACCTGAAGTGGTGTCAACGAGTTCCCGAGGATCCGCCGATGCGTCAGAACCCCTCCCGCCGCACCGCCCTGCTCGACGCCGCCATCGAGGTCCTCGCCCGTGAGGGCTCCCGGGGCCTGACGCTGCGCGCCGTCGACAAGGAGGCGGCCGTGCCCGTCGGGACGGCGTCCAACTACTTCGCCGACCGCGCCGACATGCTGGCCCAGGTCATGGGACGCACCCGCGAGCGGCTGACCCCGGATCCGGCCGAGCTGGCCGGCACGATGGACGCCGAGCCGTCGCACGAGCTGGTCAGGACCCTGATGCTGCAGCTCGTCGACCGCATGCGCCGCGACCGCAGCAGCCACCTGGCCATGCTCGAACTGCGCCTGGAGGCCACCCGGCGGCCCGGACTCCACGCGGAGCTGGCGCGCTTCCTCACCGCCGAGCTCGACGCCAACATCGACTTCCACCTGGGCTTCGGCCTGCCCGGGGACCGCACCGGGGTGGTCCTGCTCTACCTGGCCATGCTGGGGCTGGTCGTCGACGACCTGACCGTCCCGGAACTCCTCGCGCCGCACCGGCTGGACGCCCTGGTCGACGCCGCGGTGGCACGCCTCCTCCCGGAGGACGCCGCACCGGCGTAGCCTCCGCGCTCCTGCGGGCCCCGGCCCCCGAGGGCCCCGAGGGCCCGGACGCCGCCGGGGCGGGACCGGACGCCGTTGTCCGGCCCCGCCCCGGGGCTCCACCGTGCGGCGGCGTCTCCTGCGCCGAGCTCCGCCGCACGGGTGCGGTCACCGACCGCGCCGACACACCGTCAGCGCGAGTCGCTGCCCGCCGTCTCGATGGCGGCGCGGCCTGCCTCCAGGCGCGCCACCGGGATGCGGAAGGGGGAGCAGGAGACGTAGTCCAGCCCCACCTCGTGGAAGAAGTGGACGGAGTCCGGGTCGCCGCCGTGCTCGCCGCAGACCCCGAGCTTGAGGCCGGGGCGGGTGGCCCGGCCGGCCTCGGCGGCCTGCCGCACCAGCGAGCCGACGCCGTCCCGGTCGATGGTCTCGAACGGGGAGACGCCGAAAATGCCCTTCTCCAGGTAGGCGGTGAAGAAGGAGGCCTCGACGTCGTCGCGGCTGAAGCCCCACACCGTCTGGGTCAGGTCGTTGGTGCCGAAGGAGAAGAACTCGGCGGCCTCGGCGATCTGACCGGCCGTGACGGCCGCCCGCGGCAGCTCGATCATGGTACCGAGCGCGATGTCGAGGGGGACGCCGGTGGCGGCGGCGACCTCGGCGAGCACCTTCTCCGCGTCCTCGCGGACGATCTCCAGCTCCTGGACGGTGCCCACCAGCGGGATCATGATCTCCGGCCGGGGGTCGCCGCCCGCCCGGCGCCGCTCGGCGGCGGCCTCGGCGATGGCGCGGACCTGCATGGAGAACAGGCCCGGGATGACCAGGCCGAGGCGTACGCCGCGCAGGCCGAGCATCGGGTTCTGCTCGTGGAGGCGGTGGACGGCCTGGAGGAGGCGCAGGTCGTTCTCGTTGTGGTCCTTGCGGGCCTCGGCGAGGGCGACGCGCACCGACAGCTCGGTGATGTCCGGCAGGAACTCGTGCAGCGGCGGGTCCAGCAGCCGCACGGTGACCGGCAGCCCGTCCATGGCCTGGAAGAGCTCGACGAAGTCGTCCTTCTGCAGCGGCAGGAGGGTGCGCAGCGCCGACTCGCGCTCGTCGTCGGTGTCGGCGAGGATCAGCCGCTCGACCTCCTTGCGGCGCTCCTCGCCGAGGAACATGTGCTCGGTGCGGCACAGGCCGATGCCCTGGGCGCCGTACCGGCGGGCGCGCGAGGCGTCGTCGGCGTTGTCGGCGTTGGCCCGCACCCGCAGCCGGCGGCGGCCGTCGGCGTGGGACATGATCCGGTGCACGGCCTGCACCAGGCCGCCCTGCTCGTCGGCGCCGGCGTGCAGGGTGCCCTCGAAGTACTCGACGACCGGCGACGGCACGACCGGGACCTCGCCCAGGTAGACCTTGCCGGTGGAGCCGTCGATGGAGATCAGGTCGCCCTCCTCGACGACCCGGCCGTCGGCGGTGGCGAAGCGCCGCTTCTTGGTGTCGACCTCCAGCTCCTCGGCGCCGCAGACGCAGGTCTTGCCCATGCCGCGGGCGACGACGGCGGCGTGCGAGGTCTTGCCGCCGCGCGAGGTGAGGATGCCCTCGGCCGCGATCATGCCGTCGAGGTCGTCGGGGTTGGTCTCCCGGCGGACCAGGATGACCTTCTCGCCCGAGCGGGACCACTTGACGGCGGTGTAGGAGTCGAAGACGGCCTTGCCGACGGCGGCGCCGGGCGAGGCGGCGATGCCCCAGGCGATCCGGTCGGGCGCCTTCTCCCCCTGGCCGGGGCGCTCCTCGGCGAAGCGGGGGAACATCAGCTGCGCCAGCTGGGCGCCGTTGACCCGGTGCAGCGCCTCGTCGAGGTCGATCAGGCCCTGGTCGACGAGCTGCGTGGCGATGCGGAAGGCGGCCGCGGCGGTGCGCTTGCCGACCCGGGTCTGCAGCATCCACAGCTTGCCGCGCTCGATGGTGAACTCGATGTCGCAGAGGTCCCGGTAGTGGTTCTCCAGGGTCTCCATGATCCCCATGAGCTGGTCGTACGACGCCTTGTCCAGCGTCTCCAGCTCGGCGAGCGGCACGGTGTTGCGGATGCCGGCGACGACGTCCTCGCCCTGGGCGTTCTGCAGGTAGTCGCCGTACACGCCCTGGGCGCCGGTGGAGGGGTCGCGGGTGAAGGCGACGCCGGTGCCCGAGTCGGAGCCGAGGTTGCCGAAGACCATGGAGCAGACATTGACCGCGGTGGCCAGGTCGCCGGGGATGCGCTCCTGGCGGCGGTAGAGCCGGGCCCGGTCGCTGTTCCAGGACTCGAAGACCGCGCGGACGGCGAGGTCCATCTGCTCGCGGGGGTCCTGGGGGAAGTCGCGGCCGGTCTCGCTGCGGACGATGCCCTTGAACCGCTCGACCAGCTTCTCCAGGTCGCCGGCGTCCAGGTCCAGGTCGTCCGAGGTGCCCTTGGCGTGCTTGGCCTCGTCCAGCGCGTCCTCGAAGAGGCCGCCGTCGACGCCGAGCACGGTCCTGCCGAACATCTGCAGCAGGCGGCGGTAGGAGTCCCAGGCGAACCGCTCGTTGCCGGACTGGGCGGCGAGGCCGGCCACGGAGGCGTCGGAGAGGCCGATGTTGAGGACGGTGTCCATCATGCCCGGCATGGAGAACTTGGCCCCGGAGCGCACCGACACCAGGAGGGGGTCGTCGGCCTGGCCGAGGCGCTTGCCCATGGTCCGCTCCAGGGCGTCGAGGTGCGCACTCACCTCGTCGCGCAGGCCCTCGGGCTCGCTGCCGGACTCCAGGTAGACCTTGCACGCCTCGGTGGTGATGGTGAAGCCCGGAGGGACGGGCAGTCCGAGGTTGGTCATCTCGGCGAGGTTCGCGCCCTTGCCGCCGAGCAGGTCCTTGAGGTCCTTGTTGCCCTCGGTGAAGGAGTAGACGAATTTCGGCACGGGTGTTCTCCTCGCGCACGGGTCGCACGGTTGCCCTGACGGCGGAGAACATACCCATTTCGAAGGCACTTCAGCGCAACCGATAGGCCGTCAGTGGTCGCGGACCCGCGCCGGACACCCGGATCGATGCCTTCAAGGCCCGATCGCCTGCGTTTGTGAAATCGTCCTCCTGACGTTAGCGAGCGTTCATGTGTCGAAGGCGGTGAAACGTCGTGATCACCGGCGGGCGACCCTGGGTGACAGCGGATGGCACCGGGTGCCACCGCGCCTTGATTACCTGGAGGCAGGCCGCCGGTTCCGCCGGGGACTCCTTCGGGAAACGATCCGCGCCCCGCCGCGCCGCCGCCCGCCCGCGGGCCCCGTCAACCGGGCGCGCGTGTGGCAAGCGTCACGGGGGCCGTCCCACCGGGCGTACGGGGCCGGTGCGGAACGGCTCCGGATCGTGCGGGGCCGGGGGTCGGGTGGGGCCCGGCGGCGGGAGGCGGGGGCGGGGCAGGGGCGGACCGGCCGGGGCCGGGCTCAGCCGCCGGAGGTGTCCAGCTCCGCGTCGGCCCCGGGCACCGTGCAGTCGTACGGGTCGTCCAGCCAGCCCTCCGGCAGCACCACCCGGCGCTCGCCCGTGGTGCGGCCGCGCGGCCCGTCCGCGCCCTCCGGCCACGGCTGGTCCAGGTCGAGCGAGCCCAGCAGCCCCTCCAGCTCGGCCAGCGAGGAGGCGTTCGCCAGCTTCACCCGCATCTCCGAGCCCACCGAGAAGCCCTTGGTGTACCAGGCCACGTGCTTGCGGAAGTCGATGACGCCGCGCGCCTC
Organism: Streptomyces sp. NPDC001380; assembly: GCF_042895785.1. Classification (NCBI taxonomy): domain Bacteria; kingdom Bacillati; phylum Actinomycetota; class Actinomycetes; order Kitasatosporales; family Streptomycetaceae; genus Streptomyces; species Streptomyces sp. NPDC001380. Next base: position 105,787 of record NZ_JBIAWP010000014.1, on the reverse strand, counting down.
GTCGCCGATCCACTCCCCCAGCAGCTCGGCGTGGCGCACCATGACCGCCGCGACCTGCCGGAAGGAGGGGCGCTGGTAGTCGCTCTCGCCCTCGAAGACCGAGACCAGGTCGCGGAAGAGCCACGGCCGCCCCAGGCAGCCGCGCCCCACGACCACGCCGTCGCAGCCGGTCTCCCGCATCATCCGCACCGCGTCGTCCGCCGACCAGATGTCGCCGTTGCCCAGCACCGGCACGTGGTCGGGCACCGACTCGCGCAGCCGGGCGATCGCCGACCAGTCGGCGGTGCCGCCGTAGTGCTGCACCGCGGTCCGCCCGTGCAGGGCCACCGCCGCCACGCCCTCCTCGGCGGCGATCCGCCCGGCGTCCAGGTAGGTGAGGTGGTCGTCATCGATGCCCTTGCGCATCTTGACCGTCACCGGGAGCCGGCCCGCGTTGCCCACGGCCTGCCGCAGGATCTCCCGCATGAGGTTCCGCTTGTAGGGCAGCGCGGAGCCGCCGCCCTTGCGGGTGACCTTGGGCACCGGGCAGCCGAAGTTGAGGTCGACGTGGTCGGCGAGGTCCTCGTCCGCGATCATGCGGACCGCCCGGCCGACGGTCACCGGGTCCACCCCGTAGAGCTGGATCGAGCGGGGCTGCTCGGTCGGCGCGAACCGGATCAGCCGCATCGTCTTGCGGTCCCGCTCCACCAGGGCGCGGGTGGTGATCATCTCGCTGACGAACAGCCCGCGGCCGCCGCTCTGCTCCCGGCACAGGGTGCGGAACGGCGCGTTGGTGATGCCCGCCATGGGCGCCAGCACCACCGGCGGCCACACCTGCACGGGCCCGACCCGCAGCGGCGCGGGGGCGCCCTCGGGGACGCCTGCGGAGGCGCCGTCCACGGGGGCGGCCCCCCCGGACGCGGTCCCCCCGGGGACGGTCTCCCCGGGGGCGGTCTCCCTGGGGGCGGCGGGCTCGGCGGTGGTGGTCATGCGGGCGGTTCCTCGGTTCGGGTGCGGGCGGTCCGGTCCCCCATTGTCCCCCACCGCGGCGGCGGCCCGGCGGGGGCGGACCCGAGGGGCGGACGGGCGGGCGGGACGGGCGGGCGGGGCGGACGGGAAACCGGTGGGCGGTGTCGGAGGCGGCTGGCAGGATCGGCGCATGACCGCCCCGACGACGCCCCCGCTGCCGCCCACCGTCCCCGCGGACGCCCGCAGCCGCGACGAGCTGGCCGCCCTCACCGCGGCGGGCGCCCGGCCGAAGTACCTCATGTTCTGGGGGCACCGCCCGCAGCGCGACGGCAGCCTCGGCGCAGGCTGCCTCAGCCAGTGGTGGCCCTCACCGTTCACCGTGGACGGGACCGCGTACGCGAGCGCCGAGCACTGGATGATGGCCGGGAAGGCCCGGCTGTTCGGGGACGCGGACGCCGCGGAGCGGATCCTCGCCGCCCGTACCCCGGCCGAGGCGAAGAAGCTGGGGCGGCTGGTGCGGGGGTTCGACGGGGCGGTCTGGGAGCGGGAGCGGTTCGGCCTCGTCGTGGCGGGGAGCACGGCCAAGTTCGGGCAGGACACGGCGCTCCGCGCCTATCTGCTGGGGACCGGGTCGCGGGTGCTGGTGGAGGCGAGCCCGGTGGACCGGATCTGGGGCGTCGGGCTCGCGGCGGACGACGAGCGGGCCGCCGACCCGTCCCGCTGGCGGGGGCTCAACCTGCTGGGGTTCGCCCTGATGGAGGCCCGCCGCGTCCTCGCCGGCGGACCGTCCGCACCGGAACGGTGACGGCCGGGCGGCGCCGCGAAAGGAAACCGAAGCACTCCCGTAACACCCGTGCGCGCCGGATGCGGCAGGATGACGACCGGCCATGACTCCGGGTGACGGTTCGGACGCGGTGGGTCGGTGGCCGTGCCCGAGCGGGTGAGCTGACGAGGGCCGGAGGCCGCAGGGGTGTCCGGCGGGAGGTCGCACCATGGCGGTTCACGACGGGGACACGGCGTCCGCGCAGGTCGACGCGATACGGACGCGGCTGGACGAGCTGCTGGCGGCACGCCGGTACGCCGTGCAGCGGGAGCGCAGGCTCGCAGCCGAGCTGCGGTCCGGCGGACTGCGGTCCGACGGGGCGGCCGGGGGCGTGGAGCAGGAGCTGGCGCAGGCGCGGACGTACCGGGAGCGGCTGGGCGCGGAGTGCGTGCGGCTGGGCGAGGAGCTGAAGGGGGCGGAGGCGCGGGTCCGCTGGTCGGCGGCGGTGCGGGGGGAGCACGCCCCGGCACCGGGGCAGGCTGCCGGGGCGGCGCCGGACCCGGCGGTCCCGGACCCGGCGGACGCCCCGCAGGCGGCGGCCCCGGGCGGGGGGCGGCGGGGGCGGCCGCGGCGGACGGGCGGCGCCCGGCACGGCGGGGTGTTCACGGCCGAGGGGCCGGCGGACGGGCCGGCGGAGGGGCTGCAGCCCGTGCCCGCCGCACCGGTCCGCCCGGTGGGTGCCCGCTTCGGCGGCGCCGCCGGGGAGCCGGTCCCGGCGGACGCCCCGCAGGGCACCGGGCGGGGGCGGGGCGGACGGGAGCAGCGGGAGCAGCGGGGACGGCGGGAGTACGGCGAGCACCGGGAGCAGCACCCGGGACGGGCGCAGCGGACGGTGCGGCCCGCCGGACGCGAGCACCCGGGCGGGGAGGACCCGTCCGCGCAGGACACGTCCGCGCAGGACACGTCCGCGCAGGCCCGGCCCGCGGAGGAGCCGTCGGCGGAGGCCCGGCCCGCGGCGCGGCACACCGCCGCGGCGGGCGCGCTCGCGGCCCGGGTCCGGGCCCTGTACGCGGGCGGCCAGGGGCAGCAGGCGGCGCGGGAGGTGGCCGCGGCGGCGGTGTCGCTGAGCCCGGCCGACGTGGCCGTGCTGGCCGGGCGGCTGCACGCCGACGGGCCGCCCGGCTCGTCGGCGTACCTGGCGCGGGCCGCGGCCGGGGGCGGACCGGGGCAGGTCGCCGGGGTGCTGGCGCTGCTGCGGCAGGCGGAGCTGGTCGAGGAGGCGCAGGAGCTGTTCCACCGGCTGTGGGCGTGGCCGCCGGACCGGCTGGTGCCGCTGTTCGACGCCCTGGAGCGGACCGGTCAGGCCGCGGACGCGGCGACCCTGCTGTGGGAGTCGGCGTCGGCGCCGCCCGCCGGGGTGGCCGCGCTGGCGGCGGCGCTGGCCGACGCGGGGCGGGACGCGGACCTGCGGAGCCTGCTGGGGCAGGCGTCCAGCCGCGCGCCCGGGGAGGTGGCCGCCCTGGCGGCCGCGCTGGCCGGGGCGGGACGGGCGGCGGAGTGCCGGGTCCTGCTGCGGGCGGTGGTCCGCGGCCGGACGGCGGACGACGTGGCCGGGCTGGGCTCGGCGCTGACCGTGCGGGGGCTGCCGGAGGTGTACGGGGTGCTGCTGGAGGCGGCCGGGGAGGCCGAGCCGGGACGCCGCCGCGACGTCGCGGCGGCGCTGCGGCTGGCGGACCTGCCGCTGGAGGCGCCCGCCGCCCCGGGGCGCGGACTGCGGGGCCGCCGGGGCCGCTGACCGACCGGGCCGACCGGGCCGACCGGACTGACCGGCATGGAAAGGCACGGGAGGGCGCCGGAGGGCGCGGGAGGAAGCACGAGGGGCGGCCCGCCGGGATCCCGGCGGGCCGCCCCTGCACGTGCGGGCCGGTGTCAGCAGCCGATGAGACGGGCGGCCAGGTAGCCCTTGACCTGGTCCAGGGAGACGCGCTCCTGGGCCATGGTGTCGCGCTCGCGGACGGTCACCGCGTTGTCCTCGAGGGTGTCGAAGTCGACGGTGACGCAGAACGGGGTGCCGATCTCGTCCTGGCGGCGGTAGCGCTTGCCGATGGCGCCGGCGTCGTCGAACTCCACGTTCCACGCCTGGCGGAGGTCGGCGGCGAGGCCGCGGGCCTTCGGGGAGAGGTCGGCGTTGCGGGAGAGCGGCAGGACCGCGACCTTGACCGGGGCCAGGCGCGGGTCCAGGCGCATGCCGACGCGCTTCTCCATGACGCCCTTGGCGTTGGGGGCCTCGTCCTCGAAGTAGGCGTCGAGGAGGAAGGCGAGCATGGCGCGGTTGAGGCCGGCCGCCGGCTCGATGACGTAGGGGAACCAGCGCTCGCCGGACTCCTGGTCGAAGTACTTCAGGTCCTGGCCGGAGTGCTCGGCGTGCACCGCGAGGTCGTAGTCGGTGCGGTTGGCGACGCCCTCCAGCTCGGAGAACTCGCTGCCGCCGAAGTTGAAGCGGTACTCGATGTCCACCGTGCGCTTGGCGTAGTGGGAGAGCTTCTCCTTGGGGTGCTCGAAGAAGCGCATGTTCTCCTCGCGCAGGCCGAGGCCGGTGTACCAGTTCCAGCGCTCCTGGAGCCAGTACTCGTGCCACTGCTCGTCCTCGCCCGGCTTGACGAAGAACTCCATCTCCATCTGCTCGAACTCGCGGGTGCGGAAGATGAAGTTGCCCGGCGTGATCTCGTTGCGGAAGGACTTGCCGGTCTGGGCGATGCCGAACGGCGGCTTCTTGCGCGAGGTCTGCTGGACGGCCTTGAAGTTGGTGAAGATGCCCTGGGCGGTCTCCGGGCGCAGGTAGGACAGCCCGGAGGCGTCCTCGGTGACGCCGAGGTGGGTCTTCAGCATGCCGGAGAACTGCTTGGGCTCGGTGAAGGCGCCCTTGTTGCCGCAGTTGGGGCAGTTGACGTCGGAGAGGCCCCCGGCCGGGACGTGGCCGTGCTTGGCCTCGTACGCCTCCTCCAGGTGGTCCGCGCGGAACCGCTTGTGGCAGGAGAGGCACTCGGTCAGCGGGTCGTTGAAGGTGGCGACGTGGCCGGACGCCTCCCAGACCTCGCGGGCGAGGATCACGGAGGAGTCGATGCCCACGACGTCCTCGCGGCCGGTGACCATGGAGCGCCACCACTGCCGCTTGATGTTCTCCTTGAGCTCGACGCCCAGTGGCCCGTAGTCCCAGGCGGCGCGCTGACCGCCGTAGATCTCGCTGCAGGGGTAGACGAAGCCACGGCGCTTGCTCAGGCTGACGATCGTGTCGATCTTGTCGGCGGCCACAGTGCTCTCTTCAGTACGACGACGCGGGCAAGGACTCGGGGAGGGTGCCGCGGCGGGGCGGCACGACCGAATGCCTCAGGTTACCGGCCCCGGGCGGAGGGGTTTCAAATCCCTTGCCCGCTGCGGCGGCGCCACGGCGGTCCGATCGTCCGAACAGCTGAGAATTGACAATCGTTTCCACTTTAAATGAGAATGGTTGTCATGAGCCACATACGCGCCCTCGCCCTCATAGCCGCGGCCGCCGCGGCCGTCCTGGCCCTCGCGGCCTGCGGCGCGGGCGGCCCGGTGGCGCGCGCCGACGGCCGGCTGGGCGTCGTCGCCTCCTTCTACCCCCTGCAGTACCTGGCCGAGCAGATCGGCGGCCCCCACGTCGCCGTCACCGACCTCACCTCCCCCGGCGTCGAGCCCCACGACCTGGAGCTCTCCCCCCGCCAGGTCGCCTCCGTGGGCTCCGCCGGACTGGTCGTCTACCTCAAGGGGCTCCAGCCCGCCGTGGACGAGGCCGTGCGGCAGTCCGGGGCCCGCCGCGTCGTCGAGGCCTCCTCCCTCACCCCGCTCGCCGACCACCACCTCGACGAGGGCGGGGACGGGCCGGGCGGGAGCGGCGACCGGGCCGCCGGCGCCGGGGCGGAACCGCACGCCCACGCCACCGGCGACCCCCACGTCTGGCTCGACCCCGCCCGCTACGCCGTCCTCGCCCGCGGCGTCGGCCGCGGCCTCGCCGAGGCCGACCCCGCACACGCGGCCGACTACCGCAGGAGGACGGACGCGATGGTCGCCCGCCTCGCCGCCCTGGACGCGGAGTTCCGGACCGGACTCGCGCCCTACCGGGGCCGCGACTTCGTCACGAGCCACGCCGCCTTCGGCTACCTCGCCGACCGGTACGGCATCCGCCAGGTCGCCGTCAGCGGCGTGGACCCCGAGTCCGAACCGAGCCCCGCCCGGCTCGCCGCCATCCAGCGCCAGGCGCGCGCCCACGGGGTGACGACGGTCTTCTTCGAGACCCTCAGCAACCCGAAGCTCGCCGCGACCCTCGCTGCCGACCTCCACCTGCGGACCGCCGTGCTCGACCCGGTCGAAGGGGTCAAGGACTCCTCCCGGGACGACTACTTCTCGGTCCAGCGGCAGAACCTGAAGAACCTCGAGACAGCCTTCGGAGGCGCCCGATGACCTCCCCGCCCGCATCCGCCGGCACCGGCACGGACCCGGCCGTCCGCCTGCTCGGCGGCGCCGCCTCCCTGGGCGGCCGGCCCGTCCTGCGCGGCGTCGACCTCACCGTGCGCCCCGGCGAGGTCGTCTCGCTGCTCGGCGCCAACGGCTCCGGGAAGTCCACCACCATCCGCGCCGTGATGGGCTCGGTGCCGCTGCAGCGGGGCACCCTGGAGCTGTTCGGCACCCCGTACGGCAGGTTCCGGGCCTGGCACCGCGTCGGCTACGTGCCGCAGCGCACCAGCGCGGCCTCCGGCGTGCCCGCGAGCGTGCGGGAGGTCGTCTCCACCGGGCGCCTCTCCCGGCACGGGCTGCGGCCCTTCCGCCGCCGCGACCGCGAGGCCGTCGACCGGGCGCTGGACGCCGTCGGCATGCTGGACCGGGCCGGCGACGGCGTCGGCGACCTCTCCGGCGGCCAGCAGCAGCGGGTGCTCATCGCCCGCGCCATGGTCGGCGAACCCGACCTGCTGGTGATGGACGAGCCGATGGCCGGGGTCGACCTGGCCAGCCAGCAGGTGCTGGCCGACACCCTGGAGCGGGAGGTGCGGCGCGGCGCCGCCGTGCTGCTGGTGCTGCACGAGCTGGGCCCGCTGGAGCCGCTGATCGACCGGGCGGTGGTGCTGCGCGACGGCTGCGTGGCCCACGACGGGCCGCCGCCGCCCGCCGCCGGTCAGCACGCCCTGCCCGGCCACGACCACGTCCATCCGCACGGCGGCGACCACGACCGCCGTGCCCGCACGACCGCACCGGGGCTGCTGCCGTGACCGAGATGCTGAACGCCGCCTTCATGCAGCGGGCCCTGCTCGCCGCCCTGCTGATCGGGGTCACCGCGCCCGCCGTCGGCCTCTACCTGGTGCAGCGCCGCCAGGCGATCATGGGCGACGGCATCGGCCACGTCGCCCTCACCGGCGTCTCGCTGGGCTTCCTGCTGAACACCAGTCCCGTCTGGATGGCCACGCTGGTCGCGTCCGCCGGCGCGGTGGTGATGGAGCTGATCCGCGAGCGCGGCCGCACCCGCGGCGACATCGCGCTGGCCATGCTCTTCTACGGCGGCATGGCGGGCGGCGCGCTGATCATCAAGCTCTCGCCCGACGGCTCGATGGCCAACCTCACCAGCTACCTGTGGGGCTCGATCCTCACCGTCTCCACGGCCGACATCGCCACCGTCGGGGTGCTCGCGGCCCTCGTCACCGCGATCACCTTCGGCCTGCGGCGGCAGCTCTTCGCCGTCTGCCAGGACGAGGAGTTCGCCCGGGTCACCGGGCTGCCGGTGCGGCTGCTCAACCTGCTGCTGGCGGTCACCGCCGCCGTCACCGTCACCGTGGCCATGCGGGTGGTCGGCCTGCTGCTGGTGAGCGCCCTGATGGTGGTCCCGGTCGCCGCGGCCCAGCAGGTCACCCGGTCCTTCGCCGCCACCCAGGCGCTGGCGGTCGGCATCGGCGTGGCGGTCTCCCTCACCGGCACCACCGCCTCCTACTACCAGGACCTGCCGCCCGGCCCCGCCATCGTGGTGCTCGCCATGGTCGTCTTCGGCCTGATCGGGGTCCTGGCCGTGCCCCTGGCCCGGCGCCGCCACCGCACCGGGGGCGGCGGCGCGGAACCGGCCGCCTGCGACCTGGTGCTGCCCGGTCCGCGGGAGGACACCGGGAGCGGGCAGGGGCCCGCGCGGGGGGCCGCGCTGGCAGAATGAGGGCCCCGGCACCGCCGGCCGCAGGACCCGGCGCTCCCCGGCCACGGGCCGGTGCGGCGGGCCCGCCGACCGCACCCACCGCACCCACCGCACCCACCGCACCGAGACCATCGACCGCACCGACCACCGAGGAGGACTCACGGTGACCACCGCCAGCCCGTCGCCGCGTGCCCGGTCGACCCGGCAGCGCGCCGCCGTGTCCGCCGCCCTGGACGAGATCCAGGACTTCCGCAGCGCCCAGGAGCTGCACGACCTCCTCCGCCACCGGGGCGACTCGGTCGGCCTGACCACCGTCTACCGCACCCTGCAGTCGCTGGCCGACGCGGGCGAGGTCGACGTGCTGCGCACCGCCGACGGCGAGGCCGTGTACCGGCGGTGCAGCAGCGGGCACCACCACCACCTGGTGTGCCGCAGCTGCGGGCGCACGGTGGAGGTCGAGGGCCCCGCCGTGGAGCGGTGGGCCGACGCGGTCGCCGCCGAGCACGGGTTCTCGGACATCTCCCACACCCTGGAGATCTTCGGCACCTGCGCCGCCTGCTCCGGCGGGGCCTGCTCCGGCGTCGGCTGACGGGGCGCGGACCCGGAGCAGGGGCGGGGCCGTGCGCGAGGGGCCCGGGAGGCGGCGACCGCCTCCCGGGCCCCTCGCCGCGTCTCAGCGCTGCTGCTGGGCGGGTATCCCCCCGGCTTCGGGCAGCCCCTCGGCGGCCCCGTCGGCCGCGCTCCCGGCCGGCCCGCTCCCGGCCGGCCCGCCGGAGGCCGCCTCGTTGGGCAGGGCGCCGCCGAAGCGGCGGTCGCGCATCGCGTACTGCTCGCAGGCGCGCCACAGGTCGCGGCGGTCGAAGTCCGGCCAGAGGACGTCCTGGAAGACGAACTCGGCGTACGCGGACTGCCAGAGCAGGAAGTTCGAGGTCCGCTGCTCGCCGCTGGGCCGCAGGAAGAGGTCCACGTCCGGCATGTCGCGGTGGTAGAGGTAGCGGGCGAAGGTCTTCTCGTTGACCTTGCCCGGGTCGAGCCGGCCCGCGGCGACGTCCTCGGCGATCGCGGCGGCGGCGTCGGCGATCTCGGCGCGGCCGCCGTAGTTGACGCACATGTACAGCGTCACCAGGTCGTTGTCCCTGGTCTGCTCCTCGGCGACCTGGAGCTCCTGCACGACGCTCTTCCACAGCTTCGGCATCCGCCCGGCCCAGCGGACCCGCACGCCGAGGGCGTCCATCTCGTCGCGGCGGCGGTGGATGACGTCGCGGTTGAAGTTCATGAGGAAGCGCACCTCCTCGGGCGAGCGCTTCCAGTTCTCGGTGGAGAAGGCGTAGAGGGAGAGGTTCCTCACGCCCAGCTCGATGCAGCCCTTGAGGACGTCGAGCACGACGCCCTCGCCGACCTTGTGGCCCTCGGTGCGGGGCAGGCCGCGCTCCTTGGCCCAGCGGCCGTTGCCGTCCATGACGATGGCGACGTGGTTCGGGACCAGCTCGCCGGGGATCTTCGGCGGCTGCGCGCCGCTCGGGTGCGGGCTGGGCGGCAGGTAGGTCCGCTGCCGTCCGCCGCCGAAGAGCCGTCGTGCTGCCATCGCCTACTTCTCCACGTATCTCAGGGAACGGAGGCCCCGCTCGAGGTGCCACTGCAGGTAGGCAGCGACCAGGCCGCTGCCCTCCCGGCAGTGCCGCGGCTCGCAGGCGTCCGCGGTCTCCCAGTCGCCGGAGAGCAGCGCACCGAGCAGTTCCAGTGTCTCAGGGGAGGGTACGGCACTGCCGGGGACCCGGCAGTCGCCGCACAGGACCCCGCCCGCCTGCAGGGAGAAGAACCGGTTGGGCCCCTCCATGCCGCACTTGGCGCAGTCGTCGAAGGTGGCGCCGTAGCCGTTGACGGCGAGGGAGCGCAGCAGGAAGGCGTCCAGCACCAGGTGGGCGTCGTGGGCGCCGGACGCCAGCGTGCGCAGGCCGCCGACGAGCAGCAGGTACTGCTGGACGGCGGGCTCGCCCTCGTTCTCGGTGAACCGCTCGGCGGTCTCCAGCATGGCGGTGCCGGCGGTGTAGCGGCCGTAGTCGGAGACGATGCCACCGCCGTAGGGGGCGATGGTCTCCACCTGGGTGCACAGCGGCAGGCCGCGGCCGACGAGGTCGCTGCCGCGGGCGAAGAACTGCACGTCGACGTGGGAGAAGGGCTCCAGCCGGGCGCCGAACTTGGACTTGGTGCGCCGCACGCCGCGTGCCACCGCCCGCACCCGGCCGTGGTGGCGGGTGAGGAGGGTGATGATGCGGTCGGCCTCGCCCAGCTTCTGGGTGCGCAGCACGATGCCGTCGTCGCGGTAGAGGCTCATGCGGTGCGGCCCGGGCGGGGGCGGGGGGCGGGGGCGGGGTGCGGCATGGTGCCATTCTCCCGCATCCGGACCGGGCTCCGGGGGCGGGCGGGCGCAGGCGCCGCGGGTGGCGGACGCGGGCGGACGCAGGGACCACGGGTGGCGGGCGGGGCGCGGGCCGCGGAGGTCCCCGGGGGCCCGCACCGGGGGCGCCGCGGGCCGCTGCAGGGCGGGCGCCCGCGCCGGTGCGGGTCCGGGCAGGCCCGGGAGGGGGACGCGGGCCCGTCCTTGGGAGGCGTGCCTAGGAGTGCGGCGTGCGGGCCGCCGCCTCCAGCAGCTCCGCGATCCGGTCCTCGCCGAGCTGCAGGCAGTGGCCGACGGCGGCGAGGGCGTCGCGCTCGGCGGGCCGGTAGGGGCCGTCGGCGAGGGCGATCCAGGCGCCCTGGAGCAGGAGCCGCTCCAGTCCCTGCGGGGCGAGGTGGGGGGCGAGCGGCTCCAGGGCGGCGTGGAGCTCGATCGCGAGGCCGCCGCCGATGCCGCCGTACACGGCGTCGAGGGGCGCGGCGTCGAGGGGCAGGGCGCCGAGGGGCAGGGAGCCGCGGGGGTCGCCGCCCGGGGCGGAGCCGAGGCCGGAGAGCGCCGCGAGGGCGGCGAGCACCTGGGCCTCGCCGCAGTCCTCGAAGCCGGCCTCCCGGATCACCCCGCAGGCGGCCTCGCGGGTGGGGCGGCTGGCGGCACCGCCGGCGGCGAGGACGGCGAGCGCGACGGTGTACTGGGCGTCGCGCAGCATGGCGGAGAGCCGGGTGCAGGTGGGACGCTCCAGGGCGGAGGGCGCGCAGCGGGCGCGGCAGGCGGTGCACTGGACGCTGGTGCCGGCCGGTCCGAGGGGCAGCACGGGGGCGCCGAGCAGGCGCAGCCAGCGGCGGCCCCGCTGCCGGCGGTAGTTGCGGTCGCCGCCGCAGCCGGAGCAGAAGAACTCACCGAGGACCTCGGTCCGCCATGCCGGACGGACACCCCACAGACGCGTCACAGGCGCACTCCCCTGTCACTGCCGGCGTCCCCTGCCCGTCACCCACGGGCGAGGTCACGCAACCGAGCACTCAGGGGCGTCCCACCGACCCCGCTGTCGGTTGGGTCGATGCTGCCACGCGCGTGAGGCCCTGTCAGTACCCCGGACGGCGGTCGGGCCGAAAAAGTGTGGCGCAGGACACACACGCGCCGCCGGGGGTCCCGGCGGCGCGTGCGGCGGCGGGGTGGCGCGCGGGTCAGGCGCGGCGGGCCCGGTTGACGGCGCTGACGATGGCCTTCAGCGAGGCGCGGACGGTGTTGGCGTCCATGCCGACGCCCCAGAGCACCCGGCCGTCGACGGCGCACTCGACGTACGCGGCCGCCCGGGCGTCGCCGCCCTGGCTCAGCGCGTGCTCGGCGTAGTCCAGCACCCGTACGTCCACGCCGATCCCGGCCAGGGCGTCGACGAAGGCGGAGACCGGGCCGTTGCCGGAGCCGGTCAGGACGGTCTCCCGGCCGTCGACGACGGCCTCGGCGGTCAGCACGTCGTGGCCCTCGTCGGTGTTGAGCCGCTGGGCGCTGCGCAGCGAGATGCGGCCCCAGGGGGCGCCGGGGACGGGCAGGTACTCGTCCTCGAAGACGGACCAGATGGCGTCCGGGGTGATCTCGCCGCCCTCGGCGTCGGTCTTGGCCTGGATGATCCGCGAGAACTCGATCTGCATCCGGCGGGGCAGGTCCAGCTTGTGGTCGTTCTTCAGGACGTAGGCGACGCCGCCCTTGCCGGACTGGCTGTTGACGCGGATGACGGCCTCGTAGGAGCGGCCGACGTCCTTGGGGTCGATCGGCAGGTACGGCACGCCCCACGGCTGGTCGGCGACGCTGCGGCCGGCGGCGGCCGCGTCGGCCTCCAGGGCCTCGAAGCCCTTCTTGATGGCGTCCTGGTGGGAGCCGGAGAAGGAGGTGTACACCAGGTCGCCGGCGTAGGGGTGGCGCTCGGGCACCGGCATCTGGTTGCAGTACTCGGCGGTGCGTCGGATCTCGTCGATGTCGGAGAAGTCGATCTGCGGGTCGACGCCCTGGGAGAAGAGGTTCAGGCCGACGGTGACCAGGTCCAGGTTGCCGGTGCGCTCGCCCTGCCCGAAGAGGCAGCCCTCGACGCGGTCGGCGCCGGCCATGACGGCCAGCTCGGCGGAGGCGACGCCGGTGCCGCGGTCGTTGTGGGGGTGCGCGGAGAGGCAGACGTGCTCGCGGCGCGACAGGTGGCGCGACATCCACTCGATGCGGTCGGCGTAGACGTTCGGGGTGGAGCGCTCGACCGTGGTGGGCAGGTTGAGGATGATCTCGCGGCCCTCGCCGGGCTGCCAGACGTCCATGACCGCCTCGCAGACCTCCAGGGCGAAGTCCAGCTCGGTGTCGATGAAGATCTCCGGCGAGTACTCGTAGCCCAGGACGGTGTCGCCGCCCAGGATCTTCTCGCCGTACTCCATCACCAGGCGGGTGCCGTCCACCGCGATCTGCCGGACCTCCTCGCGGCTCGCGCGGAAGACCACCCGGCGGAAGAGCGGCGCGGTGGCGTTGTACAGGTGCACGGTGGCGCGGGGCGCGCCGGCCAGCGACTCGACGGTCCGCTCGATCAGCTCCTCGCGGGCCTGCGTCAGCACCGAGATCGTGACGTCCTCGGGGATCGCGCCGTCCTCGATGAGGGAGCGGACGAAGTCGAAGTCCGTCTGGCCGGAGGAGGGGAAGCCGACCTCGATCTCCTTGTAGCCCATGCGGACCAGCAGGTCGAACATCTGGCGCTTGCGGGCGGGCGACATGGGGTCGATCAGGGCCTGGTTGCCGTCCCGCAGGTCGGTGGAGAGCCAGCGCGGCGCCCTGGTGATCACCTGGTCGGGCCAGGTGCGGTCGGGCAGGTCCACGGTGGGGAACGGCGCGTAGCGGTGGACCGGCATCCGCGAGGGCTGCTGGCGCACGGTGGCGGCGGTGATCGGGGTGGGGCGCCCGACGTGGGCGCGGGCGGCGGACTCCGACTGGGTCATGGCGGTGGTTGCTCCTCTGGCGACGGGCTGGCCGGACGGGGGTCCGGCGGGCCGACGGCTGCGGCGGTGCGCGCAGCACCGGTCCCCGCGGCGAGGGAGCCGGCCTCGTGGTCTACAGGCCCCCGCCGCGGCAGCTAAGAAGAAGCAGCCCGTAGCGCATGATGCCGCCCAGCGTAACCCAGCCCCCGCGCGCACCGCAGGGACGTCCCGCCACGTGAGACACGGGCGGACGCGCCGCAGGCGGGCCGGGGGCGGACCGCGCCGACACCCCGGCGGGCTGCGGAAACGATCCCTCCTCGCCGCTCCGGGGGAATCAGCCGCCCGGTCCGGTGACAACGCGTGGCCCCGCGGGGACCCTGGGCGCATGGAACCCACAGCCCACGGCGCCGCGGACCGCACCCCGGGAGGCCGCGCCTGCTTCTGCACCATCGTGCCGCCGCACGTCCTGGACCGGCTGGCGGAGGCCGGCGACGCCGCGGTCCGGGACGCCGCCCGGCGCTCCCTCGCCCTGGACGCCCGGCACCGGGAGAACCGCGTCCTCGCCCGCCGCGCCGCACCGCCGCCCGCGGCCGCCGGCGACCGCCCCGAGCGGACCGTCCGCGACGCCGGCCACACCGAGCACCTGCCCGGCCGCACGGTGCGCCGCGAGGGCGGCGCGGCGGTCGCGGACGGCTCGGCGAACCGGGCGTACGACGGCCTCGGCGCCACCTTCGCCCTCTACCGCGAGGTCTACGGCCGCCGCTCGATCGACGGCGCCGGACTGCCGCTGGACGCGACCGTGCACTACGGCCGCGACTACGACAACGCCTTCTGGGACGGCGAGCGGATGGTCTTCGGCGACGGCGACGGCGAGGTCTTCGGCGACTTCACCCTCCCGCTGGACGTCATCGGCCACGAGCTGACCCACGGCGTCACCCAGTACACCGCCGAGCTGGAGTACCGGGGCCAGTCCGGCGCCCTCAACGAGTCGCTCTCCGACGTCTTCGGCTCCCTGGTCAAGCAGTACGCCCTGCAGCAGACCGCCGACCGGGCGGACTGGCTGATCGGCGCCGGGCTGCTGGCGCCGCGGGTGCACGGCGTGGCGCTGCGCTCCATGCGGGCGCCCGGCACCGCCTACGACGACGAGGTGCTGGGGAAGGACCCGCAGCCCGCCACCATGGACGGCTACGTGGACACCCGGGACGACGACGGCGGGGTGCACATCAACTCCGGCATCCCCAACCACGCCTTCTACCTGGCGGCGACCGCGCTCGGCGGCAACGCCTGGGAGCGGGCCGGGCAGGTCTGGTACGACGCCCTGACCTCGCCGGGGCTGCGGCCGGACGCCGACTTCGCGGCCTTCGCGGCGGCCACGGTGGAGGCGGCCCGCGCCCGCTACGGCGAGGGCCGGGAGGCGGACGCGGTGGCCAAGGGGTGGGCGCAGGTGGGCGTCACGGGGTGACCGGGGCCGGCCCGGCCGCCGGCGGGGCGGGCGGCGGGGCGGGGCGCCCCGGCGGCCGTCCCGCGCCCGCCGGCACCGGCCCGTCGCGGCAACCCCTCGCCAGACCGGCCCGCCGGATAGCAGACTGGCACCATGCGCATCAGCGTCACCCGCACCGGCGGGCTCGCCGGGATCGCGCGCCGGGCCGAGCTGGACACCTCCGCACGGACCGACGCGCCGCACGTCCACGCCCTCGTCCGGGAGGCGATGGCCTCCGGCCTGCGGACCCGGAGCTTCGGCGTGCCCGACGGCTTCCACTACGAGATCACGGTGGACGGGCGGACGGTGCACTGCGCCGACCCGCGCCTGACGGAGGCCCAGCGGGAACTGGTCTCCCTGGTGCTGCAGGAGGGCGCCTGACCCCGCCGGCCGCCCCCTGCCGGGCAGGGCGTCAGAAACCGAGCTTGCGCAGCTGCTTGGGGTCGCGCTGCCAGTCCTTGGCGACCTTGACGTGCAGGTCGAGGAAGACGGGCGTGCCGAGCAGGGCCTCGATGTGCTTGCGGGCGGTGGTGCCGACGTGCTTGAGGCGGGAGCCCTTGGCGCCGATGACGATCGCCTTCTGGCTCTGCCGCTCGATGTAGACGTTGGCGTGGATGTCCAGCAGCGGCCGGTCGGCGGGACGGCCCTCGCGGGGCAGCATCTCCTCGACCACCACGGCGAGGGAGTGCGGCAGCTCGTCGCGGACGCCCTCCAGGGCGGCCTCGCGGATCAGCTCCGCGACCATGACCTGCTCGGGCTCGTCGGTGAGGTCGCCGTCCGGGTACAGGGCCGGGCCCTCCGGCAGCAGCGGGACCAGCAGGTCCGCCAGCAGGCCCACCTGCCGGTCGCCGACGGCGGAGACGGGGACGATCTCCGCCCACTCGATGCCGACCTCCCTGCCGAGCTGGTCGACGGCGATCAGCTGCTCGGCGAGGCGCTGCGAGTCGACCAGGTCGGTCTTGGTGACGATCGCGACCTTGGGGGTCCGCTTCACCTCGGCCAGCTCCTTGGCGATGAAGCGGTCGCCGGGGCCCAGCTTCTGGTCGGCGGGCAGGCAGAAGCCGATGACGTCGACCTCGGCCCAGGTGCTGCGGACCACGTCGTTGAGCCGCTCGCCGAGCAGGGTGCGCGGCTTGTGCAGGCCGGGGGTGTCCACCAGCACCAGCTGGGCGTCGGACCGGTGGACGATGCCGCGCACCGAGTGCCGGGTGGTCTGCGGGCGGTTGGAGGTAATGGCGACCTTCGTCCCCACCAGGGCGTTGGTCAGGGTCGACTTGCCCGCGTTCGGCCGCCCGACGAAGCAGGCGAAGCCGGCGCGGAAGGGGGCGCCGCCGGAAGGGGGAGTGAGGCTCATGGCGACCATTGTCCCCGACCGGGAGGGGTGCCGCGCACACGCGCCCTCCGCCCCGGGGCCCCCGCGGACCGGCCGCTACTTCTTCTTCCTGCCGCTCCCCAGGGAGTGCAGGACGCCCGCGACGGTGAGGACCGCGACGGTGATGGACGCGGCGAGCCAGCCGGGCGACCCGGTCTCGTGCCAGATGCCCATCCCCCACAGCACCACCAGCGCGGCCGCGATGAACGCGCAGCCCCCCATGCCCTCCGCCCCTCCCCCGCGGGCGCTCCCTGCGCCCGCACCGGGAGCCTAGCCCCGGTCGGACAGGTGTCCAACCGCGCGCCGCCCCCGGCGGGAGCGCACCCGGCCGAGGGCCCACCGGGCGGCGGAGACCGCGGCCAGCACGGCGAAGAGCCCCAGCACGACGGACGCGGCCGCGTCCCAGCCGTCCCGGACGCCGTGGTCGCGGAGGCGCACGGCCCACCTGAGGAGCACGAAGGCGCTCCACAGGGCGACCAGGGCCTCCCGGACCCGCGGGCGGGTCCACCGGTCGAGCCGCGACCCGGGTCTGCGGACCATCAGGCGGGCGTGGTGGACACCACCGTGCCGTCGGGGCCGGCCAGCAGGACCGGCGTCCCCGCCCCGCCCAGGTCGCGGACGGCGGCGAGGTCGGCCTCGGCCGGGGCGTCGGCGGCGGTGACCACGGCGGCGGCCTCCAGGCCCTTGGCGCCGCTGGCGACGGCCATGGCGACCGCGGTCTGCAGGGCGGTGAGCCGCAGGGACTCCAGGGCGACCGTGCCGGCCACGTAGGTGCGGCCGGTCTCGTCGCGGACCGCCGCGCCCTCGGGGACGCCGTTGCGGGCCCGGGCCGAGCGGGCCAGGGTGACGATCTTCTTGTCCTCCGGGTCCAGCCCGGCTGCGGCGTCGCTCATGGCCCCGAGCATAGCGATCACCGCGCCGGGCCGTCCGGCCGAGGCCGCGCCGCCCCGGGAGGGCGGCCCGGAGTCCGGGGTCAGCCGGCGGGGTGCGGCTCCTCGTGCTCCTCGGCGGCCTGCGCCGCCCGGTCCTCGCCGTGCCCGCGGCCCCCGCCGCGCCGCACCGGCTCGGCGAGGACGGTGCCGATGCGGTTGCGGCGGCCGGCGGAGGACTCGGCGGTCAGGCGCAGCGCGGTGATGGGCACCGCGTCGTCCTCCGGGAGCGGCACCTCGCAGGAGGCGCCGGGGATGGGGACGCGGCCCAGGTGCTTGGCGAGGAGGCCGCCGACGGTCTCGACGTCCTCGTCGGCCAGCTCCAGGCCGAAGAGCTCGCCGAGGTCCTCGACGGGCAGCCGGGCGGTGACCCGGTAGGTGCCGCCGCCCAGCTCCTCCACGGGCGGGGCCTCCCGGTCGTACTCGTCGGTGATCTCGCCGACGATCTCCTCCAGGACGTCCTCGATGGTGACCAGGCCGGCGGTCCCGCCGTACTCGTCGATGACGATGGCGACGTGGGAGCGCATCTGCTGCATCTCGCGCAGCAGGTCGCCGGCCGGCTTGGAGTCGGGGACGAAGACGGCGGGGCGCATGACCGAGGAGACCGGCTCGGACTCGGCGTCGCGGTTGATGTGGGTGCGGCGGACCAGGTCCTTGAGGTAGACGATGCCGACGACGTCGTCCTCGTTGTCGCCGACCACGGGGATGCGGGAGAAGCCGCTGCGCAGCGCCAGGGTGAGGGCCTGGCGGACGCTCTTGTGCCGCTCGATGAGCACCAGGTCGGTGCGGGGCACCATCACCTCGCGGACGATGGTGTCGCCGAGCTCGAAGACCGAGTGCACCATGCGGCGCTCCTCGTCCTCGATCAGGGCGTCCTTCTCGGCGAGGTCGACCAGGGCGCGCAGCTCGGCCTCGGAGGCGAAGGGACCCTCCCGGAAGCCCTTGCCTGGGGTGAGGGCGTTGCCGAGCAGGATCAGCAGCCGGGGGATGGGGCCGAGGACGCGGGCCAGCGGCAGCAGCACCACGGAGGCCGCGGTGGCGGTGTTCAGGGGGTGCTGGCGGCCGATGGTGCGGGGGGAGACCCCGACCATGACAAAGGAGACCAGCACCATCACGCCGATGGCGACCAGCACCGCGACCCAGGTCGAGGCGAAGCCCCGCACGCAGACGACGGTGACCAGGACGGCGGCCGCCATCTCGGAGCCGACCCGGATGAGGGTGGCCAGGTTGAGGTAGCGGATGGGGTCGGTGGCCAGGGTGAGGAGCCGGGCGGAGCCGCGCCGCCCGGCGCGGACGGCCTCCTCGGCGCGGAACCGGGACACCCGGGAGATGCCCGCCTCGGCGCAGGCCGCCAGCCATCCGACGATGACCAGCAGGACCGCGCCGATGACGAACGACGTCGTGTTGCCGCCCATGTGCGTCTGTCAGCTCTTCCGTGTGCCCGTTGCCGGGACTGCTCGTGCGGGGTGCCCGCGCGGGATGGCCCGTGCGGGGTGCTTCGCGGGTCCGTCCGGTCTCAGCGGACGGTGGGGGCCGGGGAGGGGCCCTCCAGGCCGCGGGAGGCACGCCAGTCGTCCAGGATGCGCTTCTGCAGGCCGAACATCTCGCGCTCCTCCTCGGGCTCCTCGTGGTCGTAGCCGAGGACGTGCAGCACGCCGTGGACGGTGAGCAGCTGCAGCTCGTCGTCCATGGAGTGGCCGCCGGCCTTGCCCTGGCCGAGCGCGACCTCGGGGCAGAGCACGATGTCGCCGAGGAGGCCCTGCGGCAGCTCCTCGCCCTCCTTGCCGGGGCGCAGCTCGTCCATGGGGAAGGACATCACGTCCGTGGGGCCGGGCTCGTCCATCCACTGGATGTGGAGCTGCTCCATGGCGTCGGAGTCCACGAGGATCACCGACAGCTCGGAGAGGGGGTGGATGCGCATGCGGTCCAGGGCGTAGCGGGCGACGTCGAGCACGGACTGCTCGTCGACCTCCCAGCCGGACTCGTTGTTGACGTCGATCGACATGGTCGGTGGGGCTCTCGGCTCTCAGCTGTCGTTGCGGCGGGGCTGGCGGGGTGCGCGGCCGCGGGGGCGGTGCGCGGACGGGTCCCCGGCGTCGGCGGGGTTCTCGGCGTCCCAGCGCTCGTAGGCGTCCACGATGCGGCTCACCAGCTTGTGGCGGACCACGTCGGTGCTGGTGAGGAGGGAGAAGTGGATGTCGGGGACGTCGGAGAGGATCTCCTGGACGACCTTCAGCCCGCTCCTCGTGCCGCCGGGGAGGTCGACCTGGGTGACGTCACCGGTGATGACGATCTTGGAGTTGAACCCGAGCCGGGTGAGGAACATCTTCATCTGCTCGGGGTTCGTGTTCTGCGCCTCGTCGAGGATGATGAACGCGTCGTTGAGGGTGCGGCCGCGCATGTACGCGAGCGGCGCCACCTCGATCGTCCCGGCGGCCATGAGGCGCGGGATGGAGTCGGGGTCCATCATGTCGTGCAGCGCGTCGTAGAGCGGGCGCAGGTACGGGTCGATCTTCTCGTACAGGGTGCCGGGCAGGAAGCCGAGCCGCTCGCCGGCCTCGACGGCGGGGCGGGTCAGGATGATCCGGTTGACCTCCTTGGCCTGGAGGGCCTGGACGGCCTTGGCCATGGCCAGGTAGGTCTTGCCCGTGCCGGCGGGTCCGATGCCGAAGACCACGGTGTGCCGGTCGATGGCCTCGACGTAGCGCATCTGGTTGAGGGTCTTGGGGCGGATGGTGCGGCCGCGGCTGGAGAGGATGTTGGCCGTCAGCACCTGGGAGGGGTTGTCCGACGCCTCGGGGTGGGAGGGGTCGGCCGCCGCGCTCCGGAGCATGGCGATGGAGCGCTCCACGGAGTCCTCCGTCAGGGGCTGGCCGGTGCGCAGCACCAGCATCATCTCGTTGAACAGGCGCTGCACGAGGGCGGTCTCGGCGGCGTCGCCGGTGGCGGTCACCTCGTTGCCGCGGACGTGGATGTCGACCCCGGGGAACGCGGCCTCGATGACCCGCAGCAGGGAGTCCGCGGAGCCCAGGACGGTCACCATGGGGTGCTTCTCGGGGATCACGATGCGGGCGCGTGCCGTGCCGCCGTCGTCCACCGCGGGGCCGCTGCCGTTGCCGCGGGGCTGCGCGCCGTCGGTGCGCGGTCCGGTGGTGCGGGCCCGCCGGGCCCCGCTGTCTGGTGTCGCAGTCATGGGTCGGCCGCTGGGGCCTGCCTCATCCCCTCCGTCGTTCCGGTCCGCCGCTTCCGGCCTGGTACCCCCAAGGGTACGCCGAGGCACCGACGGCGGTACCGGGCGGCCGGGTCGGCCGCCGCCCGTCGATGCTCCGCCACGGGCGCCGCGCACGCCAGTTCTTTTCCGCTGCCCGCACGCCCCGGCCCGCGGTCCTCCGCCCGGATCCGGGCCGGGGCCGGGGCGCGCGGTCAGCGGCGGGGCGGCAGCGGCACCCGGGCGAGGTCCGCGGCGAGCACGATCTCGCCGTCGAAGTACGCGCGGGCCTCGGCAAGGTGCCCCTCCAGGTCGGGGTAGCGCTGCGAGAAGTGGGTGAGGACCAGGGTGCGCGCCCCGGCCTCGGCAGCGGTGCGGGCGGCCTGCGCGGCGGTGAGGTGGCCGTGGTCCTCCGCGAGCCGCGCGTCGGCCTCCAGGAACGTCGCCTCGATCACCAGCATGTCCACCCCGTCGGCGAGCGCGGCGACGCCCTCGCAGAGCCGGGTGTCCATGACGAACGCGAAGCTCTGGCCGGGCCGCGGCTCGCTGACCTCGGCCACGCCGACCGTGCGCCCGTCCGGCAGCACGAGGACGCCCTGCCGCTGCAGCCGGCCCACGTCGGGTCCGGCGATGCCGAGCGCCGCGAGCCGCTCGGGGAGCATCCGCCGCCCGTCGGGCTCGACCAGCCGGTAGCCGAACGACTCCACGGGGTGGCTCAGGCGCACCGCGCCGAGGGCGAACGGCATCCCCGGCGCCTCCAGCGGCCCGGCGGCGGCGATCGGCCGGGGCCGCAGCTCCACCGTCTCGTGGAAGGCGCTGGCGTGCCGCAGCCGCTCGAAGAAGTGGCCTCCGGAGGCGGGGAACCAGCAGTCCACCGGGTGCGGCACCCGGTCGAGGTTGAGCCGCTGGACGACGCCCGCCAGCCCCAGGCAGTGGTCGCCGTGGAAGTGGGTGACGCAGATCCGGGTGACGTCGGTGGCCGACACCCCGGCGTGCAGCATCTGCCGCTGGGTGCCCTCGCCCGGGTCGAAGAGCAGGCCCTCGCCGTCCCACCGCAGCAGGTAGCCGTTGTGGTTGCGGTGCCGGGTGGGCACCTGGCTGGCCGTGCCGAGCACGACGAGTTCGCGGGAGGACACGGCTGCGCCGCCCTCTCAGACGAGCATGGCGTGGAGGCTGTCCCCGCCGCCCAGGACGTGCGCGTGCGCGTGGAAGACGGTCTGCCCGGCGCCCTCGCCGGTGTTGAAGATGATCCGGTAGCCGGACCCGTCGACCTTCTCCAGGGCGGCGACCTCGCCCGCCTCGGCCAGGACCGCGGCCGCCTGCGCCGGGTCGCCGGCGGCCAGCGCCGCTGCGTTCGGATAGTGCGCCTTGGGCACCACGAGGACGTGCACGGGGGCCTGGGGGCTGATGTCGCGGAAGGCGAGGGTGGTCTCCGTCTCGCGGACCACCTCGGCGGGGACCTCCCGCGCCACGATCCTGCAGAACAGGCAGTCCGCCTGCGGCTCACCCGTCATCGGGCCTCCACTCTCCGCGCTCCGCGCCCTGGCCGGGCCGTACCCGCCGCATGCTATCGGCCCCCGGCCGGGCGGCCGCGGGGGCGGGGCCGCGGCGCACCGCGGCCCCGCCCCCGGGCGTCACAGCTCCGGCAGCGCCGGGGGCCGCTTCGCGGGCCGCTCCGCGAGGGAGGCCAGGGCGATCCGCACGCCCTCGGCCAGCTGCGGGTCCTCCCCCGCCGCCCAGTGGTGCGGCGCCATGACGACCTCGACGTCGGGGTCCGCGCCATGGTTCTCCAGGCCCCAGCCGTAGTTCTCGAACCAGGTCGCGTACTTCGGCTGGGTGACGCCGGTGCCGTCCACCAGCGAGTAGCGGCCGTCGATGCCGATGACGCCGCCCCAGGTGCGGACGCCGACCACCGGTCCGATGCCGAGCGCCTGGATGGCTGCGTTGACGATGTCGCCGTCCGAGCCGGAGAACTCGTTGGCCAGCGCCACCACCGCGCCGCGGGGCGCGTCGCTCGGGTACGGCTCGGCGGAGCGGACGCCGCGCGTCAGGCCCCAGCTGACGACGCGCCGGTTGAGCTTCTCGACCACCAGCTGCGAGGTGTGGCCGCCGCGGTTCTCCCGCAGGTCCACGACCACGCCCTCGCGCGCCATCTCCACCCGCAGGTCGCGGTGGAGCTGGGCCCAGCCGGCGCCGACCATGTCCGGCACGTGGAGGTAGCCGACCCGCCCCTGGGAGAGGCGGTGGGTCTCGGCGCGGCGGCCCGCCACCCAGTCGTGGTACCGCAGCGGCTCCTCGTCGGCGAGCGGCACCACGACGACCTGCCGGGGCGCGCCGCCGCCGGCCGGGGCGACGGTGAGCTCCACGGGGCGGCCGGCGGCCCCGGCGAGCAGCGGCATCGGGCCGGTGACCGGGTCGACGGGCCGGCCGTCGACGGCGGTCAGCGCGTCGCCGGTCCGGACCGCGACACCGGGCGCGGCCAGCGGGGAGCGGGCGCGCGGGTCGGAGGACTCGCCGGGCAGCACCCGGGCGACCCGCCACACGTCGCCGTCGCGGACCAGGTCGGCGCCGAGGAGCCCCTGCCGGCGGGCCTCATCGGCGGCGCGGCCGGGCGGGGAGACGTAGGCGTGCGAGGTGCCCAGCTCGCCCTGGACCTCCCAGAGGAGGTCGACCAGGTCGTCGTGGCTCCCCAGGCGGTCGACGAGGGGGCGGTAGCGGGCGAGCACGCCGTCCCAGTCGACGCCGTTCATGTCCTCGCGCCAGAAGTTGTCGCGGGCCAGGCGGCCGTTCTCGTCGAACATCTGCCGCCACTCGGCGCCCGGGTCGACGGTGGCGCGGACACGGGAGAGGTCGACGGTGAGGTCGTCGTCGGAGCCGTCGCCGGCCACCTTGCGGTCGGCGGGCAGGACCCGCAGCCGGCCGTGGTCGAGGACCGCGATGCGGCTGCCGTCGCCGGAGACCGCGAACGCGTCGAGGCCGTCGAGGAGCTCCTCGTCCTTGAGGGCCTTGAGGTCGTACCGCTCCAGGACGGGGCGCAGCTCGTCGGCCTCGGGGGAGGCCAGGTCGTCGCCGAGGACCCCGGCGACGGGGAGACGCGTCCACAGCACGCCGTCGCCCGCGGCGCGGAGGTCGCCGAAGCGGCCGCCGGGGACCGGGAAGGGCACGATGCGGTCGGCCAGGCCGTCGAGGTCCACGCGGGTGGCGGGCGCCCGTCCGGCGCCGCCGTCCTCGGCGTCCTCGCCGCCCTTGGGCTCCGCACCGCCGTCGCCGCCGCCGAACGGGCGGCCGTCCCGCTGCGGGCCGAACGGCGAGGGGGTGTCGGCGGCCAGGGTCAGCAGGTACGGGCGGCAGCCGGTCGGGAAGGACAGGTCGAAGACGTGGGCGTCGTAGACCGGGTCGAAGTTGCGGATGGACAGGAACGCCAGGTGGCGGCCGTCGGCGGTGAAGGACGGCGAGGTGTCGTTGAAGCGCAGCGGGGTCGCGTCGGCCACCTCCAGGCTCTCCGTGTCGGCGATCTTCAGCTGCCGCAGCGGCCAGGGGCCGGGGTGGGACCAGGCCAGCCAGCCGGAGTCGGGCGAGAAGGCCAGGTCGCAGACGTCGCCGTCCTCGCTGCGGGCGACCTCGCGGACCTCGCCGTCCTCCAGCCCGACCAGCAGCACCCGGCCGTCGTGGGAGGCGACGGCGACCCGGCGGCCGTCGGGGGCGGCGACGAGGTCCAGGACGCGGCCGAGCCTCCCGGCGGCGATCCGGCAGGGCGCGGCGCCCGGGGCGGCGCCGGTGGACGGCGCGTACTCCAGGGCGTCCTCGCCCTCGGCGTCCGTCACCCAGACGACGCCCTGCGGCTGGTCCCCTCCGGGGGCGCCGCCGGCCCGGGCCTCCTGGCCCGGGCCGGCAGCGCCGTCCTGGGCGTCCACGGCCTCGACGTCCCCGCCCCGGGCGTCCCCGGCGGGGGCGGCGGGGGCGGGGACGACGCGGGCGGGGACGACGCGGGCGAGGCGGGCCCGGACGCCGGGCTCCGCGGCCAGGGCCCGGACCGGGCCGTCGCGGTGGGTGACCCAGTGGACGGTGCCGCGCACGGTGACGGCGCTCGCGCGGCCGGTGCGGTCGGGGGAGGGCACCCCCAGGTGGTGCCCGGCGGGCACCGGGAACGGCTGGCGGCCGGTGCGGGGGCCGCCGAGCGCGACGTCCAGGCGGCGGGGCGCGCCGCCGTCGAGGGAGTCCAGCAGCCACAGCTCGCCGGCCTCGTGCCAGACGGTCCGGGTGCCGTCGGTGGTGGCGTTGCGGGCGTAGAAGCCGCCCTCGCCGTGCCGCCGCAGGTCGCCGCCGTCGGGGAGGCTGGACCAGAGGCGGGCGGTGCCGTCGTGGTCGGAGAGGAAGGCGATGCGGCCGCCCACCCACATCGGCGAGTCGATCTGGGTGTCGAGGTCCGCGTGCACGCGGTGGAACTCCCCGCCGGTGCGGCCGAGCCACAGCTTGCCCGCGGTGCCGCCGCGGTACCGCTTCCAGTGCGCGGGCTCCCGGCCCGTGCCGACCGGTCCGGCGGACAGCAGCAGGACCCGGGCGTCGCCGCCGTCGCCCTCCGCGCCGGGCTCGAAGGCGATGCCGCCGATCGGCCCGTACGGCAGCCTGCGCGGCTCCCCGCCGTCCAGCGGGACGGCGAAGGCCCAGGTGCGGCGGAGCGTGGACTGGCCGGCGGTGGTGATCGCGACCGGCTCGCCGCCGGGCGTCCAGCCGCGCAGCGCCGTTTTGGCACTGCCCCAGTGGGTCAGGCGGCGGGCGGGGCCGCCGTCGACGGGGGCGACGTGGATCTCGGGGGCGCCGTCGCGGGTGGAGGTCCAGGCGACCAGGCTGCCGTCCGGCGAGAAGCGGGGGTGGGCGACGGGGGTCCGGTCGGCGCTGAGCCGCCAGGCGCGGCCTCCGTCGAGGGGTGCGATCCAGACGTCGTCCTCGGCGACGAAGGTGACCAGGTCGCCGTGGAGGTGCGGGTGGCGCAGGTAGGTGCCGGGGTGCGCGGAGGTGCCGTGGGCTGCTGTGATCACGGCTGCCACCCTAGCCACGGGGTGTGGCGCGGGCCACGGGTTTCCCGCTAGGCGAACCGGACCGGCGGGAGGTTTCGGCGGGGCGCGGGCCCTGCCGGGCCGGTCAATCCTGCCGGACCGTCAGCCCTGCCGGCCCTGCCCGACCGTCCCCCTGCCGACCCGCCGGCCCTGTGGGACCGGCCGGCCCCGCAGGCCCCGGCGACAGCATCAGCCCCAGCGGCCGCGTCAGCCCCAGCGGCCGGTGCGGCCGAGCAGCAGGGCGCCGGCGGCGACCCCGGCGGTGGAGGTGCGGAGCACGGAGCGGCCCAGCCGGTACGGGCGGGCGCCGGCCCCGGCGAAGGCGGCCAGCTCGTCCGGGGAGACGCCGCCCTCGGGGCCGACGACGAGCACGATGGAGCCGGACTCCGGCAGCGGGGCGGCGGCGAGCGGGTCGGCGCCCTCCTCGTGCAGGACGGCGCCCAGGGCCGACGCGCCGAGCAGCTCCGCCACCTGGCGGGTCGTCATGAGGTCGTGCACCTCGGGGAAGCGCAGCCGCCGCGCCTGCTTGCCCGCCTCCCGGGCGGCGGACCGCCACTTGGCGAGCGCCTTCTGCCCGCGCTCGCCCTTCCACTGGGTGATGCACCGCGAGGCGGCCCAGGGCACCACCGCGTCCACGCCCACCTCGGTCATGGTCTCCACGGCGAGCTCGCCGCGGTCGCCCTTGGGCAGCGCCTGGACCACGGTGATGCGGGGCCGGGCCTCGGGCTCCTCGCGGACCTCGGCGACCTCGGCGTCCAGGGCGTCCTTCCCGTGCAGCGCCGCCACCGCGCCGTACGCGCCGAGGCCGCGCCCGTCGGTGAGCACCACGGGCTCGCCGACCGCGAGGCGCCTCACGGCGACGGCGTGCCGCCCCTCGGCGCCGTCCAGGCGGACCAGGGAGCCGGGGCGGGCGCCCTGCAGGCGGTCGTCGTCGACGACGAAGACGGGGGCGGTCATCGCGGCGGGTCCTCGGTGCGGTGGGGCCGCCGGGCCGGGCCCGGCGGGGGCGGTACGGGGTCCGGCCGGGGCACGCGCCCCGGCCGGGAGGCCGGGTCAGCGGCCGTTGAAGGCGTCCTTGAGCCGGGAGAACAGGCCCTGCTGGCCCGGCGCGAAGGTGCCGGACGGCCGCTCCTCGCCGCGCAGCTTGGCGAGCCGGCGGACCAGCTCCTCCTGCTCCGGGTCGAGCTTGGTCGGCGTCTGCACCTCGACGTGGACGATGAGGTCGCCGCGTCCGCCGCCGCGCAGGTGGGTGATGCCGCGGCCGTGCATGGGGATCGACTGGCCGGACTGCGTGCCGGGCCGGATGTCGACCTCCTCCAGGCCGTCCAGCGTCTCCAGCGGCACCTTGGTGCCGAGCGCCGCCGCGGTCATCGGGATGGTGACGGTGCAGTGCAGGTCGTCGCCGCGCCGCTGGAAGACCCGGTGGGCGGTCTCGGCGATCTCCACGTACAGGTCGCCGGCGGGGCCGCCGCCGGGGCCGACCTCGCCCTCGCCCGCGAGCTGGATGCGGGTGCCGTTGTCGACGCCGGCCGGGATCTTCACGGTCAGGGTGCGGCGGGCCCGGACGCGGCCGTCGCCCGCGCACTCGGGGCACGGGGTGGGCACGACGGTGCCGAAGCCCTGGCACTGCGGGCACGGCCGGGAGGTCATGACCTGGCCGAGGAAGGAGCGGGTGACCTGGGAGACCTCGCCGCGCCCGCGGCACATGTCGCAGGTCTGCGCGGAGGTGCCGGGGGCCGCGCCCTCGCCGTTGCACGTGGTGCAGGTGACGGCGGTGTCGACCTGGATCTCCTTGGTCGTGCCGAACGCCGCCTCCTCGAGGGTGATCTCGATGCGGATCATGGCGTCCTGGCCGCGACGGGTGCGCGACCGCGGCCCCCGCGACCCGGCCGACGCGCCGAAGAAGGCGTCCATGATGTCGGAGAAGCCGAAGCCCGCGCCGGTGCCGAAGCCGCCCGCGCCGCCACCGCCGCCGTTGGGCGACAGCGGGTCGCCGCCGAGGTCGTACACCTGGCGCTTGGCCGGGTCGGAGAGCACCTCGTACGCGGCGTTGATCTCCTTGAAGCGCTCCTGCGTCTTGGGGTCGGGATTGACGTCGGGGTGCAGTTCACGCGCCAGGCGCCGGAACGCCTTCTTGATCTCGTCCTGACCCGCGTCCCGTCGGACGCCCAGTACCGCGTAGTAGTCCGTGGCCACCAATGACTCCGCTTGCTCCGCCTCTAGACCTTACGACTCAGCCAGGATCTGACCGACGTACCGTGCCACCGCGCGTACCGCTCCCATCGTGCCCGGGTAGTCCATCCGCGTGGGGCCGATGACGCCCAGCTTCGCGAGGGACTCGTCGCCCGAACCGTAGCCCACCGAGACGACCGACGTGGAATTGAGCCCCTCGTAGTCGTTCTCGTGACCGATGCGGACCGTCGTCATGCCGGGCTCGGCCGTCTCCCCCAGCAGTCTCAGCAGCACCACCTGCTCCTCCAGCGCCTCCAGCACCGGCCGGATGGTGAGGGGGAAGTCGTGCCCGAAGCGGGTGAGGTTGGCGGTGCCGCCGAGCATGATCCGCTCCTCGGTCCGCTCCACCAGGGTCTCGAACAGGGTGGAGAGGACGGCCGAGACCACGGGCCGGTCGTCCGGCTCGAAGGCCTCCGGCAGGTCCTGCAGGCGGGCGGGCACCTCGGGGAAGCGCACGCCCGCGGCGGCGGCGTTGAGCCGCGCCCGCAGGTCCGCGAGGACCGTCTCGCCGACCGGGGCCGGCGCGTCCACGATCCGCTGCTCGACGCGGCCGGTGTTGGTGATCAGCACCAGCATGACCTTGGTGGGCGCCAGGCCCAGCAGCTCCACGTGCCGCACCGAGGAGCGCGACAGCGAGGGGTACTGGACCACGGCGACCTGCCGGGTCAGCTGCGCGAGCAGCCGGACGGTGCGGGCCACCACGTCGTCGAGGTCGACCGCGCTGTCCAGGAAGTGCCGGATGGCGCGGCGCTCGGGCGCCGACAGCGGCTTGACCTCGGCCAGGCGGTCGACGAAGAGCCGGTAGCCCTTGTCGGTGGGCACCCGGCCCGCGCTGGTGTGCGGCTGGTGGATGTAGCCGTCGTCCTCCAGCGCCGCCATGTCGTTGCGCACCGTCGCCGGGGAGACCCCCAGGTTGTGCCGTTCCACGAGGGCCTTGGAGCCGACCGGCTCCTCGGTCCCCACGTAGTCCTGGACGATGGCGCGCAGGACCGCGAGCTTGCGTTCGTCGAGCATGGCACGCACCTCCGGCGTCAGTCGTTCGACCAGTGAGGGTTCGGTCCCCGGCCCCTGCGGCTCTGGCACTCTGCGCGGGCGAGTGCCAGGACCGTACCTGCCAGTGTAAGGCCCGGCCCCGACGGCCGGAACGGGCCGTCGGCCGATCCCGCCCCGGCCGCCCCGGAGCCTGCCGCCCCTGCGCCCGACGTCCCTGCGTCTGCCGCACCTGCGTCTGCTGTCGCCGGGGCCCCGGCGGTGGCAGCATCGAAGCAGGGACGGTCCGGCGGCCGTGCGGCCGCGCCGGCCCCGTCCACGGAGGAGGAGCCATGGCTCTGTCAGGGCAGCGGGAGGGCGGGCGCCGGAGGGACCGCCACCGGGAGGACCGCCGCCGGACGCCGGCGCAGCGGACGCGTTTCGCTCCCGACCGCGGACTGACCCGGCGGATGGTCACCACGATGTTCCTCATCGGACTGGTCTACGTGGGCTTCACCGGCCTGCTGATCGCCCTGCTGGGCCGGGCCTGGCCGATCGTGGTGGTGGTCTCCGGCGTGCTGTTCGTCGCCCAGTTCTGGTTCAGCGACACCATCGCGGAGAAGGCCATGGGCGCCCGCGAGGCCTCCCCGGAGCAGTACCCGCAGCTGCACGGCGCGGTCGACCGGCTGTGCGCGCTCGCCGACATGCCCAAGCCCCGGGTGGCCGTCGCCGTCAACGACATGCCGAACGCCTTCGCCACCGGCCGCACCCCGCAGAAGGCCGTGGTCTGCGTCACCACCGGGCTGCTGCGCCGCCTGGAGCCCGAGGAACTGGAGGGCGTCCTCGCCCACGAGCTCTCCCACGTCGCCCACCGCGACGTCGCCGTGATGACGATCGCCGGCTTCCTCGGCGTGCTGGCCGGCGCGCTCACCCGGATCGGCCTGTGGGGCGGCCTGCGCGGCGGCCGGGACCAGAACGCGGCGATCGCGATGCTCGTCATCCCCCTGGTCAGCATGGCCGTGTACGTGCTGAGCGTGCTGCTCACCCGGCTGCTCTCCCGCTACCGCGAGCTGGCCGCCGACCGTTCGGCGGCGCTGCTCACCGGGCGGCCCTCCGAACTGGCGTCGGCGCTCACCAAGGTCACCGGGCAGATCTCCCGCATCCCCACCGAGGACCTGCGGCGGGCGCAGCCGTACAACGCCTTCTGGTTCGCGCCCGCGCTGAACGCCCGGGACGCCGCGGCGCAGCTGCTCTCGACCCACCCGAGCCTGGAGAAGCGGCTGGAGCAGCTCGGCCGGATCTCCACCGAGCTGGGCCGCTGAGGTGGGCCTCTGGGACGCGCTGCTCGGCCGCCGCAGACCCGTGCGGCCCGACCTGGACCAGCTCTTCGGCCTGCCGTCGGCCGCGGTCACCCTGGAGGCCGCGGCCGGTTTCCGGCCGACCGGGCTGGGGTCGGTCTGCTTCGCCGCCGTCGAGGGCGGCGCCTTCGCCGAGGTCGAGCGGCAGGTGCGGGCGCTGCTGGACGCCGACGTCGCGGGCGGCGGCGCGCCGGTGGAGGCGAGCCGCGACTCCTACGGCTACTCCTGGCTGCTGGCCCGCCACTCCCCCGACGACCTGCCGGGCCTGGTCAACGACCTGCACGCGGTCAACAGCGAGCTGGAGGCGAACGGCTTCGGCCCGCAGCTGCTCTGCTCGCTCGTGGGCTTCCGCGACCCGCAGGGGCGGTCGCCGGCGCTGGTGTACCTGTACAAGCGGGGGACCTTCTACCCGTTCTGCCCGGCCGCGGGCGGCGGGGAGAGGCGGGACAGCGCGCTGGAGCTCCAGGTGCGGGCGCTCGTCGGCGACGACCTGCGGGTGGAGGAGGACCTCTCCCGCTGGTTCCCGGTGTGGGGCGCCCCGGGACTGTGAGCCGGACCGCCCCGGACCGCGGGCCGGACCGCCCCGGGGCCGCACGCCGGGGCGGCGGGCGGGGCCGTGGCGTTCCCGGGCCCCGGCCGGTCCGGCCCCTACAATCCCCGGATGCGCAGCAGGCAGTACGGCCCCGACCTGACCCCGCCGTGGAAGCGGCAGCGGCCCGCGCCGGAGGTGCCCGCCGACCCCGGCCTGGTGGTCGAGGAGCCGGGGACCGGCTTCTGCGGGGCGGTGGTGCGCTGCGAGAGGACGGCCGAGGGGTTCACGGTCACCCTGGAGGACCGCTTCGGCAGGCATCGGGTCTTCCCGATGGCGCCGCGCGGCTTCCTGCTGGAGGGGAGGGCCGTCACCCTGGTCCGCCCGGCCGCCGCCGCTCCCGCCGTGCCCCGGCGCCCCGGGCGCACCGCCTCCGGCTCGGTCGCCGTGCCGGGCGCGCGGGCGCGCGTCGCCCGCGGGTCGCGGATCTACGTGGAGGGCCGCCACGACGCCGAGCTGGTGGAGCGGGTCTGGGGCGACGACCTGCGCATCGAGGGCGTGGTGGTGGAGTACCTGGAGGGCGTGGACGACCTGCCCGCGATCGTCGCGGAGTTCGCCCCCGGTCCGGGCCGCCGCCTGGGCGTCCTGGTCGACCACCTGGTGCCCGGCTCGAAGGAGCAGCGGATCGCCGACCGTGTCACCGGCGCGGACGTGCTGGTGGTGGGCCACCCCTACGTCGACGTCTGGCAGGCGGTGAAGCCCTCCAGCGTGGGCATCCCCGGCTGGCCGGAGGTGCCGCGCGGGGAGTCGTGGAAGGAGGGGGTCTGCCGCGGCCTGGGCTGGCCGGTGGACACCCCGGCGGCCTGGCGCCGCATCCTCGCCTCGGTGGACTCCTACCGCGACCTCGACCCGGCCCTGCTGGGCCGGGTCGAGGAGCTCATCGACTTCGTCACGGAGCCGGACCGGCCGTGACCGGCCGGGCGCACCCGCCGCCGGCCGCCCTCAGTCGACCAGGTCGCGGACCAGCGCGTCCGCCAGGAGGCGGCCGCGCAGGGTGAGGGCGGCGCGGCCGTCGGCGTACGCGCCGGGGCGGAGCAGGCCGTCGGCGAGGGCCCGCTCGGCGGCGCGCAGGCCCGCGGGGGCGAGCAGGTCCAGGGGGCAGCCGTCGACGAGGCGCAGTTCCAGCAGGACGCGCTCGACCCGGCGGTCCTCGGCGGCGAGCACCTCGCGGCCCTGGCCGGGCGAGCGGCCCTCGGCCAGCGCGCGGGCGTAGGCGGCGGGGTGCTTGGCGTTCCACCAGCGGACGCCGCCGACGTGGCTGTGCGCGCCGGGGCCCGCGCCCCACCAGTCGGCACCGGTCCAGTACAGCTCGTTGTGGCGGCAGCGGGCGTCCTCGGAGGCCGCCCAGTTGGAGACCTCGTACCAGTGCAGGCCGGCGGCGGTGAGCATCTCCTCGGCGAGGAGGTAGCGGTCGGCGTGGACGTCGTCGTCGGTCATGGGGATCTCGCCGCGCCGGACCCGGGCGGCGAGGCGGGTGCCCTCCTCGACGATGAGGGAGTAGGCGGAGACGTGGTCGGGGCCGGCGGAGAGGGCGGCCTCCAGGGAGGCGCGCCAGTCGTCGTCGGACTCGCCGGGGGTGCCGTAGATGAGGTCGAGGTTGACGTGGTCGAAGCCGGCCGCGCGGGCCTCGGCGACGCACGCCTCGGGGCGGCCGGGGGTGTGGTGCCGGTCGAGGACGCGCAGCACGTGGGGGCGGGCGCTCTGCATGCCGAAGGAGATCCGGTTGAAGCCGCCCTCGCGCAGCTCGGCGAGGTAGGCGGGGTCGACGGACTCGGGGTTGGCCTCGGTGGTGACCTCGGCGCCGTCGGCCAGGCCGAACTCGTCGCGGACCGCGGCGAGCATCGCGACCAGGTCGGCGGCGGGCAGCAGGGTGGGGGTGCCGCCGCCGACGAAGACGGTGGAGACGGGCGCGTCGGCGGCGCCGAGGACCCGGCGGGCGAGCCGCACCTCGGCGACGAGGTTCTGCGCGTACGTCTCCTGGGAGGCGACGGCGCCGGAGGAGCGCAGCTCGGTGGCGGTGTAGGTGTTGAAGTCGCAGTAGCCGCAGCGGGTGGCGCAGTACGGCACGTGGACGTAGAAGCCGAGGGGGCGCTCCCCGACGCCGGCCAGGGCGGAGTCGGGCAGGGCGCCGTCGGCGGGGACGGGCTCGCCGTCGGGGAGGGTGGAGGGCATGGACCCATTGTCCGGCATGCGCGGCACCGCCCCGCCGGGCGGGCGGGGCGGTGCGGGTCCGCGCGGGTCCGCGGGCGGGTCAGGCCTCCCGGGCCCCGTCGTACATCGCCTCGATGGCGTCGGCGTACTCGCGCTCGACCACCGGCCGCTTGACCTTGAGGCTCGGGGTGAGCTCACCGTGCTCGATGTCGAGGTCGCGGGGCAGGACGGTGAACCGCTTGACCGTCTGCCACCGCTGCAGGCCGGCGTTGAGCGTCTCGACGAAGCCGCCGACCAGCTCGTGCACCTCGGGCGAGGTGCAGACCTCGGCGTAGGAGCGGCCGCCGAGGCCGTGGGAGGCAGCCCACGGCATGATCGCCGTCTCGTCGAGGGTGACCAGCGCGGTGCAGTAGTTGCGGCCGTTGCCGATGACCAGGATGTTGCTGACGAAGGGGCAGACCGCCTTGAAGCGGCCCTCGACCTCGGTGGGGGCGACGTACTTGCCGCCGGAGGTCTTGAACATGTCCTTCTTGCGGTCGGTGATGCGGACGAAGCCGTCCCCGTCCACCTCGCCGATGTCGCCGGTGTGGAACCAGCCGTCGCTCTCCAGCACCTCGGCGGTCTTCTCCGGAAGGTTGTGGTACCCGCGCATCACACCGGGGCCGCGCAGCAGGATCTCGCCGTCCTCGGCGATGCGGACCTCGGTGCCCGGCAGCGGGGTGCCGACGGTGCCGACGCGGTAGTTCTCGCCGGGGTTGCAGGTGGAGCCGGCGCTGGTCTCGGTGAGGCCGTAGCCCTCCAGGATGTGGACGCCGGCGCCGGCGAAGAAGTAGCCGATGTCGGGGGCCAGGGCGGCGGAGCCGGAGATGCAGGCCCGCATGCGGCCGCCGAAGGCGTCGCGGATCTTCGTGTAGACCAGCCGGTCGGCCACCGCGTGCTGCGCGGCGAGGGCGAACGGCACGGAGCGGGTGCCGGTCCGCACCATGGCCTCCTCCGACGCCTTCGCGTAGGCGCGCGCGACGCCGGACGCCCAGCGGAAGATCCGGTACTTGGCGCCCCCCTCGGCCCGGGCCTTGGCGGCGATGCCGTTGTAGACCTTCTCGAAGATGCGGGGGGCCGCGGCCATGTAGGTGGGGCGCACCAGCGGCAGGTTGTGGATGATGCGGTCCACCCGCCCGTCCACCGCGGTGACGATGCCGAGCTGCACGGCGCCGGAGGTGAGGGTCTTGCCGAAGACGTGGGAGAGCGGCAGCCACAGGAACTGCACGTCGTCCTCGGTGAGCAGCCCGGAGGCGATCTGGGCGGCGGCCTGGTACGCCCAGCAGTCGTGGACCAGGCGGACGCCCTTGGGGCGGCCGGTGGTGCCCGAGGTGTAGATGAGGGTGGCCAGCTGCTCCCGGTCGATGGCCTGGACGGCCTTGTCGACGGCGTCCGGGTGGTCCTTGAGGTACACCTCGCCGCGCCGCTCCAGCTCGGCGAGGGAGAGGACCTCCACGCCCTCCGCCTCGGGCAGCTCGGAGGGGGCGTCGAAGACGACGACGAGGCCCAGCTCGGGCAGGTGGTCGCGCTGTCCGAGGACCTTGGCGAGCTGCGCGCCGTCCTCGGCGAAGAGGGCGCGGCTGCCGGAGTCGGAGAGGATGTAGGCGGTCTCGTCGCCGTTGGTGGAGGGGTACACCGCGGTGGTGGCGGCGCCCGCGCACATCACGCCCATGTCGGCGAGGACCCACTCCAGGCGGGTGGAGGAGGAGATCGCCACCCGCTCCTCGGGCAGGATCCCGGCCGCCATGAGTCCGGCGGCGATCGCCTTCACCCGGACGGCTGCGCCGCCCCAGGTCATGGTGCGCCACTGCTCGGCGCCCGGTGCGCTGTCGGCGGCCTGCTCGTCCACCGGCACGGGATAGCGGTAGGCGGGGCGGTCCGGGGTGGCCTCGACCCGCGAGAGGAAGAGGTGGGCCACGGAGGCGGGCCGGTTCTCGATCAGGGACTGCGTGGGATCCACGGATACCTCCGGGGGACCGGCGACCGGCCGCAACGACACTGTTAACTGGCGGGTAACTCGCAAGCAACGGTCAGCGTAGGGGGAAGACCGGCCCTCACGTAAGGGGGCACAGGACCCGGGAAGCCGCCGGTGGAAGGCGGTGCACACGGTGCGGCGCGGAGTGCCGCGGAGTGCCGCGGAGGCCGCGGGGCCGATATCCGGTACCCGGGTGCACCCGGATGGCCGATGATGGAGCGGCCCGCAGGGGGACGGGACCCCCTCCCCCCACGGTCCGCGACCGACCGTCCGCCGTCGTCCGCCACCGCCCGCCACCGCCCGAGAGACCTCCGTGCTCATCAGACTCCTACGGGCCCACCTCAGGCCCTACACCCAGCCGATCGCCCTCCTGGTCCTGCTCCAGCTGGTGCAGACGCTCGCCACCCTCTACCTGCCGACCCTCAACGCCGACATCATCGACCAGGGCGTCGTGCAGGGGGACACCGGCTACATCCTCCGCACCGGCGGGGTGATGGCCGCCGTCACCCTGGTCCAGATCGTCTGCGCGGTCGGGGCCGTCTACTTCGGCGCCCGCACCGCGATGGCGCTCGGCCGCGACGTGCGCGCCGGCGTCTTCGACCGGGTGCAGTCCTTCTCCGCCCGCGAGGTCGGGCGGTTCGGCGCCCCCTCGCTCATCACCCGCACCACCAACGACGTCCAGCAGGTCCAGATGCTGGTGCTGATGAGCTTCACGCTCATGGTGTCGGCGCCGATCATGTGCGTCGGCGGCATCGTGATGGCGCTCAACCAGGACGTGCCGCTCTCCGCCCTGCTGGTCGTGATCGTGCCCGTGCTGGGCGTCCTGGTCAGCCTGATCGTCCGCCGCATGCGGCCGCTGTTCCGCACCATGCAGGTGCGGATCGACACCGTCAACCGGGTGCTGCGCGAGCAGATCGGCGGCCTGCGGGTGATCCGGGCGTTCGTCCGCGACCGCCACGAGCAGGAGCGCTTCGCCGGGGCCAACGGCGAGCTGATGGACGTCTCGCTGCGGGTCGGCCGCCTGATGGCG
Source organism: Streptomyces sp. NPDC001380 (assembly GCF_042895785.1). NCBI lineage: Bacteria > Bacillati > Actinomycetota > Actinomycetes > Kitasatosporales > Streptomycetaceae > Streptomyces > Streptomyces sp. NPDC001380. The sequence continues at coordinate 70,157 of NZ_JBIAWP010000014.1, read as the reverse complement.
CTGATGTTCCCCGTCGTGATGACGGTGGTCAACGTCTCCGGTGTCGCCGTGCTCTGGTTCGGCGGGAAACGGATCGACTCCGGCGGCATGGAGATCGGCGCCCTCACGGCCTTCCTCAGCTACCTCATGCAGATCCTCATGTCGGTCATGATGGCCACCTTCATGTTCATGATGGTGCCGCGCGCCGAGGTCTGCGCCGAGCGCATCCGGGAGGTGCTGGACACCGACTCCAGTGTCGTCCCGCCGCTCGCCCCCGTCCGGACCCTGGCCCGCAGCGGCCACCTGGAGCTGCGCGGCGCGGACTTCCGCTACCCCGGCGCCGAGGAGTCCGTGCTGCGCGGCGTCGACCTGGTGGCGCGGCCCGGCGAGACCACCGCCGTGATCGGCTCCACCGGCAGCGGCAAGTCCACCCTGCTGGGCCTGGTGCCCCGGCTCTTCGACGCCACCGGCGGCTCCGTGCTCGTCGACGGCGTCGACGTGCGGGAGCTGGACCCGGCGCTGCTGGCCCGCACCGTCGGCCTGGTGCCGCAGCGGCCGTACCTCTTCTCCGGCACCGTCGCCTCCAACCTGCGCTACGGCAACCCGGACGCCACCGACAAGGAGCTGTGGCACGCCCTCGAGGTCGCGCAGGCCCGCGACTTCGTCGAGGGGCTGGCCGAGGGGCTGGAGGCGCCCGTCGCCCAGGGCGGCACCAACCTCTCCGGCGGGCAGCGGCAGCGCCTGGCCATCGCCCGGACCCTGGTGCGCCGTCCGGAGATCTACCTCTTCGACGACTCCTTCTCCGCCCTGGACTACGCCACCGACGCCGCCCTGCGGGCCGCCCTCGCCCGGGAGACCGCCGACGCCACCGTCGTGATCGTCGCCCAGCGGGTCAGCACCATCCGCGACGCGGACCGGATCGTCGTCCTGGACGAGGGCCGTGTGGTCGCCACCGGCACCCACGCCGAGCTGATGGCCGGCGACCCGACCTACCGGGAGATCGTGCTCTCCCAGCTCACCGAGGAGGAGGCCGCGTGAGTACGCCGAAGTCCGTACCGCGCCGGGGCCCGGCGCCCATGGCGGGCCCCGCCCGCTTCATGGGCGGCGGGCCGGTGGAGAAGTCCATGGACTTCAAGGGCTCGGGGAAGCGGCTGCTGGGCACGCTGCGCCCGCAGCGCGCCCTGGTGGCCGCCGTGCTCGCCTGCGGCGTGCTCAGCGTGGGCCTGTCGGTGGCCGGTCCGCGCATCCTCGGGCACGCCACCGACCTCATCTTCTCCGGCGTGGTGGGCCGCCGCCTGCCCGCCGGGACCACCCAGGCCGAGGCCGTGGCACAGCTGCGGCTGCGGGGCCAGGGCACCCTCGCCGACATGCTCGCCTCCATGCACCTCACCCCGGGGCGGGGCATCGAGTTCGGTGCGGTCGGCCACGTGCTGCTCTGGGCGCTGGTGGTGTACCTCGCCGCGGGCGCCCTCGGCGTCCTGCAGGGCCGACTGGCGGCACTCGTCATCCAGCGCGCCGTCTTCCGCCTGCGCGAGCAGGTCGAGGCCAAGCTGTCCCGGCTGCCGCTCGGCTACTTCGACCGGCAGCCGCGCGGCGAGGTGCTGAGCCGGGCCACCAACGACATCGACAACATCGCCCAGACCTTCCAGCAGACCATGGGCCAGATCGTCAACTCGCTGCTGACCATCGTCGGCGTCCTCGCGATGATGTTCTGGATCTCGCCGCTGCTGGCCCTGATCGCCCTGGTCACCGTGCCGGTCTCGGTGGTGGTGGCGACCGCGGTCGGCAAGCGGGCGCAGCCGCAGTTCGTCGCCCAGTGGCGGACCACCGGCGTGCTCAACGGCCACATCGAGGAGATGTACACCGGGCACGCGCTGGTCAAGGTCTTCGGCCGGCAGCGGGAGGCCGCGGAGACCTTCCGGCGGCACAACGAGGAGCTGTACGCGTCGAGCTTCCGGGCGCAGTTCATCTCCGGGATCATCCAGCCCGCGATGATGTTCATCGGCAACCTCAACTACGTGCTGGTGGCCGTCGTCGGCGGCCTGCGGGTCGCCTCCGGCGCGCTGTCCATCGGCGAGGTGCAGGCGTTCATCCAGTACTCGCGGCAGTTCAGCCAGCCGCTCACCCAGGTGGCGAGCATGGCCAACCTGGTGCAGTCCGGCGTCGCCTCCGCCGAGCGGGTCTTCGACCTCCTCGACGCCGCGGAGCAGTCGCCGGAGCCCGCCGCGCCGCTGCGCCCCGCCGAGCTGCGCGGCCGGGTGGCCTTCGAGGACGTCTCCTTCCGGTACGAGGCCGACAAGCCGCTGATCGAGAACCTCTCGCTGAAGGTCGAGCCGGGCCAGACCGTCGCCATCGTGGGGCCCACCGGCGCCGGCAAGACCACCCTGGTCAACCTGCTGATGCGGTTCTACGAGACCACCGGCGGCCGGATCACCCTGGACGGGACGGACATCGCCGCCATGTCCCGGGAGGAGCTGCGGTCCGGCATCGGCATGGTGCTGCAGGACACCTGGCTCTTCGGCGGCACCATCGCGGAGAACATCGCCTACGGGGCCGAGGGCGCCGACCGCGACGCGGTGGTGGCGGCGGCGAGGGCGGCGCACGTCGACCGGTTCGTGCGCACACTGCCCGACGGCTACGACACGGTGCTCGACGAGGAGGGCTCCGGCGTCAGCGCCGGCGAGAAGCAGCTGGTCACCATCGCCCGCGCCTTCCTGGCGGAGCCGGTGATCCTGGTGCTGGACGAGGCGACCAGCTCGGTGGACACCCGCACCGAGGTGCTGATCCAGCGGGCCATGGCCACCCTGCGGACCGGGCGGACCAGCTTCGTCATCGCCCACCGGCTCTCCACCATCCGGGACGCGGACGTGATCCTGGTGATGGAGTCCGGCGCGATCGTCGAGCAGGGCACCCACGAGGAGCTGCTGGCGGCGGGCGGCGCGTACGCCCGGCTGTACGCGGCGCAGTTCTCCGAGGCGGTCGCCGAGGTCGACTGACGGCGGCGCGGCGGCGCGGCGGCGCGGCGCCACGGGCTGCACCGCGCCGCAGGCGGCGGACGGCCCGGGCGGCGGGCCGCCCGGGGGAACGGCGAAGGGGGCGCACCGGCTCGGCCGGTGCGCCCCCTTCGCGTGCGGTGGGACCGCGCCGCTCCCGGCCGCTACTTCTTGCTCTTGTCGGCGGGGCCGTCGGAGTCGGTGGAGAGCGCGGCGATGAAGGCCTCCTGCGGGACCTCCACGCGGCCCACCATCTTCATCCGCTTCTTGCCCTCCTTCTGCTTCTCCAGCAGCTTGCGCTTGCGGGAGATGTCGCCGCCGTAGCACTTGGAGAGGACGTCCTTGCGGATCGCGCGCACGGTCTCGCGGGCGATCACCCGGGAGCCGATGGCGGCCTGGATCGGCACCTCGAACTGCTGGCGCGGGATGAGCTCGCGCAGCTTGCCGGCCATCTGCACACCGTAGTTGTAGGCCTTGTCCTTGTGGACGATCGCGGAGAAGGCGTCGACCTTGTCGCCGTGCAGCAGGATGTCGACCTTCACCAGCTGGGCCTGCTGCTCGCCGATGGGCTCGTAGTCGAGCGAGGCGTAACCGCGGGTCTTGGACTTCAGCTGGTCGAAGAAGTCGAAGACGATCTCGGCGAGGGGCAGGGTGTAGCGCAGCTCCACGCGGTCCTCGGAGAGGTAGTCCATGCCCTGGAGGTTGCCGCGGCGGGCCTGGCAGAGCTCCATGATCGCGCCGACGAACTCGTTGGGCGCCAGGATCGTGCCGCGCACCACCGGCTCGTGCACCTCGGCGATCTTGCCGGTGGGGAACTCGCTGGGGTTGGTGACGATGTGCTCGACACCGTCCTCCATCACCACGCGGTAGACCACGTTGGGCGCGGTGGCGATGAGGTCGAGGTTGAACTCGCGCTCCAGCCGCTCCCGGATGATCTCCAGGTGCAGCAGGCCGAGGAAGCCGCAGCGGTAGCCGAAGCCCAGCGCCACCGAGGTCTCCGGCTCGTACACCAGGGCAGCGTCGTTGAGGCGCAGCTTGTCCAGGGCGTCGCGCAGCAGCGGGTAGTCCGAGCCGTCCAGCGGGTACAGCCCCGAGAACACCATCGGCTTGGGGTCCTTGTAGCCGCCCAGCGCCTCGGTGGCGCCCTTGTGCATCGAGGTGATGGTGTCGCCGACCTTGGACTGCCGGACGTCCTTCACGCCGGTGATCAGGTAGCCCACCTCGCCGACGCCCAGGCCGTCGGAGGCCTTCGGCTCGGGCGAGATGACGCCGATCTCCAGCAGTTCGTGGGTCGCGCCGGTCGACATCATGGCGATGCGCTCGCGCTTGGTGAGGTTGCCGTCGACCACCCGGACGTAGGTGACCACGCCGCGGTAGGCGTCGTACACCGAGTCGAAGATCATGGCGCGGGCGGGGGCGTCGGCGTTGCCCACCGGGGCGGGGATCTTGGCGACGACCTCGTCCAGCAGCGCCTCGACGCCCATGCCGGTCTTGGCACTGACCTTGAGCACGTCGGAGGGGTCGCAGCCGATGATGTGCGCCAGCTCGGCGGCGTACTTCTCGGGCTGCGCGGCCGGCAGGTCGATCTTGTTGAGGACCGGGATGATCGTGAGGTCGTTCTCCAGCGCCAGGTACAGGTTGGCGAGGGTCTGCGCCTCGATGCCCTGGGCCGCGTCCACCAGCAGGACGGTGCCCTCGCAGGCCGCCAGGGACCGGGACACCTCGTAGGTGAAGTCGACGTGGCCGGGGGTGTCGATCATGTTGAGGACGTGGGTGCGTCCCGCACCCTCGCCGCTCCCCGGCGCCCACGGCAGGCGAACCGCCTGCGACTTGATGGTGATGCCGCGCTCACGCTCGATGTCCATCCGGTCGAGGTACTGGGCGCGCATCTGCCGCTGGTCGACGACACCGGTGAGCTGCAGCATCCGGTCGGCGAGCGTCGACTTGCCGTGGTCGATGTGGGCGATGATGCAGAAGTTCCGGATCAGCGCAGGGTCGGTGCGGCTGGGCTCCGGCACGGTGTTCGGCGTCGCGGGCAACTGGGGGTCCAGATTCTCAGGGGATCGATACGTCGCTCCCATAGTCCCACGAGCGGAGGCGGGCCCGCTCAGCGCGCCGCCGCTCCTCCGCGCCGCACCGCGAGCGCCCAGCCGACCAGCGGCGCCTGCAGCGGCAGCCGCCCGTACGCCACGGCGCGCCTGGCCGGGGAGGCCCGGCGCCAGTCGTACGCCATCTTCACGTTGGCCGGGTAGACCACGGCGAACAGTCCGGCCGCGGCGAGGCCGCCCAGGCGGCGGGTGCGGGGCAGCGCCACGGCGGCGGCACAGGCCAGCTCGGCAGCGCCGCTGAGCTGCGTGTACAGGCGCGGGCCGCCCGGCAGCACCCTCGGCACGAGGGCGTCGAACGGCTCGGGCCGCACGAAGTGCAGCGTCCCCGCAGCCGCGAGCAGGCCGGACAGCAGGAGGGCGGAGCGGCGGCCGGAGGCGGCCCCGCGCAGACGGCGGACGGTGCCGGGGATCACGGGGACCATGGGGCCACCCTGGCACAGGGGGTGGCGCGGCGGGGGCCGGTCCGGCGAGGATCACACCCCGTGATCCTCGAATCGGCCCTGCTCGACGTCCTGCCCGGCGAGGGGGAGGCGTTCCTCGCCGCCTTCCGCGAGGCCCGCCCCCTCATCGCGGCGCAGCCCGGCTTCCTGCACCTGGAGCTGCGGCGCTGCCTGGACGAGGGGCGCGGCTCCCGCTTCCTCCTCCAGGTGGGGTGGGAGCGGCTGGAGGACCACACCGAGGGGTTCCGGCGGTCCGCGGAGTACGCACGCTGGCGGGAGCTGCTGCACCGCTTCTACGACCCGTTCCCCGAGGTGGAGCACTACGGCGAGCCGCTGGCCGACGCGTGAGGCGGTCCGGCCCGGACGGGTTTGGGCGGCCGCTGCACCCCTGGTAACGTGGCCTGCTGCGCCTGCACTCCGTGCGGGCGCGCCGTCAAGACCGACCAACTCAGACTGAGGCTCCTTCGTGGCGAACATCAAGTCCCAGATCAAGCGGAACAAGACCAACGAGAAGGCGCGCCTGCGCAACAAGGCCGTCAAGTCCTCGCTGAAGACCGCTGTCCGCAAGGCCCGCGAGGCCGCCGAGGCCGGCGACTTCGAGAAGGCCACCGTGCTGGCCCGCGAGGCCTCCCAGAAGCTCGACAAGGCCGTGAGCAAGGGCGTCATCCACAAGAACCAGGCCGCCAACAAGAAGTCGGCCCTGGCCCAGCGCGTCCACTCCGCCCAGAACGCCTGATCACGGCCGACGCCTGATCGGCGCCCCTGCGGCGCTCCGGCCGGACGGACCCGGCGGTCCCTCTCAACCGCCCCCGTCGACGGCCACCCGCCCGGCACGGACCGGCCCTCTACCCGGTCCCCCCGCGGCAGCACGACCTCGCACCGCACGCGGCCTGCGTTCGCCACGCGGGTGCGGTGCACACCGCTTGACGGCAAGGCGCCGCGGCAGTCCCTCCCCAGGGCGGCCGCGGCGCCTTTCCGCTGTCCCGGGCCCTCCCGGGTCCCCTCGCGGCCGCCGCCGGCCGTTGCCGGCCGCCGCGGGCCCGTCGCCGGTCGGGGGTGCGGGCGGGACCGGCCCTGGCACGCTCCGCGACGGGGCGGCGACGGCGGAGGGCCGCGGCGGCGACGCTGCGGCGATCGACCGGTCGGGCCGTCAGCCGGTCGTCCGCCAGCCGGTCATGCCGTCAGTCCGTCGGGCAGCGCAAGGGAACCGCCGGGCGGGGCCGGCGGGCCGTCAGTGGTTCCGGCCGGAGCGCGCCGCACGGGAGACGGTGACGACCGCCCGCTCCAGCGCGTAGGCCGGATCGTCCGACCCGCCCTTGACCGCCTCGTCCGCCGCGGCGATCGCGGTCAGCGCCGTCGCGACGCCGTCACCGGTCCAGCCGCGCATCTGCTGGCGCACCCGGTCGACCTTCCACGGGGGCATGCCCAGCTCCCGGGCCAGGTCGGCGGGCCGCATGCCGCGCCCGGCGGTCGCCAGCCGGCCGATGCTGCGCACACCGGACGCCAGCGCATAGGTGATGCCGGTGGGGGGCTGGCCCACCGCAAGCGCCCAGCGCAGCCGCTCCAGCGCCTCGGCCGTGCGGCCGGTCACGGCCAGGTCGGCCACCTCGAAGCCGGTGGCCTCCGCCCGGCCGCTGTAGTAGCGGGCGATCACGGCCTCGTCGATCGGTCCGTCGGTGTCGGCGGCGAGCTGGCCGACGGCGGCGGCCAGCTCGCGCAGATCGCTGCCGATCGAGTCCAGCAGGGCCCGGCACGCCTCCTCGGAGGCCGAGCGCCCGGCGGTGCGGAACTCCCCCTTGACGAACGCCAGCCGCTCCCCCGCCTTGGCCATCTTCGGGCAGGCGACCTCGCGGGCGCCCGCCTTGCGCGCGGCGTCCAGCAGGCCCTTGCCCTTGGCGCCGCCCGCGTGGACCAGCACCAGGACGACCTCGTCGGCCGGGGCGGCGATGTACGCCTTGACGTCCTTCACGGTGTCGGCGGCGAGGTCCTGGGCGGCGCGGACCACGACCACCTTGCGCTCGGCGAAGAGCGACGGGGTGGTGAGCTCCGCCAGGGTGCCCGGCTGGAGCGCGCCGGGGGCGAGGTCGCGCACGTCGGTGTCCGGGTCGGCGGCCCTCGCGGCCGCCACCACCTGGGCGACGGCGCGGTCCAGCAGCAGCTCCTCCTGGCCGACCGCGAGGGTCAGCGGGGCGAGCAGGTCGTCGGGTGCGCTCTTCCTGGCCATCGCGCCCAGCATCCCATGCGGCGCCGACAGCGCCGAAGCGGCGGAGCCCGGCTCCGGAGGGCCGGAGGCGGGGCGGGGGCAGGGGCAGGGGCAGGGGCAGCGGCGGCAGGGCGGCCCGCGACGGCGGAGAGGGGAACGGGACCAACGGGCACGAGCGGCGGTCGACAGCGGAGGGCCGGGGCGGCCGTGCGGTCCGGCGGCGGGCGGGCACCGCCCCCGCCGCCGTGGAGCGCACAGGCCTGCCGCCGGGGCCCCGCGTCCGGGTCGGGGAGAATGGCCGGGTGACCGAACACGCCGACCTCGCAGGACCCGCCCACCCGGGCGGCGCCGTCCGCCGACTGCTCGTGCTCCCCGACCGCGACACCGCCGAGGAGGCCGCGGCCGAGGCGGTGGAGCGGTGGCCCGAGCTGGGCGAGCCGGAGCTGGTGCGCGAGGCGCTCGCCGGGGAGGACGACGCCGAGGACGCCCAGTGGCTGGTCGTCCTGGAGCAGCCCGGCGCCGCGTGGGCGGAGGCGCGGCGTGACGACCTGGAGCGGCTCGCCGCCGGCCACGGGGGCTGGTGCGAGGACGCCTGACGCGCGCGCCCGGCGTCCGCCGGCACGCTGCCGGACGGCCGGGCCGCCCGCCCCGGGGCTGCTCCCGTCGGCCCCGGGGCGGTCGGACGCGGGAGCGGGCGGACGCGGGAGCGGGCGGACGCGGGAGCAGGCGGATGCGGGAGCGGCCGGACACGGGGACGGCCGGGGTCAGGCCGCGGCGCCGTCCCAGGCGTAGGGCGCCAGCTCCTCGTCGAGCGGCGCCCGGGTCATCCGGTTGGCCAGCGTGGACAGGGTGTACGCGCCGATGCCGAGGACGACCTCCAGGGCGTTGCGGACGGTGTGGCCGTGCGCGAGGAAGGCCCGCAGCTCCTCGGGGTCCGTCTCCCCGGCGGTGGCGAGGACGTGGAGCGCGAAGGCCCGGACCGCCTCCAGCCGGGCGTCGTCCAGGACGCGTCCTTCGCGGAGTGCCGCGACGAGGTCCGGTCCGGCGCCCATCGCGTCGAGCCTGGCCGTGTGCATGGCCACGCAGACGTGGCAGGCGTTGCGGGTGGCGACGGTGAGGATGACGACCTCGCGGGCGAGCGGGTCGAGGGTGGACGCCTCGAACAGTCCGCTGAGCCGCTGGAAGCCCTCCAGCAGCTGCGGCGACTCGGCGAGGCGCGCGACCGCGGCCGGGAGGCGGCCCAGGTGGCGCTCGGTCGCCTCCATCAGCCTGCGGGAACCGTCGGGCGCGGAGTCGGGCGTGTGGTCGGTGAAGGGGTTCGGGGTCATGGCGGATCGATCCTCCCCAGGGTGCGGCCGGAGGGGCCGCGCCCTAAGATGGACAACATGGTTGACGAAAAGGTAAACCAGGTTGTCGGATTGCGCAATGGCTGACGCTCCACGGGACCGCCGGGCCACCCACGGGTTCGAACTTCCCCTGCTGCTGTTCGCGGGGTTCCGCTCCCTCATCGACCAGCTCCACGCCGAACTGGCCGTGCAGGGCCACCCCGACCTGCGGCCGGCCCACGGGTTCGCCCTGCAGGCCGTCGGGACGGCCGGCACGACCGCCGGCGAGCTGGGGCGGCGCCTCGGCGTCTCCAAGCAGGCGGCGGGGAAGACGGCGGACCGGCTGGAGGCGCTGGGCTACGCCGAGCGGACCGGCGACCCGGCGGACGCCAGGCGCAGGATCATCCGGCTCACCCCGCGCGGCGTCGACGCGCTCGTCCGCTCGGCGGCCGTGTTCGAGGAACTGCGGGCCCGCTGGGCCGAGTCCCTGGGCGCGGAACGCCTGGGCGACCTGGAGGACGCCCTGCGGGCGGTCGTCCCGGGACCGGCCTTCCGGCTCGACGCGGCAGGGTGGTTCGGCGGCTGACCCGGTGTGCGCGGCGCACGGTCCGGTCAGCCGCCGTCGGCGGTCGCCCGCGCGACCGGGTCGCGGCGGTCCGGGCGGTCTTGGCGATCCGGGCGATCCGGTGCAGTCCGGGCGGTCGGCCCGGAAGGGACGGCCGCACGGCGCGGCGGGGCCGAGGGCCGGAGGCCGTCGGGACGCGCGGCCCGGAGCGCCGTCGTGCCCCGACCGGGCCCGTGCCGCGCCCGGCCCGGCCGGCGAGGACGGGGGCGCGGACCGTGCGGACCGTCCGGGCCGTGCGGGCCGTGCGGCGGGCGCTCACCCGCCGGGCCGGTGGGGGTGGACGACGGCGCGGAGGGCCGCCCGGCCGCCGCCGAGGACGGCGATGTCGCCGGAGGTGTCGGTGCGCAGCACCGTGGCGCCCAGGGCGCGGAGCCGGGCGACGGTGCCGGGGGCCGGATGCCCGTAGGGGTTGTCCTTCCCGCAGGAGACCAGGGCGAGGCGGGGGTGCAGGAGCGCGGCGAGGGACCAGTCCTGGCGGGCCGAGCCGTGGTGGGCGACCTTCAGGACGTCCACCTCGTGGAGCGCGGCCGGGTCGGCGGCGAGCAGCCGTGCCTGGGCGGCCGGTTCGAGGTCGCCGAGGAGGGCGATCCGCAGGCCGCCGACGGTCGCCACCGCGACGACGCTGGCGTTGTTCGGCCCGGGGGTGTCCGGGGTGGGCGGACCGGCGGGCCAGAGGACGTCCCAGGCCACGCCGGGTGCGGCGGTCCGGTGCTCACCGGGCAGGGCGCGGACGACGGGCACTCCGGCGCGGGCGGTCCAGCGCAGCACTCTGGCCTCCTCCCCCGGCGGGTCGTCCAGCACGGTGGTCTGGACGGCGCCGACGGAACGGCCGCGCAGCACCCCGGGGAGCCCCTCGACGTGGTCGGCGTGGAAGTGGGTGAGGATCACCAGGGCGATCCGGGTGACGCCGAGTGAGCGGAGGCAGGCGTCGGCGGCGTGCGGGTCCGGGCCGGTGTCGACGACGACGGCGGTGCCGGGGGCCGTGCCCGGTCCGGCGGGCAGGACGGCCATGTCGCCCTGGCCGACGTCGCACATGACGAGCCGCCAGCCGGGGGGCGGCCAGCCGGTGGTGATCCGGGTGAGGGCGGGCGGCCGGAGCAGGAGGGCGAGCACGGCGGAGGCAAGCAGCGCGGCCAGGGCGGGGTGGCGGCGCAGCCGGGGCAGGACGGCGGGGAGCGCGCAGGCCGCGGCGGCGGTGGCCGCGACGAGCAGGGCCGCCCCCGGCACGCCCGCGGGCCAGGAGGCCTCCGCGCCGGGCAGGGCCGCGCCGTGCCGGGCCACGGTGGCCAGCCAGCCGGCGGGCACGCCCGCCAGGCGGGCGAGGAGGGCGGCCGCGGTGCCGGAGACGGGGGCGGCCGCGAGGGCGGCGAAGCCGAGCAGGGTGGCCGGGGCCACGGCCGGTTCGGCGAGCAGGTTGCAGGGGACGGCGACGAGGCTGACCCGGGCGGTCAGGACGACGATGACCGGACCGCAGAACGCCTGCGCGGCGCAGGCGGCGCCGGTCGCCTCGGCGAGGCGGGCCGGCCAGCCGCGGCGGAGCAGGCCCGCGGACCAGCGCGGCCCCAGGGTGAGCAGCCCCGTCGTGGCGAGCACGGAGAGCAGGAAGCCGTAGTCCCGGGCGAGCCACGGGTCGGAGAGGACGAGCAGCAGGACGGCTGCGGCGAGTGCGGTCAGGGCGTGGCTGCGGCGTCCGGTGGCGACGGCCAGCAGGCCGACCAGCCCGGTGGCGGCGGCCCGCAGCACGCTGGGCTCGGGGCGGCAGAGGACGACGAAGGAGGCGGTGAGGGCGGCGCCCAGGGCGGCCGTGGTGCGCAGCGGCAGGCCGAGCCGGGCGGCCAGTCCGCCGCGCTCGGGGGTGGCGGCGCGGGTGGGGGCGCCGAGGAGGACGGCGAGCAGGATCGAGAGGTTCGCACCGCTGACGGCGAGGACGTGCGCCAGGTCGGTGGCGCGGAAGGCGTCGTGGAGGTCGTCGGGGATGCGGGAGGTGTCGCCCGTGACGAGGCCCGGCAGCAGGGCTCGGGCGTCGGGCGGGAGGGGGTCCGCAGCGCGGCGCAGCCCGGCGCGCAGGCCTGCGGCCGCCCGCTGCACGGCCGTGGGCGGGGCGAGCAGCCGGGGCGGTCCCCGGGTCAGCAGGACGGCGGCGACCGGTTCGGACGGGTCGTCGGACGGGAGCACGGTGACGTCCGCGGCGAGGCGGGTGGAGGGGGCCAGGGTGAGCCACCGGGCCGCCTCCCGGCCCTGGGCGGTCAGGACCACGGGGGTGCGGGTGGCGGTCGCGGCGCCTCCCGAGGTGACCAGGTCGGCCCGGGCGTGGACGGTGACGGTGCCCTGACCGCGCCCGGAGCCGCGGACGCGGGGGCCGTGGGCGACCGGGTCCCCGGTGAGGGTGAGGTCGACGGCGGCGTGGGCCCGGGTCCGGGCGAGGGCGGGGATCGGGCCGCGGTGGAGGTCGGCGGTGTGGAGGGTGGTGGTCACGGCGGCGGCCGCGGCGGTCAGCAGCAGGGCGGGGACGGCATGGCGGCGGCCGCGGACCAGGAGCACGGCGGCGGTGAGGACGGCCGCCGCGGCGCCGGCGAGGACGGCCGGGGCGCGGCCGGGGCCGGAGGTGAGCAGCACCGCGGTGGTGGCCCAGGCAGCGGCCGCGGGCGGCAGCAGCCGCAGGTCGGGGCGGAGCGCCGGATCCGGGTACGGGTCCGGGCGGGGATCCCGGACGGGGCCGGGGTTCGGGGACGGAGGCCGGCTCGTGCGCCGCGTGGGGGCGGGAGGAGGGCTGTTCATGCGGGACCGGGTCCGGGTCGCCCCGTCATCAGAGGGTGACCAGCGGACGGAGGTCGGCGTACTTGCGGGCTCCGATGCCCGCGACCTGCTGCAGCTGGTCCAGGGCGGTGAAGCCTCCGTGGGCCTCGCGGTACTCGACGATGTGGCCGGCGAGGACGGGTCCCACGCCCGGCAGGGAGTCGAGCTGCTCGGCGCTGGCGGTGTTGAGGCTGACCGGGACGGTGGGACGGCCGCCCGCCGCACCAGGGGGCGGCGGCGCAGCCGGTGAACCCGGTGCGGCGGACGCGCCGACGAGGATCTGCTCGCCGTCGACGAGGACGCGGGCGAGGTTGAGGCCGGTGGTGTCGGCACCGCGTCGCGGACCGCCGGCGGCCCGGAGGGCGTCCGCCACCCGCGAACCGCGCGGCAGGGTCCGCAGCCCCGGACGGCGGACCTTGCCGGAGACGTCCACCACCACCTGGGCGGCGGGCCCGGGCGAGGGGCGGGGAAGGGCGCCGACCGGACCCGGGCCGGACGGGGCGAGCGCGGCAGCCGCGGGGATGGGTCCGGGAGCGCCGCCGGGCACCGCGACCGACGGGACCGGGACGGAGCGGGGCCGGGCGGACCGGAAGTGCTGCACGCCGTAGCCGACGGCCAGCAGGAGGAGCACCACCAGTCCGGCGACGGCGCGGCGGTCGAGGTCCGGCAGGTCGGACAGGGCGCGGGCGAGTCGCGCGGCCCACCGGTCGGGAGGGGTTCCGGCCCGGGCCCGGGTGCGTACGGCGGCACGGGCCGCGTCCGTGCCGCCGTCGCAGGTGACGTCGTAGGTGACCTCGTAGCCGTCGTCGCAGGTGTCGTCGGTGCCGCCGGTGTCGTCGATGCCGTGGGTCTGCGGGGAGGAGGGGGGCGTGCGGCCGGTGTCCGCTGCGGGAGGGAGCACGTCCGGGCCGGGACGGCGGCCGGTGGGGCGGTGCCGCGCGCGGCGGCGCCCTGGAGCCCTCCCGGGCAGGGAGCCCGACGGCTCCCGCGCACCAGCGGTGTCCGCCATCGGGAACGGGAGGGGAAACGGTGGCGGACCGGACGCCTCCTGCGGGGACCCGCCGACTGCGGCGGCACGGGTCGGCCGGTGCGGGTCGGCGGCCTCCGGCCACGGGAACGGGGGCGGGGATTCGGGCGGAGGCGGGGGCAGGGTCACGGGAGGGGCCGGGGGCGGACCCGGGCGGAAGGAAAGACCGGGACCGGGACCGGGACCGGGACCGGGACCGGGACCGGGATCGTGGAGGGCGTACAGCTGCCCGGTCCCCGCGGCGGAGACGGGGTCGGCCGCGTGCAGCGGCGCGGAGCCCCTGGACGCGAGCGGGGCCGACTGCTGCTGGGACTGCGGTCGGAGTTGCGGCTGCGGCAGGACGGCCTCCAGGCGGTGGCGGACGAGCGCGCTCACCTCCCGGCGGCGGGTGCCGGACGGGGTCGTGGGACTCATGCCCCGGGACGCTAGGCGAGGCCGGCGACCCGTGGGCGGAACGGCCAGCAGGCTGTGGACAACCCCGGGGTGTGGACGACTCCGTTCACCCGTGGGGGTGAAAAGGAGCCCGCCCGGCCCGGTCCCGCCGGCCTTACCACCGTCACCGCTGCCACCGCCACCGTCACCGCTGCCACCGCCACCGCCCCGGCCACCGTCAGCGGGGCGACACCACCACCGCCAGCAGGCCCGGCCCCACGTGGGCGCCGATGACGGCGCCGACCTCGCCGACGTACAGGTCGCGCAGGCCGGGGATGCGGCCGCGCAGCCGCTCGGCGAGGGGCTCGGCGCGGTCCTCCGCGGCGAGGTGGTGGACGGCGACGTCGACCTCGGCCTCGCCGGCCCGCTCCACGGCGAGCTCCTCCAGCCGGGCGATGGCCCGGGAGGCCGTGCGGACCTTCTCCAGCGGCTCGATGCGGCCGCCCGCCAGGTGGAGCAGCGGTTTGACGGCCAGCGCGGAGCCCAGCAGCGCGCGGGCCGCACCGATGCGCCCGCCGCGCCGCAGGTACTCGAGGGTGTCGACGTAGAAGTAGCCCGCGGCCCCGGCCGCACGGCGCCCGGCGGCCTCCGCGACCTCCTCCGGCCCGCAGCCCCGCTCCGCGGCCTCGGCCGCGGCGAGCACGCAGTACCCCAGCGCCATGCCCACCAGGCGGGTGTCGACGACCTCGACGGGCAGCCCGGCGGAGGCCGCGGCGAGCTGCGCGGCCTCATGGGTGCCGGAGAGCTCGGCGGAGAGGTGGACCGACACCACGGCGTCCGCACCGGCCTCGGCGGCGGCGCGGTAGGCGGCGGCGAACGCCTCCGGGCCCGGCCGGGAGGTGGTCACCGTCCGGCGTGCCCGCAGGGCCTGGGCGACGTCCTTGGGCGACGCCTCGATCCCCTCGGCCAGGACCTCGTCGCCGACCACCACGCTGAGCGGCACCACGCCGATCCGGTGGCGGTCCACGGCGTCCTGCGGCAGGTAGGCCGTGGAATCGGTGACGAGGGCGACGTGGGCGGGCATGTGCGGGAGGTTACCCGCAGGGGGGCGGCGCGGGACAGGGGCCCGGGGGGACGGAGGGCGCTCCCCCGCAGGTGGCGGCGGGTCCCCGGTCAGCCGGCGGTGGGAGCGCCGGGCTCGGGGCGGGGCTTGCGGAGGCGGTCCGCGAGCCCCAGGGCGTCGGCCGCGCTCGGCGTGCGCCCGGCGGAGATCCCGCGCCGCGGGCGGGGACCGGCCGCATCGGCGGGCGCGGGGGCCGGGGCGGAGGCGGGCTCGGGGGACCCCGGGGCCGGCGGCGCGGCCGGGGCCCAGTGGCGGAGCGCCCCGGCCTCCGTCTCGCACTCCCGGCCCAGCCGCGCCAGGTCGCTGTCGGAGAAGTGGTGGGCGCGGTCCTGGGCCGCCCAGCGCAGCGACTCGGCCGCGTGGGTGAGGCGTCCGGCCCGTTCGCGCAGCCCGGGCAGCCGTGCGTCGACCCGCGGGGCTCCGGGCTCCCGCTCCAGCAGGCGCAGCTCCCCGTCGAGGGCGCGGGCGTGCTCGTCGAGGCGGGCGAGGAGCTGGAGGGCGTCGCCGAGCTGGGGGTCCGCACCGACGCCGGACTCCAGCACGCGGCGGGTGGCGGTGAGCGACTCGCGGACCTCCAGACGGAGGGCGGCGATCCGGCCCTGCGGACCGGCCTGGGTGTACTTGCGGGCCTTGAGCGCCGCGTCCTCGACCGCGCGGCGGGCCCGGTCGCCGTGCTCCTCGACCTTGCGGCCCACCGCCCTGCCGGCCTTGACCGCGGCCACCGCCAGGAGGGCGAGCAGGCCGAGGACGAGCAGCGCGATGACGCCGACCACGATGCCGACCGCCTCCATGGGTGCCACCTCCGTGCGGGCTGCCCCGGTCCGGTCGTCCGGGGCGGTCCCCCCACGGTAGCCCGAGGCCCGCCCCGGGGGACCCGGCAATCCGGGCGGAGCGGAGGAGTTCAGGGACGAGTGGGGGTTGTCCCTGACGCGAGGCACCCCTGACGTGCGGCAGAACCCGCACGGAGCGGGCCGGGGCCGGACATGCGGCGGGACCGGGGCGGACCGCCACGGGCCGGGGCCGGACATGCGGCGGGACCGGGGCGGACCGCCACGGGCCGGGGCCGGACATGCGGCGGGGCCGGCCGCAGGGGCAGAACCCCTGCGGCCGGCCCCGCCGCCGATCCGGCCGGTCCGGCCGGTCCCCGGCCGTCAGCCGGTGACGATGTTGACCAGCTTCGGCGCCCGCACGACGACCTTGCGCACCGGCGCGCCGCCCACGGCCCGGACCACGGCCTCGTCGGCCAGGGCCAGCGCCTCCAGCTCGGCGTCGGCGATGCCGGGCGGCACCTCCAGCCGGGCCTTGACCTTGCCCTTGATCTGGACGACGCAGGTGACGGTCTCGTCGACCAGGTACGCCGGGTCGGCGACCGGGTAGTCGGCGAAGGCCAGCGACTCGCCGTGGCCCAGGCGGCGCCACAGCTCCTCGGTGATGTGCGGCGCCAGCGGGGCCACCAGCAGCACCAGCCGCTCGGCGACGGAGCGGGGGGTGGAACCGCGCTTGACCAGGTGGTTGTTGAGCTCCGTGGCCTTGGCGACCGCGGTGTTGAAGCGCAGCCCCTCCATGTCGCCGCGGATGCCGTCGACCGCGCGGTGCAGGGCGCGCAGGGTGGCGTCGTCCGGCTCCTCGTCGGTGACGACCGTCTCGCCGGTCTCCTCGTCGACGATGTTGCGCCACAGCCGCTGCAGGAAGCGGTAGGAGCCGACGACGGCCCGCTCCTCCCAGGGGCGGGAGACGTCCAGGGGGCCCATCGCCATCTCGTACAGGCGCAGCGTGTCGGCGCCGTACTGCTCGGCGATCTGGTCGGGGGCGACGGTGTTCTTCAGGGACTTGCCCATCTTGCCCGCCTCGCGGCGGACCTCCCGGCCCTCCCAGTAGTACCGGCCGTCGCGCTCCTCGACCTCGGCGGCGGGGACGGGGAAGCCGCGCTCGTCCCGGAAGACGTAGGCGGTGATCATGCCCTGGTTGTACAGCTTGTGGAACGGCTCGAAGGACGAGACGTGCCCCAGGTCGAACAGGACCTTGTGCCAGAAGCGGGCGTACAGCAGGTGCAGCACGGCGTGCTCGGCGCCGCCGACGTACAGGTCGGCGCCGCCGGCGGGCTTGCCGTGGCGCGGGCCCATCCAGTATTGCTCGGCGGCGGGGTCGACGACGCGGTCGGCGGAGACCGGGTCGACGTAGCGCAGCTCGTACCAGCAGGAGCCGGCCCAGTTGGGCATGGTGTTGGTCTCGCGGCGGTAGCGCTTCGGGCCGTCGCCCAGGTCCAGCTCGACGTTCACCCACTCCTCGGCCCGGGACAGCGGGGTCTCGGGGGAGGTGTCGGCGTCGTCGGGGTCGAAGGTGCGCGGCGAGTAGTCGTCGATCTCGGGCAGCTCGACCGGCAGCATCGACTCGGGCAGCGCGTGGGCGACGCCGTCCTCGTCGTAGACGATCGGGAAGGGCTCGCCCCAGTAGCGCTGGCGGCTGAACAGCCAGTCGCGCAGGCGGTAGTTGACGGTGCCCTCGCCCAGGCCGCGCTCGGACAGCCAGGCGGTGATCCGCTTCTTGGCCTCGACGACGCCCAGGCCGTCCAGGGTCACGGAGTCGTTGGCGGAGTGGACGATCGCCGCGTCGTAGGAGGTGAAGGCGTCGTCCCACGTCGAGGGGTCGGTGCCGCGGCCGTCGTCGGGCTGCACGACGCAGCGCATCGGCAGGCCGAAGGCGCGGGCGAAGGCGAAGTCGCGGTGGTCGTGGGCGGGCACGGCCATGATGGCGCCGGTGCCGTAGCCCATCAGCACGTAGTCGGCGACGAAGACGGGGACCCGCTCGCCGCTGACGGGGTTGACGGCGTAGGCGCCGGTGAAGACGCCGGTCTTGACCTTGGCGTCGGCCTGCCGCTCGACGTCGGACTTGGCGGCGGCCTCGGCGCGGTAGGCGGCGACGGCCTCGGCGGGGGTGGCGGCGCCGCCGGTCCAGTCCTCGCGGACGCCCTCGGGCCAGGCGGCGGGGACGATGCGGTCGACCAGGTCGTGCTCGGGCGCCAGCACCATGTAGGTGGCGCCGAACAGGGTGTCGGGGCGCGTGGTGAAGACGGTGACCGCGGCCCCGCCGTCGGCGTCCACGGCGAAGTCGACGCGGGCGCCCTCGGAGCGGCCGATCCAGTTGCGCTGCTGCAGCTTGATGGCCTCGGGCCAGTCCAGCAGGTCCAGGTCGGAGATCAGGCGGTCCGCATAGGCGGTGATCCGCATCATCCACTGGCGCAGCTTGGCCTTGAAGACGGGGAAGTTGCCGCGCTCGGAGCGGCCGTCGGCGGTGACCTCCTCGTTGGCCAGCACGGTGCCCAGGCCGGGGCACCAGTTGACCGGCACCTCCTTGGCGTAGGCCAGGCGGTGGTCGCCCAGGACCTCGTCGCGCTCGGCGGGGCTCAGCTCGGCCCAGGGGCGGCCGTCGGGGGTGGGGCGCTCGCCGGAGGCGAACTGCGCGACCAGCTCGGCGATGGGGCGGGCGCGGCCGGCGGACCCGTCGTACCAGGAGTCGAAGATCTGCAGGAAGATCCACTGCGTCCAGCGGTAGTAGTCCGGGTCGATGGTGGTGACCGACCGGCGGCTGTCGTGGCCCAGGCCCAGGCGGCGCAGCTGGGCGCGGAAGACCTCGATGTTCGCCTCGGTGGAGACCCGGGGGTGGGTGCCGGTCTGCACCGCGTACTGCTCAGCGGGCAGGCCGAAGGCGTCGTAGCCCAGGGTGTGCAGGACGTTGTGCCCGGTCATCCGCTTGTAGCGGGCGTAGACGTCGGTGGCGATGTACCCCAGGGGGTGGCCGACGTGCAGGCCCGACCCGGACGGGTACGGGAACATGTCCATGATGAAGGCGTGCGGCTTCGCGGAGACGTCGCCGGCCGCCGGGTCGGCCAGCGGACCGGCCGGGTTGGGGGCGTGGAACGTCCCCTCCTTCTCCCAGAGGTCCTGCCAGCGCGCCTCGATGTCGGCAGCCAGCGCGGCTGTGTACCGGAAGGGCTCGCCGGCGGCGGTCTCGGCCGCGCCCGCAGCAGCAGGGGTCGTCTCGCTCATCGTCCTCAGGACTCCATCGGTGTCAGGTTGCGGACCGTCACGTCAGCCGGAAATGAAAAAACCCCTCTGCATGAGGGGTCGCCGCGCCGACTCCGGCCTGTCCGCCAGGCGTCGGCCGGTACTGGTCAGCGCGGCCGGCTAAGGAGCAGGCGCACGGTTCGCACGGGGTCAGGGTACCGCAGGGGCGCCACGGCCCGCTCGGACCGCCGGCGGGGCGCCGGGGCCGCACCGGGGAGGGGTGCGCCGCACCGCGCGGACGGGGCGCGCGGGAGGCGGCCGCGCGCCGGG
Source organism: Streptomyces sp. NPDC001380 (assembly GCF_042895785.1). Taxonomy (NCBI): domain Bacteria; kingdom Bacillati; phylum Actinomycetota; class Actinomycetes; order Kitasatosporales; family Streptomycetaceae; genus Streptomyces; species Streptomyces sp. NPDC001380. The sequence continues at coordinate 50,832 of NZ_JBIAWP010000014.1, read as the reverse complement.
CCGGACCGGCCGCGCCCGGCGACGGTGCGGGGCCGGGGCGGGGCAGCGGGCGAGGCGTCGGGGGAGCGGGCCGCGCTCCCCGGGCGGAAGCGCACCGGAGGCCCCCGGGAAAGCCCCCGACAATACCCCGGGAATCCTCAGGAAAGGCAGCCGGGGAATTCCCCGGAGGATTCCCCTTTCCCGGGACTCCTTACGGAGGAATGACGGCTGGAGGCCCCGGACGGCAACGGAAGGCGCGCAACATGCCCGCAAAACGGTCATAAGCACCGGCTGCGGCCCCTACCCTAAGTGAGTCCTAAGAGGCCCCTAACGGTGGCGGTGGAGAATTCCCGGTAATGCCTCCGGGGCCGTTCCGGCCACTGCCGCGGCTATAGCATCGCCGTGTCATCGGCTTTCGGGCCAAGACCCTGGAGGGCCCCTCGTGAACACCAAGAGCACCCAGCCGCGCCGGCGCGCCGCACTGCGGGGCGCGGCCCGCCTCCGCGACGCAGCCACCGGAGGGGGCGGCGGCCTCAAACGCCTGCCGTTCCCGCTGTTCCTGGTGCTCGTCACCGTCTCGGTGACCATCACGTCGACGGCCGTGCGGGCCTTCTCCAGCCCGGCCGGCAAGTCGTGGATGGACAACGCGTCGCTCGGGGTCCTCAACTTCCTCGACTTCTTCATCGGCGTGGTCACCCTCGTCTCGCTCACCGGCTCGGTGGTGTGGGGGCTGATCTCGACCAACCAGTCGGTCCTCAAGCCGCACCAGCGGGTCTTCTCGCAGGCCGTGCACCGCGGCATCTCCACCGCGGCCCTGGCTGCGCTCCTCCTCCACGTCCTGGTGAAGATCTCGTTCGGCGAGGCCGCGCCGGTCGACGGCGTCATCCCGCTGGGCGGGGTCGGCACACCGGTGGCCGTGGGGCTGGGCACCGTCGCCGCGTACCTGATGGTCGGCGTCGCCGTCACCGGCATCCTGCGCAGCAGGTTCGCCCACGGCCGGTACCCGTGGATCTGGCGGCCGGTCCACGTCATGGGCTACGCGTCCTGGCTCATCGGCCTCACGCACGGGCTCACCGCCGGACGGCCCGGCAAGTGGTACGTCCTGTGGGGCTACGGGCTCTGCGTGGCGGCCGTCGCGCTCGCCGTGCTGGTCCGCGCCCTCGGCAACACGGGCAGGAGCGCAGCGGAGCTGGAGTCGACCCGCAGGCTGATGGCCCGCGACCTGGTGGTCGGCCCCGGCGGGGCCGACCGCCGCCCGGCCGCGGCGCGGGGCGGGGCGGCCGCCGGCACCGCCCGGGACATCCCGCTCACCCGCGACCTCCCGATCCCCGGGTCGACCGCGGCGGAGCCCGCGGCCGCCTCCGCACCGGAGCCGACCGCCGTCATGCAGGCCGCGCCGTCGTACGCGGCGGAGCCCGGGGCGGTCCCGGCCGCCGGACCGGTCCGGCCGGCCGTGCAGCAGCCGGAGCCCGTGCAGCCGCAGCAGCCGCTGTACGCACAGCCCGTCGCGGCGCAGCAGCAGCCCGTCCTCCAGCCGACCGGGTCGGTGGTCGACACGGGCGAGTTCTCCGCGCGCTTCGCCGCCGAGTGGGACACCGGCGAGCTCAACGCGCTGCTCGACGCCGGGCAGCGGCAGTACGCGGCGGCGCAGGCCGCGGGCGTCCCGTACACCGGCGACCCCTACGCCGCCGCCCAGCAGGCGGTGGCGGCGCAGCAGGCGGCCGCGCAGTACCAGGCCCCCCAGCCCCTGACGGCGCAGCCCGTGATGCCCCAGCCCGCGATGGCGCAGCCCGTGCCCGCGCCGGCCCCCCAGCCGACGGCGCCCGAGGCCGCACCGCAGGCGTACGCCGCACCGCAGGCGTACGCCGCCGGCGAATACCCGGCGGCCGGGCAGCAGCCCTATGCGGGCTACGCCGCCGACCCGTTCTCCACGGGCGCCGTGCCGCAGGTGCAGGCCCCGGGCGTCACCCTCGGCGCGGCGGCGGCCCCGCTGCAGTACCTCCCGCCGACCGCCCCGGCGGACCCCTTCGCCACCGGCTCCTTCCCCCAGGTGCCGGCCACCGGGTACGGCCACCCCGCGGCCCCCCAGCCGCAGCCGGCCCCGATGCCCGGCCCCGCTCCCGCCGCCCCCGGCGCCGGACCGGCCTACGGCCAGGTCCCGGCCGCCTACTCCGCCGACCCCTGGCAGGCCCGCTGATGACCACCCCCGCCGTGACCGACGTCCCGGAGGTCCTCCGGATCGGCCCCGCCCGGCTGACCGCCGGCCTGGACGCCGACCTCCGGCTCGACCACGCCGCGCACCAGCGCGCCCACGGCCCCCTCCCCCGCTACGACCTCGACGGGCTGATCGCGCTCGCCGAGAAGATCAAGCTGAAGGGCAAGGGCGGCGCGGGCTTCCCCTTCGCCCGCAAGCTCCAGGCCGTCGTCCGGACGGTGGAGCGCCAGCGGATCGCCCCCGCCGTCGTGGTCAACGCCACGGAGGGCGAGCCGGGCAGCGCCAAGGACCGCATGCTGCTGGCCCGCGCCCCGCACATCATCCTCGACGGGGCGGGCCTGGTCGCGGACGCCCTGGGCGCGGCCTCCCTCGCGATCGGCGTCGACGAGGGGAGCCCCGGCGTCACCTCGATGCCGCCCGCCGTGGCCGAGCGCAGCTGGGACATCCCGGTGCGGGTGGTCTGCCAGCCCGACCGGTTCACCTCCGGCGAGGGCGGCTCCCTGGTCCGCGGCGTCAACGGCCTGCCCGCCATCCCCCCGAGCCGCAAGATCCGCACCTCGGACGGCGGCAACGGCGGCGTCGACGGGCGCCCCACCCTGCTGTCCAACGCGGAGACCTTCGCGCAGCTGGGCATCGCGGCCCGCCTCGGCCCCGACGCCTACGCGGTGATCGGCACCGCGGCCGAGCCCGGCACCGTCCTGCTCACGGTCAACCGCCCCGACGCCGGCCGGCCGCTGGTCGTGGAGGCCCCCGCGGGCACCCTCCTCGGCGACGTGCTCGACGCCGCCGGGGTCTCCCCCGGACAGGGCGTGCTGGTCGGCGGGTACCACGGCATGTTCCTGGACGCCGACGCCGCCGTGAGGGCGCCCTGCTCCCGCGCCGGCATGTCCGCCGCGGGCGGCTCCTTCGGCGCGGGCATCGTCATCCCCGTCCCCGAGGACACCTGCCCGCTGGGCGAGGCCGCGCGGATCGCCGAGTGGCTGGCCGTCCAGTCCGCCGGCCAGTGCGGGCCGTGCCGGATGGGCCTGCCCGACCTGGCCCGGGTCCTCACCGACCTCGCCAACGGCGGCGGCGGCACCCGCGCCCTGGAGGAGGCCCGCCGGATCGCGGGCGGCGTGATCGGGCAGGGCGCCTGCTCGCACCCGGACGGCTCGTCCCGCTTCATCCTCTCCGCGCTCACCGCCTTCACCGACGACCTGGCCAACCACAGCCTGCGCGGCAGCTGCGGGCGCCGGGTGCGGGGGGTGATGCCGCTCTCCCCGTGGGGGCCGGGACAGGACCAGGACCACCTCGGCGGCCCCACCCTGGTGGTCGACTGGCAGCGGTGCCGGGCGCACGGGCTGTGCGCCGCCCTGGCACCCGAGCTGTTCAGCCTGGACGCCCACGGCTTCCCCGTGGTCAGCAACGCCCCCATCCCGGTCTGGCTGGAGAGCGAGGCCAAGCGGGCCGTCAACCAGTGCCCGGCGCTGGCGCTCCGCTTCGGCAGGGACCGCTGACCCCGGGGTCAGCGGTCCCGGGGTGCCGGCACCCCGGGGAAGCAGGAAGGCCGCCTCCCCGACGGGGAGGCGGCCTTCGCTAATCCTGTGGAGCTTAGGGGATTTGAACCCCTGACCTCTTGCATGCCATGCAAGCGCTCTACCAACTGAGCTAAAGCCCCTCGACCTGCTGCGCCGCCGGTCCGGAGGCCTTTCGGACCTCCCCGGCGACACCGCTCACTCTACACGGTCGCGGGGCCGGTCCACGAATCCCTCACCGGCGCGGCCCCGCGCCTTCCGCGCCCCCGTCCCGGGGGTGCGGGGGCGCGGGGGTGAACGCGGAACGGGCCGCCTCCCGGTGTGGGAGGCGGCCCGTCTCGCGGTCGCTGTGGAGCTTAGGGGATTCGAACCCCTGACCTCTTGCATGCCATGCAAGCGCTCTACCAACTGAGCTAAAGCCCCGTGGAGCCTAGGGGATTCGAACCCCTGACCTCTTGCATGCCATGCAAGCGCTCTACCAACTGAGCTAAGGCCCCGTGTTCCCCCGCGCCTTCCGGCCTTCCGGTCGGCGCTGCGAACGAGGAAGACTTTAACGGGTGGCCTCGGCATTTGGCCAATTGGCCTCTCGCCCCTCCCCGCCGGGGCGGGCAGGGAGGGAGGACGGGGCGCGGCGCCGGGGTGCGGCGTGCTCCGCGGCCCGGCCCGCCCCTCGCGCGGCACCGCCGGACGGCGCCGTCGTGCGTCACCCCGGGCGCCGCCCAGGGTGCCGCCTCAGGCACCGCCTCAGGTGTCGTCGCCGATGACCGGCTCGGGCAGGGTGCCCGCGTTGTGCTCCAGCAGCCGCCAGCCGCGGGCGCCGCGGCCCAGGACCGACCAGCAGCAGTTGGAGAGGCCGCCCAGCGACTCCCAGTGGAAGGGCTCCAGCCCCAGCAGTCGGCCGAGGCTGGTGCGGATGGTGCCGCCGTGGCTGACCACCACCAGGGTGCCGTCCACCGGCAGCTTCTCCACCGCCTCCAGGATCACCGGCACGGCCCGGTCGGCGACCTCGGTCTCCAGCTCGCCGCCGCCGCGCCGCACCGGCTCGCCGCGCTTCCACGCGGCGTAGTCCTCGCCGTACTTCTGGCGGATCTCGGCGTTGGTGAGCCCCTGCCAGACGCCGGCGTAGGTCTCCCGCAGGGCCTGGTGGCGGGCGACCGGCAGGCCGGTGACCGCGGAGAGCTCCGCCGCGGTGTCCGCGGCGCGCCGCAGGTCCGAGGCGATGACGGCGTCCGGACCGAGGGCCGCCAGCAGGCGGGCGGCGCGGCGCGCCTGCGCCACGCCGGTCTCGGTCAGGGCGATGTCGGTGGTGCCCTGGAAGCGGCCCTCGAGGTTCCACGAGGTCTGCCCGTGCCGCCAGAAGACGACGCGCGGACCGCGCCCCGGGCCGTTCAGCTGAGACTCCCGTCCGCGGCCTCGACGGCGTTGCCCGCGGCGTCGGTACGGGCGTCGGGGCGGTTGCGGGTGGCCTTGGCGTCCTCGGGCAGGTCCAGCTCGGGGCAGTCCTTCCAGAGGCGCTCGAGGGCGTAGAAGGAGCGCTCCTCGGAGTGCTGCACGTGGACGACGACGTCGATGTAGTCGAGCAGGATCCAGCGGCCGTCGCGCTCGCCCTCGCGGCGCACCGGCTTGACACCGCACTCCTTCAGCAGCCGCTCCTCGATCTCGTCCGAGATGGACTTGACCTGGCGGTCGTTGGGGGCGGACGCCAGCAGGAAGGCGTCGGTGATGGCGAGCACCTCGCTGACGTCGTAGGCGACGACGTCGTGGGCGAGCTTGTCGGCAGCCGCCTGCGCGGCGGTGGTGATGAGCTCGGTGGCCCGGTCGGTAGCGGTCACGATCTGCTTTCGGTAGGAGGTGAATGCGCCTCCCAGGATCTCACGGCGCGGGGAGGGGCCGGTGTCCGTACCGGCCCCTCCCCGCCGCCGGGCTACTGCGGGGCCTTCGGCCTGCCCTTGTAGTCCTGGCCGAGCACCACCAGGATGTCCGCCGTCTGGCCGCCGGGGGCCTTCTTCACCGAGGTGGCGGGCACGTCCAGGGTGAGCGCCAGCTGCCTGGCGTCCCCGGCACGGGCGTCGTCGGTGTAGCGGATCTCGGTGCGGGCGGCGGTGGCGGCGGCCCTGCCGACCGGCGGCACGAAGGTGTAGCCGCCGTTGACCACCTGGACCTGCGCGTCGGCCGCGCGGCCGCGGACGCCGGTGGCGTCCTGGACGGCCACCCTGGCCGGTCCGGAGCCGCGGTCGGCGTTGTGGACGGTGCCGCCCAGGACCTCCTTGACCAGCGCCCCGGCGGTGGCCTCGTCGACGGTCCCGTCGGCCTTGACCGGGAGGGTGCGGACGGCGAACCGGTCCTTCGCGGCGTGCGCGGAGAGCGCGGCGAGGGACGCGCCGAGCTGCTTCTCGGAGAGGGACGGGTCCATCACCGCGTTCATCCGCTTGACCACGTCGGTGGCGGCGGAGGAGTCGGCGGGCATGGCCTTGACGACGGCGGCCAGCACCTTGCCGAAGCGGGCGAGCTGCGCGGCGGGCCGCTCCCCGGGGGCGAGGAGGGTGGCGTAGGCGACGGCGGCCTGGCCGTTGAGGCTGCGGGACGGGCCGGCCTGCACCAGGGTCTTCCCGTTCTGGGTGACGGGGGCGTCGACGTCGGCCGTGATGCCGCCGAGCTGGTCCACCAGGATCTGCAGGTAGGGGGTGTCCAGCCGCCAGGTGCCGGCCACGGGGGCGCCGAGGGTGGTGGCGAGGGCGTCCTGGGTGCCGCCGGCGCCCTGGGCGGCCAGGGAGGCGCCGAGGGTGGTGGAGCCGGAGCCGCCGCCGTCGTCGGGGAGCAGCAGGGCGCCGGGGAGGAGGAGGGCGGTGCCCTTGTCCCCGGCCGGGTCGTCGACCAGGAGGGCGGTGGTGGTCCGCCCCTTGAGGTCGTGCAGGTGGAGGGCGATCACCTCGCGCTTGCCGGCCGGCCCGCCGTCGGCGGCCTGCCCCCCGAGCACGCCGGACTTCCAGAGGTAGCCGGCGGCGCCCAGCGCGACCAGGGCGAGCGCGACGACCAGGGCGACGACGCGGTTGCGGCCGCGGCGCTTGCGCTCGTCGCGGCGCTCGGTGCGGGTCTCGGCGAACTTCAGCCAGTCGATGACGTCCTCGGACTCCTCCTCGTCGTCGACGAAGGTGAACTCCTCGCCGTCGTAGGAGGAGCCGGGGGCGGCACCGGGGCCGGGCGCGGTGCCCGGCCGGGCGCCGGGCCGCCGGGGGGCCTGGGCGGTGCGCTGCCGCGGCGGGGCGGCGGCGGTGGCGGCCTGCCGGGCGTCCTGGGGGGCCTGCGCCGCCGCGGGGCCGACGACCGGGTACTGGCCGGTGCCGTACCCGTCGCCGTGGCGGCCGTCGTGACCGGGCTGCTGCGGGGGCTGCTGCGGGGCGTAGCCGCCCTGCCCGCCGTAGGGGTCCACGGCCGGGTACCGGCCGGTGCCGTACCCGTCGCCGTACCCGCCCCCCTGGCCGGGCTGCTGCGGGGGCTGCTGCGGGGCGTAGCCGCCCTGCCCGCCGTAGGGGTCCACGGCCGGGTACCGGCCGGTGCCGTACCCGTCGCCGTACCCGCCCCCCTGGCCGGGCTGCTGCGGGGGCTGCTGCGGGGCGTAGCCGCCCTGCCCGCCGTACGGGTCCGCGCCGTACGGACCGCCGCCCTGCCCGCCGTAGGGGTCGGCGGCGTACGGACCGGCGCCCCGGCCGTCCTGCCGGTACGGCGCCGGGCCGCCGGGGGCGCCGGGCGGCGACCAGTCGCCGGGGTCGTCCCAGCCCTCCCGGTCCTGCCGGTCCGCGGGCACGTAGCGCCCCCCGGACCAGTCGTCGCCCCCCGGTCCCCTGCGGTCTGCCGATCCGGTCACGCCGCCCCTCAAGGTCTTCCGATTGCCTCTGTGCCGGCCGTCAGCCGCCGCTGGCGGTCTGGCCGCCCCTGCGGTGGTAGAGCCTGCGCTTGTCGATGTACCGGACAACGCCGTCGGGGACCAGGTACCAGACCGGCTCCCCGCGGGCGACCCGCGAGCGGCAGTCCGAGGAGGAGATGGCCAGTGCCGGCACCTCGACCAGGGACACCCCGCCCTCGGGCAGTCCGGGGTTCGTCAAAGTGTGCCCCGGACGGGTGACTCCGATGAAATGTGCGAGGCCGAACATCTCCTCGGCGTTCCGCCAGGACAGGATCTGGTCCAGGGCGTCCGCGCCGGTGATGAAGAAGAGGTCGGCGTCCGGGTGCTCGGCCCGCAGGTCGCGCAGGGTGTCCACGGTGTAGGTGGGGCCCTCGCGGTCGATGTCGATCCGGCTGACCGAGAACTGCGGGTTGGAGGCGGTGGCGATGACCGTCATCAGGTAGCGGTCCTCGGCCGGGGAGACCGCCCGGTCGCTCTTCTGCCAGGGCTGGCCGGTGGGCACGAAGACCACCTCGTCCAGTGCGAACAGGCTGGCCACCTCGCTGGCGGCCACCAGGTGCCCGTGGTGGATCGGGTCGAAGGTTCCGCCCATCACGCCGATGCGCCGCTTCACCGGCGCACCGCCGTCCTCGGCCTGCTGTTCCATGCCGCCTCACCTTACGGGATGCGCCCGGATGCGGAACCGGCCCTCCGCCCGTCGGGCGGAGGGCCGGTCGGCCGGGGTCGGCGTCCGGCGTCGGACGGCCGGACCGCGGCTCAGCGGTCGCGGTTGAAGCGGGTGGTGATGAAGAGCAGGACCAGGAGGGCCAGCAGGGCGCCGCCCCCGGTGAGCGCGGGGTTGAGGCTGTCGTGGTTGCCGCCCTCGGCGAGCAGGCTCAGGGCGTGGGCTGCGGCAGTGGTCATCGTCTGCTGGACCTTCTCGGCTCGGAGGGCGGATGCGTGCTCATGGTACGGGTGGGGCCCGCGCAACCGCGCGGCGGCTCCGCGCGTCTCAGCCGGTGTGCGGGGCACCGGTCCCGGCCGGTGGGCCGGGCCGCGGCCGACGGCGGCGGCGGCAGGTCAGCGGCCGTCAGGCGGCCGACCGGCAGCCGCTCACCGGTCGTTGTCGCGGCCGGCCTTGGCGATGGCCCAGGCCAGCAGGACGACGCCGACCACGGCGGCGATCAGCACGATGCGCAGGAAGAGGCCCGGTCCACCCTCCCCGGAGATGGGGCTGGCGAGTACGGTCAGGCTCTCGGACGGCACGGGCGGCATGGTCAGGGCTCCTCGGTCGGGGTGCACTGCCCAGCGTAGACCGGGGCGTACCGGACAGCGGCCCCGCCCCGCCCCGCCGACAGGGGCGACGGGGCGACCCCCGGCGCCGTAGGGTGGCCGGCGGGGACGAGTACGAGCAGGCGACGGACGAGGCGGACGGCGGGGGGCCCGTACCTCACGGGGAACCGCGCCGCGCAGGAGGTACTCACGACATGACCGACCCCACCCGCGGCAGCGGCGTGCCCGACCGGGCGCGCAAGAGGTTCCCCGGCATCTCGACCCGGGCCTGGGAGCACCCGGCCGACCGCTCGGCCCTGGTGGCCCTGCGGAAGCTCTCCGGGTTCGACGACGTGCTGAAGAAGCTCGCCGGGCTGGTGTCCGAGCGCAGCGTGCGGCTGATGTTCCTGGCGACGGCGGTCAGGGCCTCGGAGCGGCAGTTCCCGCACATCCACGACATGGTGCGCGACGCCGCGTACATCCTGGACCTGGAGAAGGTCCCGGAGCTCTACGTCACCCAGGACCCCCGGCCCAACGCCATGTGCATCGGCATGGAGACGCCGGTCCTCGTGGTGACCACCGGCCTGGTGGAGATGCTCGACGAGGAGGAGCTGCGGGCGGTCGTCGGCCACGAGGTGGGGCACGCGATGTCCGGCCACGCCGTCTACCGGACGATGCTGCTGATCCTGACCGGCATCGCCGCCCGGATCGCCTGGCTGCCGCTCGGCAACATCGCGATCACGGCGCTCATCACGGCGCTCAAGGAGTGGTTCCGCAAGTCGGAGATCTCCTGCGACCGGGCCGGGCTGCTGGTCGGCCAGGACCTCCAGGCGTCCATGCGCGGGCTGATGAAGCTGGCGGGCGGCCACCACCTGGCGGAGATGAACGTGGACGCGTTCATCGAGCAGGCGGAGGAGTACGAGCGCGCCGGGGACCTGCGCGACGGCGTACTCAAGCTGCTCCAGCTGCTGCCGCAGAGCCACCCCTTCGCGACGGTCCGGGTGGCCCGGCTGAAGAAGTGGGCGGAGAGCGAGGAGTACCGGTCGATCATGGCCGGGGCCTACCCGCGGCGCGCCGACGACCCGGACACCTCCGTGGGCGAGCAGTGGCGGGCGACCGCCGAGTCGTACGCCCGGTCGGTCAAGGAGAGCAAGGACCCGCTGATGGGCCTGATCCGCGACATCACCGGGGGCGCGGGGGACGTGGGCGGCAGGATCCGCGACGTCTTCAGCGGCTCCGGGGCGCGCGGCGCGGGGACGGACGGCTCCGGGGCGGACGGCGCCGCGGAGGGCAGGGGCTCCGGCTCCGGCTCCGGCGGCAGCTGAGCGCCGGCCGCGGGGGCGCGCCCGCCCGTTCCCGGGCCGGGCGCCCCCGCGGCCGGAGTGGAGTGGCTCAGCCGGCGGCGGCCAGATCGGCCATGGGCCCGCCGAGGACCCCGCACACCTGCCAGGCGGGGCGGTGCAGGCGGTCCAGCGGGTCGATCCCGGCGGCCGGGCCGGCGGCGGCGCCCGCGGCGGGCTGCCCGGCCAGGACGGGGCGCAGGTAGCGGCTGGTGTCCGCGTCGCACGCCATCGGCCCGGCCTGGACCACGGAGTCGACCAGCCGCACCTGGGAGGCCGCGATGTCGTCGCGGTCGAAGCGGAAGCGCAGCTCGCGGCGGACGGTGAAGAGGGTCACCGGCGCACCGGGCACGGAGAGCTGGTCGGGGTCGAACACCGTCGTGGGGGTGGCCGACGGCGACCCGGAGACGGGGGAACCGGAGACGGGGGAACCGGAGACGGGGGAACCGGAGACGGGGGAACCGGAAGCCGGCGACCCCGCGGCCGACGGCCCCTGACCCGGTGCCGTACCGCCCGGGAGGGCGGTGGCGGTGCCGCCCGGGGCGGCGGGAGCCGCGGTCGGCCCCGAGGCGGGCGACCCGGAGGCGGTCGGCCCGGAGGCGGTCGGCCCGAGGACGGTCGGCCCCGCAGGACCGGGCACGGATGCGGCGGTGCCGTCCGCCGGGGAGGACGGACCGGTGCGCGGCGCCGCCTGCAGGGCGTAGACGAAGGTGTGGTCGGTGAGCACCTCGAGGGTGTCGTCGTCGGCGTCGCGGAAGGACATGGTCCCGGTGACCTTCACCTTGGAGACCGCGAGCGTGACCTGCGCGGGGTCGAAGCGCACCATCCAGCCGGTCGCCGCGTGGTGCAGGTCGTCCCTCGGGTTGCCGACGCTGTCGTCGAACTGGGCGCGCTGCGCCGGCACCAGCAGGTCGCGGACGGCGCCCGTCCCGCCCTCCACCAGGACCTTGGAGTCCAGCGAGGAGGCGAAGAGGAACTGCTGCACGGCCGCCAGGGCGCGGGTGACCTGCTCCTCCGGGAACCGCTTGGTCGCCGTGGGGGCCGGCAGGGTGAGGCCGACCATGCCGTCGGCGAAGCCCGCGCCGTCCGTGCGCCGGTCGAAGCGGGCGAAGGGGCCGTCGGTCGTGCTGCCGCCCGCCGCCCGGGGCGCCGAGCGCGGCGCCAGCGGGACCACCGTCGTCGTCAGGAGGGTCCGGCTCCGCTCGGGCTGGCGGTAGGGGTGGCGGACGCCCATGTAGACGGCGGCCGCGAACGCGACCGCTATCAGCAGCATCAGCGCGAACGCCTGCCGGGGCAGCAGCGCGGCCGACCGGGGGCCGCGGCCGGACGGCCTGCGGTCGGCGAAGCCCAGGCGCTCCCGGGCCGACAGCTCGCGGATCCGGGCAGCGCGGACGAACGACTCGTCGAACACGACGGATCGGAACTCGTCATCCCCGCCGGGAGCGCCCTCGGGCGCGCCCTCCGGAGGCTCCTCCCGGCCACCCATGCCCCCAAGGGTAAGTCTCCCGGGCGTCTGCGAACGATGCCGGTCCGGTCACGTTCTGACACGGAATCACCGAAGTCCCTTGCGGGACACGGCAGTCGGGGTGCAGGGCGGCGTTCCCGGGCCGTTGTCCGGCCGTACGCCGGGCGGCTCCCGGACGGCCGACGGGACGGCGGGACGACGAGGAGAGAGAGGACGGCAGGAGGACGGCGGAAGGACGGGGCCGCGGGCCGGAGCACCGGGCCGCGCACGCAGCCGGGCGTGCCGGCGGTCAGCCGCCGGAGGCGGCCGAGGGGGCGCTGACCACGGGGGGACGGGGCACGTCGGCGGCCGGGCTGCCGAAGCTGCCGCTGTCGGGGCGCGACGGTGCGGGCGTGGCGGGCCCGGTGGTGCCCCGGTAGACGGCCGCGACGGCGACGGCGACCACCCCGAGTCCCATGACCACGGCGAGGAACCAGGCCACCGGCCGGTGCCAGCGGGCGTGGGCGGAGGCGCGGCGCCCGCGCGGGCCGGGGGCGCGGCGGCCGGAGAGGCGGCTGCGGTGCACCGCGGGGCCGGGCCAGTCGAGGTCGTCCTCGTCGCCCCGGTACGGGCGCAGTTCCTCCGGCAGGCCGTCGTCGGCCGGGTCGCGGGGGTCGTCGGCGCCGCCGTACGCGCGGCCGGCGCCGGTGGCCTCCAGCTCCAGCCGGGCCTCGACGGCGGCGAGCATCCGCTCGTGGGCGGAGGGCTCGTGCACGGTGGCGGCCCGGACGAAGGCCTCGTCGAAGACCACGGCTGCGAACGCGTCGTCCGCACCGCCGTGGTCGGCGCCGTCCGGGTACGGCGAATCCCCCACATCCTCGGGCACGGACTCAGCGTATTACCGCCGGGGCCGTTTGTCTGTGGCTCGTCCCAAAGCCCCTCCGACCCGGCCGGATCCCGCAGCGGTGCGCCCGCGCGGACCGGCGCACGGGCACCGCGTCCGCCCCCGGACCCGCCTCCGCGCCGCCCCCGTACGGCCGCGGGCCGCCCCCGTGCGCCGCCCCGGGCGGTCCCTCCGGCTGCCGGAAGGGACCGCCCGGGGGGGGGAACCGGCCGGAAGACCGCCGGAGGGGCGGCCCGGGGTGCGGGTGCCCCGCCGCCCGTCAGGGACGGACGTGGCCGTCGCCGGTGAGGATGTACTTCGTCGACGTCAGCTCCGGCAGGCCCATCGGGCCGCGGGCGTGGAGCTTCTGCGTGGAGATGCCGATCTCCGCGCCGAAGCCGAACTGGCCGCCGTCGGTGAAGCGGGTGGAGGCGTTGACGGCGACCGTGGTGGAGTCGACCAGACGGGTGAAGCGCCGGGCCGCGGCCTGCGAGCCGGTCACGATCGCCTCGGTGTGGCCGGAGGACCAGCGGCGGATGTGGGCCACCGCGTCGTCGAGCGAGTCGACCACGGCGGCGGCGATGTCGTACGACAGGTACTCGGTCTCCCAGTCCTCGTCCGTGGCCGGGACGACCACCGCCGGACCGCCGTGCGCCCGCGCGGCCTCGACCACCGCCGGGTCGCCGTGCACGGTCACCCCGGCCTCGGCGAGGGCGTCCAGCGCGAGCGGCAGGAAGGCGGGGGCGGCGTCCCGGTGCACCAGCAGCGTCTCCGCGCTGTTGCAGACGCTGACCCGCTGCGCCTTGGAGTTGAGCAGGACGTCCACGGCCATGGAGAGGTCGGCGCCGGCGTCCACGTAGACGTGGCAGTTGCCGGTCCCGGTCTCGATGACGGGGACGGTGGACTCCTCCACCACGGTGCGGATCAGCGAGGCGCCGCCGCGCGGGATCAGCACGTCGACCAGGCCGCGGGCCCGCATCAGCTCCTTGACCGAGTCGCGGCCCTCCCCCGGCACCAGCTGCACGGCGTCGGCGGGCAGGCCGGCCGAGGCCACCGCGTCGCGCAGCACCTCCACCAGCTTCGTGTTGGAGCGGTAGGCGGAGGAGGAGCCGCGCAGCAGCACGGCGTTGCCGGACTTCAGGCAGAGGGCGGCAGCGTCGGCCGTCACGTTGGGACGGGCCTCGTAGATGATGCCGACCACACCGAGCGGCACCCGCACCTGGCGGACGTCCAGGCCGTTGGGGAGCGTGTAGCCGCGGACGACCTCGCCGACCGGGTCGGTCAGGCCCGCCACGTCGCGGACGTCGGAGGCGATGGCGGCCACCCGCTCGGCGGTGAGGGTGAGCCGGTCGACCATGGAGTCGGGGGTGCCCGCCTCCCGGGCGCGGGCGACGTCCTCGGCGTTGGCGGCGGTGATCTCCGGGGTGCGGGCCTCCAGCGCGTCCGCGATCGCGAGCAGCGCGGCGTCCTTGGCCGCGCGCGGGACCGGGGCGAGCGCGGCGGCCGCCTCCCGGGCGCGGCGCGCGGCGGCGAGGACGGGCGACTCTGCGGCGTGGGCGTCAGTGCTGGTCATGACCGAAGGGTACTGAGCCGGGCGGCGCGGTCCACGGTTCTTTCCACCCGCTGAGACGGCGGGTCGCCCTGCGGACGGGGCGGGCGGGGAGCGGCGGGCCGGGCGAACGGACGGCCGGGCCTGCCGGGCCGGACGGACCGGGCCCGTCGGGCGCCCGGGACGGGCGTCCGCTCAGTACGGGTGGACGCCGCCCACGGGGGCCGGGGGGCCGCCGTGCCCCTGTGCGGCGCGCGTGAGGTACGTCTCGCGGTCCACGACCTCCAGGCCCACGATCTCCCAGGCCGGCAGCCCGGCGGTGGCCCGGTGCTCGCCCCAGAGCCGCAGCGCGATCGCCGCCGCGTCGTGGAGGTCGCGGGCCTGCTCCCAGTAGCGGACCTCGGCGTGGTCGGCCGCGTAGCGGGCGGTGAGCAGGAAGGGGTGGTCCTGGACGAGCCGCTCCAGGCCGCTGCGCAGCTCGGGCAGCGGCGTGCTGCGGCCGGCGACGCTGAGGACGACGTGCCAGAGCCGCCCCTGCTCGGAGGCGGCCGCGGCGGCCCCCTGCCCCTGCGCGGGCACGGTCCCGGGGGCGGGCGCGGGGCCCCGCCCGGGTGCGGGTCTCAGGGCACGGCCTCCGTCGATGCCGGTCAGGGGCCGCTCCACCGGTCCTCCGGACAGCGCTTCCTGACGCCTGCGTCCCACCGGGGGCCTCCTGTCCGGCGCTGTCGTCGCCGGGCCCGACCGCCTCCGGGCCCGCTCACACCCCTGCTCCCGCCGCGCCTCAGCCGCGCAGCACCACCAGGTCGTCGCGGTGGACGACCTCGCGCTCGTACGCGGGACCCAGCTCCCGGGCCAGGTCGTGGGTGGACCGGCCCAGCAGGTGGGGCAACTCCCTCGCATCAAAGTTGACCAGTCCGCGGGCGACGATGTGGCCGTTTTCGTCAAGAAGGTCCACGGGGTCGCCCGCGCTGAAGTCCCCGCGGACGCCCGTCAGGCCCGCGGGCAGCAGCGACTTGCGGCGCTGGACCACCGCGTCGACGGCGCCCGGGTCCAGGCTGAGCGCCCCCCGCGGGCTGCTGGCGTGCGCCAGCCACAGGAGGCGGTCGGCGGCACGGCGGCCGGTGCGGTGGAAGAGGGTGCCGGTGGGGCGCCCGGCGAGGGCGTCGGCGGCCCGGCTGGCCGCGGTGAGGACCACGGGGATGCCCGCGCCGGTGGCGATCCGGGCGGCCTCCACCTTGGTGACCATGCCGCCGGTGCCCACGCCCGCCCTGCCGGCGCTGCCGATCTCGACGCCCTCCAGGTCGTGGGGGCCGCGCACCTCGGCGATGCGGCGGGTGCCGGGCCGGGCCGGGTCGCCGTCGTACAGGCCGTCCACGTCGGAGAGGAGGACGAGCAGGTCGGCGCGGACCAGGTGGGCGACCAGGGCCGCCAGCCGATCGTTGTCGCCGAACCGGATCTCGGCGGTGGCGACGGTGTCGTTCTCGTTGACGACCGGGACCGCGCCCATCGCCAGCAGCTGCTCCAGGGTGCGGTAGGCGTTGCGGTAGTGGGCGCGCCGGCCGGCGTCCTCGGCGGTGAGGAGCACCTGGCCCACCCGGATCCCGTAGCGGGCGAAGGAGGCGGTGTAGCGGGCCACCAGCAGGCCCTGGCCGACGCTGGCGGCGGCCTGCTGCCGGGCCAGGTCGCCCGGACGGGCCCCGAGGCCGAGCGGGGCGAGGCCGGCGGCGATGGCGCC
Organism: Streptomyces sp. NPDC001380; assembly: GCF_042895785.1. NCBI lineage: Bacteria > Bacillati > Actinomycetota > Actinomycetes > Kitasatosporales > Streptomycetaceae > Streptomyces > Streptomyces sp. NPDC001380. The sequence goes on along the minus strand of NZ_JBIAWP010000014.1, from coordinate 35,018 downwards.
GGAGGAGACGAGGACGACCTCGGTGGGCGGCTCGTCGCCGCTGCGGGGGGCGCGCACCCGGGCGAGCACGTCGACGAGGGCGTCGACCCGGTCGGCGTCCAGGCCGCCGGAGGCGGTGGTGAGCGAGGACGACCCCACCTTCACCACGATCCGCCGCGCCCGCAGGACGTCCTCCCGCAGTCCCCCGCCGTCGTTCCCGCCGGTGTTCCCGTCCCCGGCTCCCGCTGCGGCCACCGCCACGCCCTCATCTCCCGTGCAGATCGCGCCCGTCCGTGCCGGACGTGCGGCGGTGCGCCCCGCCGCCCGGTGTCCGGCCGCCCGGCTCCGTGCCGCCGGGGTCCGGCCGCCGGGCGTCCGGTCGCGCCGCACCCGGCCGCGGACGCACCGTGCGGCGCCCGCCTCCCGCAATCTACGCGATGCGCCCCCGGCGCCCGTCCGGCATTTCACGCCTCGGACGGGCGCCGGGGGCGCACGGTGGTGCAGGTCAGACGTCCTCGTCGTCCTCGGCGGCGCGGCCGCTGGACAGCGGGTCGAAGGCCGCGTACTCGGCATCGACCTCGTCGCGGGCGCGGTTGCGGCGCCGGTCCACGGCGGGACGCTGGGTCTGGAGGCGGTGGTCCTCGCCGCGGCGGCCGAGCATCTCCGCGCCGGCGGCCATGGTGGGCTCCCAGTCGAAGACGACGGCGTTCTCGTCGGGGCCGATGACGACCTCGGCGCCCTCCTTGGCGCCGGCCTTCCACAGCTGCTCCTCGACGCCGAGGCGGGCCAGGCGGTCGGCGAGGTAGCCGACGGCCTCGTCGTTGGCGAAGTCGGTCTGGCGGACCCAGCGCTCGGGCTTGGCGCCGCGCACCCGGAAGAAGCCGTCCTCGACGGTGACGGTGAACCCGGCGTCGTCCACGGCCTTGGGCCGCAGCACGATGCGGGTGGCCTCCTGGACCGGCTTGGCGGCCCGGGCCTCGGCGACAAGGCCGGCCATGGCGAAGGAGAGCTCGCGCAGGCCCTTGCGGGAGGCGGCGGAGACCTCGAAGACGCGCAGGCCGCGGGCCTCCAGGTCGGCACGGACGATGTCGGCGAGGTCCTGGCCGTCGGGCACGTCGGTCTTGTTGAGGGCGACCAGCCGGGGCCGGTCCTCCAGGCCGCCGTACGCGGCGAGCTCGGCCTCGATGGTCTCCAGGTCGGAGAGCGGGTCGCGGCCGGGCTCCAGGGTGGCGCAGTCCAGGACGTGCACCAGGGCGGAGCAGCGCTCGACGTGGCGCAGGAACTCCAGGCCGAGGCCGCGGCCCTCGCTGGCACCGGGGATCAGGCCGGGGACGTCGGCGACGGTGTAGACGACCTCGCCGGCGGTGACCACGCCCAGGTTGGGGACCAGGGTGGTGAAAGGGTAGTCGGCGATCTTCGGCTTGGCGGCGGAGAGCACCGAGATCAGCGACGACTTGCCGGCGCTGGGGTAGCCGACGAGGGCCACGTCGGCGACGGTCTTGAGCTCCAGGACGATGTCGAGGACGTCGCCGGGCTCGCCGAGCAGCGCGAAGCCGGGGGCCTTGCGGCGGGCGGAGGCGAGGGCGGCGTTGCCGAGGCCGCCGCGGCCGCCGGCGGCCGCGACGTAGCTGGTGCCGGCGCCGACCAGGTCGGCCAGCACCTCGCCGTGGGCGTCCATCACCACGGTGCCGTCCGGCACGGGCAGGACCAGGTCCTGGCCGTCGGCGCCGGAGCGGTTGGCGCCGGCGCCGGGCCTGCCGTTGGTGGCCTTGCGGTGCGGCGAGTGGTGGTAGTCGAGCAGCGTGGTGACGTCGGGGTCGACCACGAGGACGACGTCGCCGCCGCGGCCGCCGTTGCCGCCGTCGGGGCCGCCCAGCGGCTTGAACTTCTCCCGGTGGACGGAGGCGCAGCCGTGGCCTCCGTTACCCGCGGCGACGTGCAGCTCGACGCGGTCCACGAAGGTGGTCATGGGATGTGCCTCCAGGGATGGGTCATTGCGGGGTGAAACAGAAGGGGTGGACCGGGCATTCCGGTCCACCCCTCGTGATGTCGCTGGTGCTGCGTCAGGCTGTCGCCAGGGTCACTCGGCGACGGCGACGATGTTGACGACGCGGCGGCCGCGGCGGTTGCCGAACTCGACGGCGCCGGCGGTCAGTGCGAACAGCGTGTCGTCGCCGCCGCGGCCGACGTTGGCACCCGGGTGGAAGTGGGTGCCGCGCTGGCGGACGATGATCTCGCCGGCGTTGACGACCTGGCCGCCGAAGCGCTTCACGCCGAGGCGCTGGGCGTTGGAGTCGCGGCCGTTGCGGGTGGAGCTTGCGCCCTTCTTGTGTGCCATGTCTCCCTGCCCCTTACTTCGCGGAGTCGATGCCGGTGACGCGCACGGCCGTGTGCTGCTGGCGGTGGCCCATGCGCTTGCGGTAACCGGTCTTGTTCTTGTACTTCAGGATGGTGATCTTGTCACCCTTGGTGTGGTCGACGACCTCGGCGTGGACCTTGACGCCGCCCAGGACCGACGGGTCGCTGGTCACGGTGTCGCCGTCGACGACCAGAATGGTCGAGAGCTCGACCGAGTCACCGGGCTTGACATCGACACGGTCGATCTCCAGCACGTCGCCGACGGCGACCTTGTGCTGGCGGCCGCCGGCGCGAACGATCGCGTACACGCGGTACCTGCTTTCTGCTACTCGGTCGGAACTCCCGACGCCAGCCTTCCTGGCGAGTACACAGGAGGCCTCCCCCGGGGGGACCCCGGGAGGTGGGTTGCTCGGGAGCATGGCGCAGACACGCCGAGGGTCAAGAATACGGACCGGCCCACCAGGGAGCAAACCGGGCCTCCCCGCGAGTGTCGCGGGGAGGCCCGGTGCCGTCCGGCGCGGCCGCCGGAGGGCCGCTACTCGGCCGCCGGGGCGGTCGCCTCGGCCGGGGCGGGGGACCCGCCCTCCGCCGGGGCGGCGGCCTTCTTGGCGGCCGTGGTCCGCTTGGCGGCGGTCTTGCGGGTGGCGGTGGTCTTCTTGGCCGCCGCCGTCTTCTTGGCCGCCGTGGTCTTCTTCGCGGCCGTCTTGCGGGCGGCCCGCTTGCGCGGCGCCTCCGCCTCGGCCTCCGCCTCGGCCGGGGCCTCCGCCTCGGCGGGGGCGCCGGAGACCGCGGGGGCCTCGGCGGCGGTGACCTCGGCGGTCGGGACCTCGGCGGCGGGGGCCGGGACGGCCCCGTCCGGCCCGGCCTCCGCAGGACGCGCCGGCAGCACCAGCACCGCGGCCTCCGCCTCCACCGGCGGACCGGCGGGCGCGGTGGCCTTGCGGACCGCCCGGCGCCGGGTGCGGCCGCCGGGGGCCGCCGCGGCGGGCAGCTCCACCAGGCTGACGGGCGCCGCCTCCGGCTCCGCCGCGGCGGGCTCGGGCGCGGCCTCGGCGGCGGGGGCCTCGGCGGGCGCCGCGACCGCCGGCTCGGCCACGGGCTCGGCGACGGCGACGGGCTCGGCCACCTCGACCTCGGCGGCGGGCGCCTCGGGGGCCTCCTCCTCCGCCTCCAGCTCCTCCTCGTGCTCGTGCTCGTGCTCGTGCTCGTGGAGCTGCTCGGCGGCGACGCCGCCCTTGCCGCGCCGGCGGCGCTTGCTGCCGGCCGCACCGCCGGAGCCGTTGCCGGCGGTGGAGGGCTGGTCCATGTGGACGATGACGCCGCGGCCGTTGCAGTGCACGCACTGCTCCGAGAACGACTCCAGCAGGCCCTGGCCGACCCGCTTGCGGGTCATCTGCACCAGGCCCAGCGAGGTGACCTCGGCGACCTGGTGCTTGGTACGGTCGCGGCCCAGGCACTCCAGCAGGCGCCGCAGCACCAGGTCGCGGTTGGACTCCAGGACCATGTCGATGAAGTCGATGACGATGATGCCGCCGAGGTCGCGCAGCCGCAGCTGGCGGACGATCTCCTCGGCCGCCTCCAGGTTGTTCCGGGTGACGGTCTCCTCGAGGTTGCCGCCCTGGCCGGTGAACTTCCCGGTGTTGACGTCGACCACGACCATGGCCTCGGTGCGGTCGATCACCAGCGAGCCGCCGCTGGGCAGCCAGACCTTCCGGTCCAGCGCCTTCATCAGCTGCTCGTCGATCCGGTACGTGGCGAAGACGTCCACGTCCGAGGTCCATCGCTGGAGGCGGTCGGCCAGGTCGGGGGCGACGTGGCTGACGTACTCGTGGATGGTGGACCAGGCGTCGCCGCCCTGGACGATGACCTTCGTGAAGTCCTCGTTGAAGATGTCGCGGACCACCCGGACGGTCATGTCCGGCTCGCCGTAGAGCAGCGACGGGGCGTTGCCGGAGGAGGACTTCTTCTGGATCTCCTCCCACTGCGCCTGGAGCCGCTGCACGTCTCGGGTCAGCTCCTCCTCGCTGGCGCCCTCGGCGGCGGTGCGCACGATGACGCCCGCGTCGTCGGGGACGATCCTCTTGAGGATCTGCTTCAGCCGGGTGCGCTCGGTGTCGGGCAGCTTGCGGCTGATGCCGGTCATCGAGCCCTCGGGCACGTACACCAGGTACCGGCCCGGGAGGGAGACCTGGCTGGTCAGCCGGGCGCCCTTGTGGCCGATCGGGTCCTTGGTGACCTGCACCAGCACCGGCTGGCCGGACTTGAGCACCGACTCGATGCGCCGCGGGCCGCCGTGGCCGAGCGCGCCGAAGTTGACCTCGCCCGCGTACAGCACGGCGTTGCGGCCCTTGCCGATGTCGACGAAGGCGGCCTCCATCGACGGCAGGACGTTCTGGACCCGGCCCAGGTAGACGTTGCCGACGTAGCTGGTGGCCTGCTCCTTGTTGACGTAGTGCTCGACGAGCACACCGTCCTCGAGCACGCCGATCTGGGTGCGCTCGCCGTTCTGCCGGACGACCATCACCCGCTCCACGGACTCGCGGCGGGCCAGGAACTCGGCCTCGGTGATGATCGGCACCCGGCGGCGGCCCAGCTCGCGGCCCTCGCGGCGGCGCTGCTTCTTGGCCTCCAGACGCGTGGAGCCCTTGATGGACTGCACCTCGTCCGGGTCGAAGGACGGCTCGTGCGAGGCCTTCTTGCGCGGCTCGCGCACCTTGACCACGGTGCGCTCCGGGGCGTCGGAGCCCACGTCCTCCAGGTCGGCGCCGGTGTCGCCGCCGCGGCGGCGGCGACGGCGGCGACGACGCGAGGACGCCAGGCCGGCGGCCAGCTCGTCCTCCTCCTCGTCGTCGCCCTCCGCGGAGGCCTCCTCGCCGGACTCCTCCTCGGACTCGTCGCGGTCCTCGTCGACGCGGTCCTCGGCGTCCCCGCGACGGCGGCGGCGTCCGCCGCGGCGGCGGCGGCGCGAGGGGCGGCCCTCGTCCTCGCCGTACTCCGCCTCGCGGTCCTCGGCCTCCTCCTCGGCGGGCTCCTCCTCGGCGGGCGGTTCGACGCGGGCCTCGGCGGGCAGCTCGGCGCGGGCCTCCTCGGCGAAGGCGGGACCGGCCGGGGCCGCGGCGCGGCGGCGGCGACGGCGGCGGCCGCCCAGCTCGGACTCCTCGGCGGTCTCCTCCTCCTCGTCCCGGCGGCGGACCGGGGCGGCGGGGGCGACGGGGGCGGCGGGCTCCTGGAAGACCGGGGGCTGGAAGACGGCCGTCGGCGGGCGGACGACGCGGCGGCGCGGCCGCGGGGCGGGCTCGGGCTCCAGCTCGACGGCGGGCTCGGGCTGCGCGGCCTCCTCCGGCTCCTCCTCGGCCTGCGGCTCGGCGGCGGCCGGCTGCGGGGCGGCGGGCGCCTCGGCCTGCGGCTCCGCGGCCGGGGCCTGCTCGGCGGCCGGCTCGGGCGCGGTCTCGGCCTTCTTGCGGGTACGGCGGACGCGCTTCGGCTTCTCCGGAGCAGCCTCCTCCGCCACCGCGGCCCCGGCCTGCGACTCGGCGGCCTGCGGCTCGGCGGCGGCCGGCTGCGGCTCCGCGGCCGGGGCCTGCTCGGCGGCCGGCTCGGGCGCGGTCTCGGCCTTCTTGCGGGTACGGCGGACGCGCTTCGGCTTCTCCGGAGCA
>NZ_JBIAWP010000014.1:0-28928 GCF_042895785.1 Streptomyces sp. NPDC001380 | reverse complement strand
GCAGCCTCCTCCGCCACCGCGGCCCCGGCCTGCGGCTCGGCGGCCTGCGGCTCGGCGGCGGCCGGCTGCGGCTCCGCGGCCGGGGCCTGCTCGGCGGCCGGGGCCTCGGGGCCCTGCGGCGGTCCGGCCGGGCGCGACACGGCACGGCGGCGGCGTCGCGGAGCCGCGGCGCCCTCCTCGGGCGCGGTCGCGTTTCTCACGGCGGCCTCCTCGGAGGCCGCCGACGCGGTGCCGCCGGCGGTGCCGTCCAGCGCCGCGTTCTGCGGCTCGTTGTTCTCGAGCATGCGGGCGTATCTCCCGTCAGGCCCCCGGGCTCCGGGCCGGGCACGGCGGGGCGCCGGTGCCGCCGGGTCGTACGCTCGGCGGTCGCTCGGCGCCGCCGCGCGGGCGCGGGGCCGCACGGGGGCTCGTTGTCTCGCTCGGCGCCCCGCCTGGGCGGGAGGCCGAAAGTCTTCTGGTCTGACCAGTCTTCTCAAAGTGCACGGTCCCCAACCCCGGGTGGCTCCCTGGGGCCGGGACCACTCCCCGCGCCCTGCGGGCTCTGGGCCGCGCGGCGGGGGGAGGGTTCCCGCACCCGGTGCGGGTGCGGGGTGGGCCTCCCGCCCCGGTGGCGGGGCAGGAGGGCTGGTCCCTCGTTCGACGACGCTCGCGCACTCGGCTGAGCGGCGGGGCCGGCGCTAGGCGGTCGCGGTGGCGCGCGGCCCGGCGGTCGCGGGTGGGACGGCCGAGGCTGCGGCGCGGTCGGCCGCCAGCGGGTCGGTCACCGTGCCGGACTCCTCGTCGAGCGGCCCCTGCGCCAGCCTGGTCACCTCTGCGGGGACCGGCGGCGCCAGGTCGGCCGTCGCACGGAGACCGGACAGGACGTCGTCAGGTCGTACGGCGGGTGTGGCGTGCCGCACTACCAGCCGCAGTATCGCACAGGCCCGGCCCGGCCGAACATCGGCGCCACCGTCGGCACCCCCGTGGGCACCGTCCCCGGACCGCGCGTCGGCCACCTCCAGGGAGGCCACGGCGCCGCGCGTGTCGAAGACGCGGACCCCGTTCTTGGTGAGCCGCTCCACCTCCACGGACTCCTCGGCGAGGAACGCCGCGGCGGCCCTCGCCGCCTCCTCCGGGGGGACGCCGTCCAGCCTGATCCGCCAGACGGACGCCTGCAGCCGGTCGGCGAGGTTCGGGGTGCGGACCTCGACCGCGTCGACGACGTCCAGACCGGGCGGGAGCGACGCGTCGAGCTGCGCCCGCAGCCGCTCCGGGTCGCGCACCTCGGTGAGGGCGATCTCCAGGTACTCCGCCTCGCTGGCGACGCCGGTGGGTGCGGCGTTGGCGTACGAGACCTTCGGGTGGGGGGTGAAGCCCGCCGAGTAGGCCATGGGGACCGCGGAGCGCCGCAGCGCCCGCTCGAAGGCCCGCTGGAAGTCGCGGTGGCTGGTGAACCGGAGGCGGCCGCGCTTGGTGTAGCGCAGCCGGATGCGCTGCACCGCCGGAGCGGGAGGCGGGCCTTCGGGCATGCGGCGTGCCAGTGTCGTTCAGTCCCTCGTGAGTGGCCGTGTCCGGCCCTCGCGGACCGGAACCCTTGCACGGCCAAGGGTACGCGGCGGGACGGCCCTGCCGCGGCCCCGGGCGTCCGACAGGGCGTCCGGGGCCGCCGGGCGCGCCCCGCCGGGCGGCCGGAGGGCCCGGCCCCGCCGTGCGGGGCCGGGCCCTCCGAGGGGGTCGCCGGGGGGCGCCGGGGGTCAGCCCTGGTTGACCACGGTCAGCGGCAGGAGCTTCTTCCCGGTCGGGCCGATCTGGATCTCGGTCTGCATCTGGGGGCACACGCCGCAGTCGAAGCAGGGGGTCCAGCGGCAGTCGTCGACCTCGACCTCCTCCAGCGCGTCCTGCCAGTCCTCCCAGAGCCAGTCCTTGTCCAGGCCCGAGTCCAGGTGGTCCCAGGGCAGGACCTCCTCGTAGGAGCGCTCGCGGGTGGTGTACCAGTCGACGTCGACGCCGGAGCCCGCCAGGGCCTTGTCGGCGCAGTCCATCCAGCGGTCGTACGAGAAGTGCTCGCGCCAGCCGTCGAAGCGGCCGCCGTCCTCGTACACGGCGCGGATGACGGCGCCGATGCGGCGGTCGCCGCGCGAGAGCAGGCCCTCGACGATGCCGGGCTTGCCGTCGTGGTAGCGGAAGCCGATGTTCTTGCCGTACTTGCGGTCGCTGCGGATGGCGTCGCGCAGCTTGGCGAGCCGCGCGTCGGTCTCCTCGACGCCGAGCTGCGGCGCCCACTGGAAGGGCGTGTGCGGCTTGGGCACGAAGCCGCCGATGGAGACGGTGCAGCGGATGTCGTTCTGCCCGGTGACCTCGCGGCCCTTGGCGATGACGTTCTTCGCCATCTCGGCGATCTGCAGGACGTCCTCGTCGGTCTCGGTGGGCAGGCCGCACATGAAGTACAGCTTCACCTGGCGCCAGCCGTTGCCGTAGGCGGTGGCGACGGTGCGGATGAGGTCCTCCTCCGACACCATCTTGTTGATCACCTTGCGGATGCGCTCGCTGCCGCCCTCGGGGGCGAAGGTGAGGCCCGACCGGCGGCCGTTGCGGGTGAGCTCGTTGGCCAGGTCGATGTTGAAGGCGTCGACGCGGGTCGAGGGCAGCGACAGGCCGACCTTGTCGTCGGTGTACCGGTCGGCGAGGCCCTTGGCGATGTCGCCGATCTCGGTGTGGTCGGCGGAGGAGAGCGACAGCAGGCCGACCTCCTCGAAGCCGGTGGCCTTGAGGCCCTTCTCGACCATCTCGCCGATGCCGGTGATGCTCCGCTCCCGCACGGGGCGCGTGATCATGCCGGCCTGGCAGAAGCGGCAGCCGCGGGTGCAGCCGCGGAAGATCTCCACCGACATCCGCTCGTGGACCGTCTCGGCGAGCGGCACCAGCGGCTGCTTGGGGTAGGGCCACTCGTCGAGGTCCATGACGGTGTGCTTGGAGACCCGCCACGGCACGCCGGGCGTGTTGGGCACGACGCGGCCGATGCGGCCGTCCGGCAGGTACTCGACGTCGTAGAACCTCGGCACGTACACGCCGCCGGTGCGCGCGAGGCGCAGCAGCAGCTCGTCGCGGCCGCCGGGGCGCCCCTCGGCCTTCCAGGCGCGGACGATCTCCGTGATGTCGAGGACGGCCTGCTCGCCGTCGCCGACGACGGCGCAGTCGAGGAAGTCGGCGATCGGCTCGGGGTTGAAGGCGGCGTGGCCGCCGGCGACCACGATCGGGTCGTCGACCGTGCGGTCCTTGGCCTCCAGCGGGATGCCCGCGAGGTCGAGGGCGGCGAGCATGTTGGTGTAGCCGAGCTCGGTGGAGAAGCTCAGGCCGAAGACGTCGAACGCCTTCACCGGCCGGTGGGCGTCCACGGTGAACTGCGGCACGCCGTGCTCGCGCATCAGCGCTTCCAGGTCGGGCCAGACGCTGTAGGTGCGCTCGGCGAGCACGCCCTCGCGCTCGTTGAGCACCTCGTACAGGATCATGACGCCCTGGTTGGGCAGGCCGACCTCATAGGCGTCGGGGTACATCAGGGCCCAGCGCACGTCACAGGCGTCCCAGTCCTTGACGGTCGAGTTGAGCTCGCCGCCGACGTACTGGATCGGCTTCTGGACGTGCGGGAGGAGGGCCTCCAGGCGCGGGAAGACCGACTCGACAGGCATCAGGCACAGGTCTTTCGTGACGTGGGCGGAGTGACCCCCAAGGGTAACGCGGCCGCGGACCCCGCCGTGCCGTGAGCGGGCGGCGCCCGGGGGCGTCCGGGGGCCGGGGAGGCCCGGCGGGACGGTGCCCGGCGGGACGGCGCGGCCGGGCGGCGCTCAGCGGGAGAGGCGGCGGCGCAGGCCCGGCCGGGAGGCGCGCCGCCAGGCGCGGGGCAGCCGCCGCTCGGCGGCGTCGGCGGCGTCCTGCTCGACCTGGTGGAGGACGCCCCAGGTGAAGGAGGGCTCGCCGGCGGCGTCGGCCGCCGCGGCCAGCTCCCGCAGGACGGTCCGGGCCACCACCGCGTCCTGGTGCTCGCCCAGGAGCTCCTGGAGCTCCTTCATCCTGTCCCGGAACCGCTTCGCGGGCCTCCCCAGCACCGGCTGGGCGGCCTCGGCGGCGTAGCGGGCGCGCTTGGCGGCCTTGCGCGCCTCGTGGAGCAGCCGGTCGCGTCCGGGGCCCGGCGGCGCGGCGAGGGCGGGCCCGACCCGCTTCGCCAGCCGCCGCCAGTCGCGGCGCAGCGCGGCGGGCAGCACCCGGGCGGCGGGGCGTCCGGCGTCCGGGCCGGGCGGCGGGTCGGCGAGCAGGGCCTCCAGCGCGTCGTACAGGGCGGCGCAGCGGGGGCTGTCGAGGGCGGCGAGGACGCGGGGCCGGGTGTCGGCGGCGCGGCGCACCGACCAGAGCTCCAGCCGGGCCGGCACGGGGCCGACGACCAGCGGTGCGGGGAGGGCGGCGACGCGGCCGCGGAGGCGGGCGTCGAGGACCTCGCGGTCGCGGTCGGCGCCGAGTTCGGCGCCGAGCCACCGCAGCTCGTCGGCGAGGGGGCCGGTGGCGGCGGGGTCCAGGACGCCGGCGAAGGTCTTCAGGGCGCTGCGCAGCCGCCGGGCCGCGATCCGCATGCGGTGGACGGAGTCGGGCAGGTCGCGGCGGACGGCGGCGTCCAGGGCGGTGAGCCGCTCGGTGTGCCCGGCGAGGTGGGCGAGGACGGCGTCGGCGGCGGTGGCGCGGCCCGTGCGGAGCGGCGGGGGCGCCGGGGCGGCGGGGAGGTCGGGGCCGAGGGCGCGGGCGAGCTTGGAGGCGGCGGCGCTGCGGCGGAGCCCGGCAGCGGCGAGGCGCTGCTCGACGGCGTCGAGGAGGGCGGTGCCGCCGTCACCCTGGGGTCCGAGCTCGACCTCGACCTCGGACCACTGGGTGACGGCGGCCTCGGGGGCGTCGGCGGTGAGGCGGTGGGCGGCGACCCGGTCGCGGGCGACCTCCGCGAGGGTGCGGCCCTCGGCGTCCAGCAGCAGGTGCAGGTCGCGGACGGTCACCAGGCGGGCCGCCGGCCGCAGGGGGCGGTCCCCGGTGCGGGCGCGCACCAGGGCGGCGAGCTCGGGCGGCACCTCGGGCGGGGCGTCCGGCGGGACGGCGTCGCCCGCCGCGAGCGGCAGGCGGACCTCCTCCCGGGTGTCCCGGTTGCCCTGCACGTGGGGGGCGAGGGGGAGTTTGAGGTGCCAGCCGGGGTCGGCGCCGCCGGTGCGGCGGCGCAGGGTGGTGCCGTGCGCGGCGAGGCGCAGGTCCGGGGTGTCGTAGTACAGGGCGTCCAGGGTGGCGGTGCCGCCGTCGGCGACACGGGCGACGCCGGGGACGCCGTCCAGCGGGGGCAGCGCGGGCCCGGCGCCGCGCGCCTCGTACTTCCGCTCCGTCTCCCGCACGGTCTCCGTCATACCGGACGCCTGCCCCGCCGGGGGCGGGGCAGGCGTCCGGAGGGCCGCCGATGCGGGTCAGACCGAGACGGGCCGCTGCATCCGGACCGACTGGAGGAGGCCGATCCCCGTCCAGACGGCGAACATCGACGACCCTCCGTAGCTGACGAACGGCAGCGGCAGGCCGGCCACCGGCATGATGCCGAGGGTCATACCGATGTTCTCGAAGGCCTGGAAGGCGAACCAGGCGACGACGCCGGCCGCGACCACGGTCCCGTACAGGTCGGTGGCCTGGCGGGCGATGCGGCAGGCCCGCCACATGATCACACCGAGCAGCAGCAGGATCAGCCCCGCGCCGAGGAAGCCGAGCTCCTCCCCCGCCACGGTGAAGATGAAATCGGTCTGCTGCTCCGGCACGAACTGGCCGGTGGTCTGGGTCCCGTGGAAGAGGCCCTTGCCGACGAGGCCGCCGGAGCCGATGGCGATCCTGGCCTGGTTGGTGTTGTAGCCGACGCCGGCCGGGTCGAGGGCCGGGTTGGCGAAGGCGGCGAAGCGGTCGATCTGGTACTGGCTGAGGAGCTTGAACCGCCAGACCGCGAGCGCGCCCGCGACCCCGGCCGAGATCAGGCCCAGCACCCAGCGGTTGGGGGCGCCGGAGGCGAGCAGCACGCCGAGCACGATGACCACCATCACCATGACCGAGCCCAGGTCGGGCATCAGCATGATGATCCCCATGGGCACGGCGGCCAGCGCCAGGGCCTGCAGGACGGTGCGGTGGTCCGGGGTCTCGCGCTCGCCGGCGTCGACGCGGGCGGAGAGCAGCACCGCCATGCCGAGCACGATGGCGACCTTGGCGAACTCCGACGGCTGGATGGAGAAGCCGCCGCCCAGCACGATCCAGTTGCGGTTGCCGTTGATGGTGGCGCCGAGCGGCGTCAGCACCGAGAGCAGCACCAGCAGCGAGAAGACGTAGAGGAACGGCACGGCGGTCCGCAGCCGGCGGTGCCCTATGCCGATGACGACGGCGAAGAGCACGAGGCCGATGAGGGTGTTCGCCAGGTGGCGCAGCAGGAAGTACTGCGGGTCGCCGTGGTTGAGGTCGGTGCGGTTGCGGGTGGCCGACCAGACCAGCAGCGAACTGCCGACGGAGAGGCCGAGGGCGCACAGCAGCAGCACCCAGTCCATGCGGCGCAGCGGCGAGTCGCGGTCCAGGAGCCGCTGGAGGGAGCTGCGCCGCGGGGCGAGCCGCACGGTGCGGTAGGAGGAGGACAGGCTGCTCATGCGGGCCTCCGGTGGAGCCGGCGGGGGTCGGCCCACGGGTCGTGGCGGACCGGGGGCAGGGCGGCGGCCTGCCCGGCCGGCAGGCCGGTGCCGGCCGGGGGGGCCGCGGGGGCGGTGAGGGCGGCCTGCACGACGGCGCCCGGATCCGCGGCGGGGCCGGGGGTCCCGGTGCCCGCGGCGGAGTCGGGGGAGCCGGCGGAGTCCGTCCTCACGACGGCGCTGCCGTCGGGGTTGAACCTCGGCAGCGAGGACTGCGGCTTGGGCAGCAGGGCCAGCTTCGGGTCGACCTTGCCGTCCTTGACGCCGTACAGGCCCTCGTAGATCTTGCGGATGGCGTCACCCGAGCCGCCGGAGCCGGTGCCGCCCTGGGAGATCGTCATGACGACGGCGTAGTCCTTGCTGTAGGTGTCCAGCCAGGAGGTGGTCTGCTTGCCGGCGACCTCGGCGGTGCCGGTCTTGGCGTGCAGCTGGATCTTGTCCTGCGGCCAGCCCGCGCTGGTGAACTTCCAGGCGGCGGTGCCCTCGGTGACGACGCCGGCGGTGGCCTGGTTGATGTACTGCAGGGTCCGCCGGTCGTCGGGCAGGCGGCCGTCGACGACGGGCTTGATGTCGCGGACCAGCTTGCCGTCGGGTCCGACGACGGCCTTGGCGACGGCCGGCCGGTAGAGGGTGCCGCCGTTGGCGAGCGCGGAGTAGATGCGGGCCATCTGGATGGGCGTGACGAGGGTGTCGCCCTGCCCGATGGAGTAGTTGACCGAGTCACCGGCGCGCATGACGTAGCCGTCGATGCAGTTCTCCTTGGCGATCTGGGTCGCCAGGTCGGTCTTGGGGCTGTCCTTCAGGGCGCACCAGGCGTCGTGGTTGGCGTCGTAGTAGTCCTGCTTCCACTTGCGGTCCGGGACGCGGCCCGGGACCTCGCTGGGCAGGTCGATGCCGGTCCGGGCGCCGAGGCCGAACTGGTGGGCGGTCCGGTAGAACCAGTCGGCGGGCTTCTTCTTCGGCTTGGTGCCGCCGTCCTTGAGCCACTGGTCGTAGGCGAGGCCGTAGAAGACGGTGTCGCAGGAGACCTCCAGCGCCTTCTCCAGGGAGATGGGGCCGAAGCTCTCGCCCTCGAAGTTCTTGAACTCGCGGCCGCCGATGGTCATCGAGGGCGAGCACAGGTAGCGCCCGTCGAGGGAGTACCCGGCCTGCACGGCGGCGGAGGTGGAGACGACCTTGAAGGTCGAGCCGGGCGCCGACAGGCCCTGGATGGCGCGGTTGAGCAGCGGGTAGTTGGACTTCTTCTCGGTCAGCGCCCTGTAGTCCTTCGCCGAGATGCCGCCGACCCACAGGTTGGGGTCGTAGGTGGGGGCGCTGGCCATGGCGACGACGCGGCCGGTGTGGACGTCCATGACGATCGCGGCGCCCGAGTCGGCCTTGTAGTAGCTGTGGGTGTTGGTGTCGTAGACCTTGCGGGCGGCCGCCATGGCGTCCAGCAGCTGCTTCTCCACCAGGGCCTGGACCCGGGCGTCGATGCTGGTCACCAGGTTGTTGCCGGAGACGGCCGGGGTGGTGCCGGCGCTGCCGATGACGCGGCCGAGGTTGTCGACCTCCAGCCGGTTGACGCCGCTGGTGCCGCGCAGGTCGTCGTCGTAGACGGACTCCAGGCCGGCCCGGCCGATCTGGTCGGCGGGCTGGTACTTCTCACGACCGGTCCTGTGCTCGGTCCGCTTGACCTCCTCGTCGGTGACCGGCGAGAGGTAGCCGAGGACCTGGGCGGCGTTGGCGCCGGACGGGGCCGGGTACTGGCGCAGCGCGGTGGGCTGGGCGGTGACCCCGGGGAAGTCCTCGCGGCGTTCCATTATCTGCATGGCCTGCTGCGTGGTGGCGTCCGTGGTCACCGGGATGGGCTGGTACGGGGAGCCGTTCCAGCAGGGCTGCGGGGTGGTGGCGTTGCAGAGCCGCACCTTGTCGTGGACGTCCTTCTCGGACATGCCGAGCACTCCGGCGAGCCGGGTGAGCACGCCCTTGCCGCCGTCCTTCTGCTGGAGCAGCGAGGTGCGGCTGACGGAGACGACGAGCTTGGTGGTGTTGCCCGCCAGCACCCGGCCGGAGGCGTCGAGGATCTCGCCGCGCACGGCGGGCTCCACGACCTCGCGGATGTGGTTCTGCGAGGCGGCGGCCGTGTACTCCTGGCCGTTGCGGATCTGCAGGTACCACAGGCGGCCGCCGAGGGTGGCCAGCAGGGACAGCACGAGGACCTGGAGCACCACCAGACGGATCGTCACCCGCCGGGTGCGGCCGGTCTCCGGGATGTTGGTCACGCGGGCGCTCCTGTCCGTGCTGCGGGGGTGGTGCGGTCGGTCCGGCGGGTCCGGCGGGTGCCGGGGCGGTGCGGGCGCGCCGCCCCGGGGGCTGCTGCGGTGCTCACGGGCGCTTGACGAGACCGGGCGAGCGGTTCTTCCTCTTGCCGTACGAGGCGGCGCGGGCGTAGTGGGAGACCGTGCCCAGCAGCGAGCCCCCGCCGCCGGCGGCGACCATCGGGTCGGGGTCGGTGCGGCGGGCCAGCGCCATCACGCCGGGCACCACGAAGGGCGCCAGCAGCACGTCGTAGAGCAGGGCGGTGAGCACCAGGCCGAGCAGGCCGACGTGGCGGGCGGCGGTGTCGCCGACCAGGGCGCCCACGGCCGCGTACAGCAGGGTGGAGGCGATCGCGGCGACCGCGACGGCGGCCAGCGGGCCGGTGACCGACCGCAGGCGGCCGCTCTCCGGGCGGGCGAGGCCGGCCGCGTACCCGAGGAGGCAGAGCACCAGGGCGTAGCGGCCGACCGCGTGGTCGGACGGCGGGGCGACGTCGGCGAGCAGCCCGGCGGCGAAGCCGGTGATGCAGCCTCCGGTGGGCCCGTAGACCAGGCCGAGGGCGAGGACCACCAGGAGCAGCAGGTCGGGCACGGCGCCGGGGAGCTGGAGCCGGGCCAGGACGCTGACCTGGACGACCAGCGCCACGACGATCAGGGCGGCGGAGAGCAGTACGCGCTTGGGACGCATCGTCAGCCCTTCTTCGTCGTGGTGGAGACGGGCTTGGGGGTGGCGGCGGGCTTGGCGGCCGGCCTGGGCCGGGGCGGCAGCACCGTGTCGCGCGGGTCGGTGCGCGGCTTCTCCACGACGACGCCCACCAGGTCCAGTTTGGTGAAGGAGACGAAGGGCTGCACCAGGACGGTCTTGGTGAGCTCGCCCGGGGTGGGCTCCACGTAGGCGACGGTGCCGACGGGGACGCCCGGGACGAACGGGCGGCCCTTCTCGGAGCCGAAGGTGACCAGGCGGTCGCCGCGCTTCACCTGGGCGCGGCCGTTGAGCAGCTGCACCTTCATGGGGCGGGTGCCCTGGCCGGTGGCGAAGCCGATCTCGTCGCCGCCCTCCATCCGGGTGCCGACGGTGAAGTCGGGGTCGGAGGCGAGGAGGACGGTGGCGGTGGTGTGGCCGACG
The DNA here is from genome assembly GCF_042895785.1 of Streptomyces sp. NPDC001380. Taxonomy (NCBI): domain Bacteria; kingdom Bacillati; phylum Actinomycetota; class Actinomycetes; order Kitasatosporales; family Streptomycetaceae; genus Streptomyces; species Streptomyces sp. NPDC001380. Next base: position 18,795 of record NZ_JBIAWP010000014.1, on the reverse strand, counting down.
GTGGTGACCCGGCCGACCAGGCCGTCGCCGTTGATGACGGTCATGTCGCGGGTGATGCCGTCGTCGCTGCCGGCGTCGATGGTGATGGTCCAGGAGAAGCCCTGGGCCGCTCCTATGGCGATGACCTGCGCGGCCTTGATGGCGTACTGGCCGGAGCCGGCGGTCTTCAGCAGGGCGTCCAGCTGCCGCACGCGGCTGCCGGCCATGTCGGAGGAGGCCAGGCGCTGCTTGAGCACCGCGTTCTGCCGCTCCAGCCGCCGGATGCGGTCCTGGTGGGAGCCCGCGTCGCGGACCGCCCGGATGCCGTCGGCGACCGGGTTGACGGCGGACGCGACGCCCTTCTCGACCGGGCCGAGCACGGTCGAGGCGGCGTCGCGGGCACCGTTCAGCGGCGATTCGTCGCCGCCCCGGATGTCGACGGTGATCAGGGCGAAGGCGATGGCCACCAGCAGGATCAGCAGCAGCCGGCTCTCTCGTGTGTCCCTCACGGTGCTCGGACGAGCCCTTCGTCTCTCGGGGTCGGCCCGGGGCGCCGGCCGGGCCCCCGGAGGGGCCCGGCCGCGGCGGCCGCCGGTTCTGGCGGGACCGGTGGTGCGGCTAGCGGCGCGGCTGCGAGTCCAGGACCTGCTGGAGCGCCTCGAACTCCTCGACGCACTTGCCGGAGCCCAGCGCGACGGAGTCCAGCGGGTTCTCCGCGATGTGGATCGGCATGCCGGTCTCGCGGCGCAGCCGCTCGTCCAGACCGCGCAGCAGGGCGCCGCCGCCGGTGAGCACGATGCCGCGGTCCATGATGTCGCCGGCCAGCTCGGGCGGGCACTGGTCGAGGGTGGTCTTCACCGCGTCGATGATCGAGTTCACCGGCTCGTCGATGGCCTCGCGGACCTCGGCGGCGGAGATGACCACGGTCTTGGGGAGCCCGCTGACCAGGTCGCGGCCGCGGATCTCGGCGTGCTCGTCCTTCTCCAGCTCGCTGCCGTAGGCGGAGCCGATGGACATCTTGATCTGCTCGGCGCTGCGCTCGCCCAGCAGGAGCGAGTACTCCTTCTTGATGTGCTGGACGATGGCGTTGTCCAGCTCGTCGCCGGCGACCCGGATGGACTGCGCGGTGACGATGCCGCCGAGCGAGATCACGGCGACCTCGGTGGTGCCGCCGCCGATGTCGACGACCATGTTGCCGGTGGCCTCGTGGACCGGCAGGCCGGCGCCGATCGCGGCGGCCATCGGCTCCTCGATGATGTGCACCTGGCGCGCGCCGGCCTGCGAGGACGCCTCGATGACGGCGCGCCGCTCCACACCGGTGATGCCGCTGGGGACGCAGACCACGACGCGGGGGCGGGCCAGGTAGCGGCGGCGGTGGATCTTCAGGATGAAGTACCGCAGCATCCGCTCGGTGATCTCGAAGTCGGCGATGACGCCGTCCTTCAGCGGCCGGATGGCCACGATGTTGCCGGGGGTGCGCCCGATCATCTTCTTGGCCTCGGCGCCCACCGCGAGGATGCCCCCGGTGTTGGTGTTCACCGCCACCACGGATGGCTCGTTGAGGACGATGCCCCGGCCCCTGACGTACACCAGCGTGTTGGCGGTGCCGAGGTCGACAGCCATGTCACGGCCGATGAACGACATGTTGTTCGCCATGGGATCAGGGGGCCTTCCCGAACTCGAGGGTGGGGGTGGCTGGAGAGGACGGCCAGCCGTGCCGACGTGCTGAGTCACCGGCTTCGCCGCACCGGGCGGGCAGCCCGTGAGCCGTCCCCCATCGTAGCCACGCCCGCTCCGGGGACGCCCACGCACACCGTGCACCCATTCTCGTTGCGCGGGGCGTGTTCTCCCGGGATTGGGACGCCGTGTCGGTGCCCGGGGTTCCCGGTCCGGCGGACGTCCCGGCGGAGGCTGCGGTGGGGGTTGGGGCGGGCGTTCCGGCAGGTGGGCCGCCGCGGGGGCCGCGACGGAGGCGTGCGGGTGCGCCCCCGCGGACCGCTGCGGACCCGGGGGCGGGAGGAGAGGGCGGGGGCGGGGGGTGCGGGGCGGGCGCCGGGGCCGCGGAGCACCGGATCCGCACCGGACGGGGCGCCGGTGCAGATCCGGTGAGGATCCCGGGGATCAGGCGTACGCCGGGAAGAAGATCTTGATCTCGCGCTCGGCGGAGGCCTCGGAGTCCGAGGCGTGGATCAGGTTCTCGCGGGTGATCGTCGCGTAGTCGCCGCGGATGGTGCCGGGGCCCGCCGCGATGGGGTCGGTGGCGCCGGCCAGCGCGCGGACGCCCTCGATGACGCGCTCACCCTCGACGATCATGGCCACGGAGGGGCCGGACGCCATGAACTCCAGCAGCGGCTCGTAGAACGGGCGGCCCACGTGCTCCGCGTAGTGCTGCTCCAGCACGGCCCGGTCGAAGGTGCGCAGCTCCAGGGCCGTGACGGTCCAGTCCGCCTTGCGCTCGATGCGGCTGGTGATCTCACCGATCAGACCGCGGCGGACACAGTCGGGCTTGAGCAGGACGAGGGTGCGCTGCGACACGGGGCGGCTCCAGGAAGGTCGGTGGACGGGCGCCGGCGCGCGGATGCGGATGCGCGCAGGACGGTGCGTGTACGGGCGGTACTGCGGTACGGGCGGTACTGCGTGTGGGGGAAGGCCTCGCGAGGAGGTTACCCGGCGGTCAGACCTGCGCCGCCGCCCGGGCGGCCCTGAGGGCGTCGATCCGCCGGCCGTAGTGCACCGAGCACCACCACAGCGCGGCGAAGACGGCGCCCAGCCCGTACATGATCGGGACGACGGCGCCGGCGGCGACCAGCCCGATCTGCAGCGCCCAGCCCAGGGCGACGCCGCCCGGCCGGGTCACCATGCCGCAGAGCAGCACGCAGAGCGCCATCGCGGTGCCGCTGACCGCCCACAGGGTGCCGTGCGGCACGTCGGAGAGCTGCATGGCGACCAGCGCGGCGAACATGATCACCAGCGCCTCGCCGATGAGGGTGGAGGAGCACAGGGTGCGCATGGGTGACGGCCTCTCTCGTTCCCGCGTCTCAGTTCCCGCGTCTCAGTTCCCGCGCCGGTTCCGTCCGAGGAGGATCCGGGCCTCGCCGACGGTGATGACCGAACCGGTCACCAGGACGCCCGCGCCGCCCAGGTCGCCCTCCTCCTCGGCGAGGGCGACGGCGGCGTCGATGGCGTCGTCCAGGCGCGGCTCGACCTGCACCCGGTCGGGGCCGAACACCTCGACGGCGAGGGACGCCAGCTCGTCGGCCTCCATGGCGCGCTGGGTGGAGTTCCGGGTGACGACGACCTCGGCGAGGATCGGCTCGAACGCCTCCAGCACGCCCCGGACGTCCTTGTCGGCGCTGGTGCCGACCACGCCCACCAGGCGGGTGAAGCCGAAGGACTCGCTGATCGCCTCCGCCGTGGCCCTGGCCCCGGCCGGATTGTGGGCGGCGTCCAGCAGCACGGTGGGGCTGCGCCGGACGACCTCCAAGCGGCCCGGCGAGGTGGTGCCGGCGAAGGCCTGCCGCACCTTGTCGTCGTCCAGCGACTCGCCGTTCGCGCCGCCGACGCCGAAGAACGCCTCGACGGCCGCCAGCGCCAGCGCCGCGTTCTGCGCCTGGTGGACGCCGTGCAGCGGAAGGAAGACGTCCTCGTAGGTGTGGCCGCCCAGGCCCCGCAGGGTCACCAGCTGGCCGCCGACCGCCAGGTCGCGGTGGAGCACGCCGAACTCCATGCCCTCGCGGGCCACGGTCGCGTCCACCTCCACCGCACGGCGGAGGATCGTCTCGGCGGCGTCCAGCTGCTGCTGGGCGACGACCGCCAGGGCGCCCTTCTTGATGATCCCGGACTTCTCCACCGCGATCTCGCCGGGCGTGGTGCCCAGCTTGTCGGTGTGGTCCAGCGAGATCGGGGTGATCACGGCCACGGCGGCGTCGATGACGTTCGTGGCGTCCCAGGAGCCGCCCATGCCGACCTCGACCACGGCCACGTCCACCGGGGCGTCGGCGAACGCCGCGTACCCCATGGCGGTCAGCACCTCGAAGAAGGACATCGGGACGGGCAGCTCCTGGTCGACCATGCCGATGTAGGGCTCGATGTCCCGGTAGGTCTCCACGAACCGCTCGGGCGTGATGGGCTCGCCGTCCAGGCTGATCCGCTCGGTGACCGACTCCACGTGGGGGCTGGTGTAGCGGCCGGTGCGCAGGTCGAAGGCGCGCAGCAGCTGCTCCACCATGCGGGCGGTGGAGGTCTTGCCGTTGGTGCCGGTGATGTGGATCGCCGGGTAGGAGCGCTGCGGCTGGCCCAGGATGTCCATGAGCCGGGCGATGCGGGTGAGCGACGGCTCCAGCTTGTTCTCCGGCCAGCGGGCCAGCAGCTCGGCCTCCACCTCGCGGAGGCCGGCGAGGGCCTCGTCGGCGGCGGATCGGTCCGGGTTCCTGCTGGTCTTGTCGCTCACGCCCCCAGTCTACGGAGCCGCGGGATCGCCGGGCGCCGCGGGACCGCCGCGAGGCCACCGTGGGACCGCCGTGGGACCGCCGCGAGGCCACCGTGGGACCGCCGTGGGACCGCCGTGGGACCGCCGCGGGACCGCAGCAGCGCCGCGGGCCGCCCGCCCGGCGGCCCGCACGGCCGGCGGTCCGGTCGTACGGGCCCGGGAGGGGCGGCCCGCGGCGTGATGGCGGTGCGGTGCGCGCGCCCGGCGGTGCGGGTCAGGCCTGCGGCAGGGCCGCCAGCTGCGCCGTGATCCGGGCGATGTCGGCCTCGGCGGTGGCCTGCCGGGTCCGGATCTTCGCCACGACCTGCTCGGGTGCCTTGGCCATGAAGCCCTCGTTGCCGAGCTTGGCGGTGGTCTGCGCCAGCTCCTTCTCGGCGACCGCGAGGTCCTTCTGCAGGCGCTTGCGCTCCGCCGCCACGTCGATGGCGCCGGAGAGGTCCAGCGCCACCGTGGCGCCGGCGACCGGCAGGGAGGCAGTGGCGGTGAAGCCGTCGCCGGCCGGCTGCAGGCGCAGCAGGGAGCGGATGGCCTCCTCGTGCGCGGCGAGCGGGGTGCCGGCCAGGTCCAGGCGGGCCGGGACGCGCTGGCCCGGCTTGAGGCCCTGGTCGGCGCGGAACCGGCGGACCTCGGTGACCACCTGCTGGAGCGTGGTGATCTCCGCCTCGGCGGCCGCGTCGCGGAAGCCGCTGTCGGCGGGCCACTCGGCGACGACCACGGACTCGCGGCCGGTGAGGGCCGTCCACAGCGCCTCGGTGACGAACGGCACCACGGGGTGGAGCAGCCGCAGCGTCACGTCCAGCACCTCGCCCAGCACCCGGCGCGAGGCGTCGGCCGCGGGGCCGCCGGCGGCGAGCGTGGTCTTGGACAGCTCGACGTACCAGTCGAAGACCTCGTCCCACGCGAAGTGGAAGAGCGCGTCGGAGAGCTTGGCGAACTGGTAGTCGTCGTAGAGGGCGTCGACCTCGGCCACGGTGGCGTTGAGGCGGGAGAGGATCCAGCGGTCCGCCGCGGAGAGGTCCGCCGCCTCAGGCAGCGGGCCCGCCACGGTGGCGCCGTTCATCAGCGCGAACCGAGTGGCGTTCCAGAGCTTGTTGCAGAAGTTGCGGGACCCCTGGACCCAGTCCTCGCCGATCGGCACGTCGGTGCCCGGGTTGGCGCCGCGGGCCAGGGTGAAGCGCACCGCGTCGGAGCCGTAGGCGTCCATCCAGTCCAGCGGGTTGACCGCGTTGCCGAAGGACTTCGACATCTTCTTGCCGAACTGGTCGCGGACCATGCCGTGCAGGGCGATGGTGTGGAACGGCGGGGTGCCGTCCATCGCGTAGAGGCCGAACATCATCATCCGGGCGACCCAGAAGAACAGGATGTCGTAGCCGGTGACCAGGACGGAGGTCGGGTAGAACTTCTCCAGCGAGGGGGTCCGCTCCGGCCAGCCGAGCGTGGAGAACGGCCACAGGCCGGAGGAGAACCAGGTGTCGAGGACGTCGGTGTCCTGCGTCCAGCCCTCGCCGCTCGGCGGCTCCTCGTCGGGACCGACGCAGACGACCTCGCCGTCCGGCCCGTACCAGACCGGGATGCGGTGGCCCCACCACAGCTGGCGCGAGATGCACCAGTCGTGGAGGTTGTCGACCCAGCCGAAGTAGCGGGGCTCCATCTCCTTGGGGTGGATCGCCACGCGGCCGTCGCGCACCGCGTCGCCGGCCGCCTGCGCCAGCGGGCCGACCTTGACCCACCACTGCAGGGAGAGCCGCGGCTCGATGGTGGTCTTGCAGCGCGAGCAGTGCCCCACCGAGTGCAGGTAGGGGCGCTTCTCGGCAACGATCCGGCCCTCGGCGCGCAGCGCGCCGACGATGGCCGACCGGGCCTCGAAGCGGTCCAGGCCCTGGAAGGGGCCGTGGACGGTGATGACGCCGCGCTCGTCGAGGACCGCGATCGACGGCAGGTCGTGCCGCCGGCCGATCTCGAAGTCGTTGGGGTCGTGGGCCGGGGTGACCTTGACCGCGCCGGTGCCGAACTCCGGGTCGACGTGGGCGTCGGCCACGACCGGGATCCGGCGGCCGGTCAGCGGCAGCTCGATCTCCCGGCCGACGAGGTGGGCGTAGCGCTCGTCGTCGGGGTGCACCGCCACGGCGGTGTCGCCGAGCATGGTCTCGGCGCGGGTGGTGGCCACCACGATGGCGTCGTCGCCGTCGCCGTAGCGGATGGAGACCAGCTCGCCCTCGTCGTCCTGGTACTCCACCTCGATGTCGGAGATGGCGGTCAGGCAGCGGGGGCACCAGTTGATGATGCGCTCGGCGCGGTAGATCAGGCCGTCGTCGAAGAGCTTCTTGAAGATGGTCTGGACGGCCTGCGAGAGGCCCTCGTCCATCGTGAAGCGCTCACGGGACCAGTCCACGCCGTCGCCGAGGCGCCGCATCTGACCGGAGATCTGGCCGCCGGACTCCGCCTTCCACTGCCAGACCCGCTCGACGAACGCCTCGCGGCCGAGGTCGTGGCGGGACTTGCCCTCCTTGGCGAGCTCGCGCTCCACCACGTTCTGGGTGGCGATGCCCGCGTGGTCCATGCCGGGCTGCCACAGCGTCTCGTAGCCCTGCATCCGCTTGCGGCGGGTGAGGGAGTCGATGATCGTGTGCTCGAAGGCGTGGCCGAGGTGGAGCGAACCGGTGACGTTCGGCGGCGGGATGACGACGGTGTACGGGGGCTTGTCGCTCTTCGCGTCCGCCTCGAAGTAACCCGCGGCTACCCAGCGCTCGTACAGCTTCCCCTCTACCTCGGCCGGTGCGTACTGGGTCGGCAGGGTGGCGGCGGCGCTGTGGTCCCCGGCCTGGTCGGCCTCGGGGCGCTGGTTCGTCATGTCGGTCACGACGGACAGTCTACGGAAGCCGGGGGACCGGTGACGCACCGCCGGACGGGGGTGCGTACGCCCCAGGTCGCCGGGCGACGCGGGCGGCGGCGTTGGGATAGCGTGCCGCCCGACGAGACGACACGCCGACGAGACGAAGCGCCGCCCCGGGCGGCCGGGGGAGGCACCGCATGTACGGGCAAGGCCAGCAGTATCCGCAGACCCCGGGGCAGCAGCCCCCGCAGCAGCCCTACGGCGCCCCCGGCGGCTACCCGCCGCCCCCTCCCCCGCAGCAGCCCTACGGACAGCCGCCCGCCCCACAGGGGTACGGGCAGCAGCCGCCGTACGGCGCGCCCGCCGCACCGCCCTCGTACGGGCAGCCCCCGCAGGGGTACGGGCAGCCGCAGCAGCCGTACGGCGCACCGCAGCCCGGCTATCCCCAGCAGCCCCAGCAGCCCGGCTACCCGCAGCAGCAGCCGTACGGCGCTCCCGGCGGCTACCCGCCGCCGGCCCCGGCCGGCGGGCGGCGGAGCCGCAGGGGGCTGGTGATCGGGATCGTCGCCGGCGTGCTGGTGCTCGGCGGTGTGGCCGCGTTCGTGGCGACCCGCGGCGGCGGCGGGGACGAGGGCGCGGCCATGGCGGGGCGGTACCGGATCGCCACCCCGGCCACCCTGCCGGGCGGCTACGCGCTGAACACGCACAAGGAGCAGGCGGCGGACGACACCCAGACCGCCGGCGTCGGCAAGGAGATGACCGGCGTGGTCGCCACCTATGTGGGTGGCACGCCGCGCTCGCTGCTGACGGTCTTCGGCGCGTACGGGAAGATCGCCGACCCGAAGGCCGCGGGCGCCCAGTACGAGGCCGCAGCGGCGCAGCGGAAGGCCCGGTACGCCCAGCCGATGCGGGACTTCCCCGCCAAGGACCCGCACGACGGCGGCGCCGTGCTGCGCTGCGGGGAGCTCCAGACCTCCAAGGGGCCGATGACCACCTGCTACTGGGTGGACCACGCCACCCTGGCCTCGGTCCTCTTCACCACCGTGCCCACCTCCCCCGGAGCCCAGGCGCAGCCCGTGGACCCGGAGCAGGCCGCGCAGCAGACCCGCACCATCCGCGACGGCGTCGTCCAGCCGAAGTGAGCCCGGCCGTCCGGAGCCCCGCCGCCCGACCGGGCGGCGGGGCTCCTGGCGTTGCGGCGGGCCCCCTCGACGTGACGGCCCCGCACCCGCTCTGAAGCGCGCACGTCCGGCACGCCGGACGGAGGCCCGGAAACGGGAGGGCGCGGTGGGCGCAGGGCGGACACCGTCCGGGGAGGCCCAACGACGACGAGGGCCCCGCACCGGATCCGTCCGGTGCGGGGCCCTCGTCGTCGTGCGTCCGCCGTCGTGCGTCCGCCGGAGCGGACGCCGGTCAGGCGCTCTTCTCGCGCCGCTCGCGCTTGATCATGTCGCGCGGGACCAGCGTCGGGATGGCGTGCTTGGAGACGACGTCGCCGGTGACGACGACGCGGGCCACGTCCTTGCGGGACGGCACCTCGTACATCACCGACATCAGCACCTCCTCCATGATCGCGCGGAGGCCGCGGGCGCCGGTGCCGCGCATGATCGCCTGGTCGGCGATGGCCTCCAGCGCGTCGAGGGAGAACTCCAGCTCCACGCCGTCCAGCTCGAAGAGCCGCCGGTACTGCTTGACCAGGGCGTTCTTCGGCTCGGTGAGGATCTGCAGCAGGGCCTCGCGGTCCAGGTTGTGCACCGAGGTGATGACCGGGAGGCGGCCGATGAACTCGGGGATCATCCCGAACTTCACCAGGTCCTCCGGCATGACCTCGCGGAACAGGTCGCTGGAGTCGATCTCGTGCTTGGAGCGGATGGTCGCGCCGAAGCCGATGCCCTTCTTGCCGGCCCGGCCCTCGATGATCCGCTCCAGACCCGCGAAGGCGCCGCCCACGATGAACAGCACGTTCGTGGTGTCGATCTGGATGAACTCCTGGTGCGGGTGCTTGCGGCCGCCCTGCGGGGGCACCGAGGCGGTGGTGCCCTCCAGGATCTTCAGCAGGGCCTGCTGCACGCCCTCGCCGGAGACGTCGCGGGTGATCGACGGGTTCTCGCTCTTGCGGGCGACCTTGTCGATCTCGTCGATGTAGATGATCCCGGTCTCGGCCTTCTTGACGTCGTAGTCGGCCGCCTGGATCAGCTTGAGCAGGATGTTCTCGACGTCCTCGCCGACGTAGCCCGCCTCGGTGAGCGCGGTGGCGTCCGCGATGGCGAACGGCACGTTGAGCATCCGGGCGAGGGTCTGCGCCAGCAGCGTCTTGCCGGAGCCCGTGGGGCCCAGCAGCAGGATGTTGGACTTGGCCAGCTCGATGCCGTCGTCCCGGCCGCCGCCGGAGCGGCCGTTCTCGCCCGCCTGCACCCGCTTGTAGTGGTTGTAGACGGCGACCGAGAGCGCCTTCTTCGCGATGTCCTGGCCGACGACGTACTGGTCCAGGAACTCGTAGATCTCGCGCGGCTTCGGCAGTTCCTCGAAACGCACCTCGGAGGTCTCGGCGAGCTCCTCCTCGATGATCTCGTTGCAGAGGTCGATGCACTCGTCGCAGATGTACACGCCGGGACCGGCGATGAGCTTCTTCACCTGCTTCTGTGATTTGCCGCAGAACGAGCACTTGAGCAGGTCGCCACCGTCTCCGATGCGTGCCACGAGGTGCTTCCCCTTCGCCAAAGGCCCCGTGGGGGTCGGAGCCTGGTGCTTGGTATCCGACGGTACTCCGTCGGGCCCGCCGATCGGCCGACTTCGGCAGCTTGGCCGTACGCCCTGGGCGAATCCGTGACCGAGGGGGCCGGGGGGTCGGAGGGGAACGGCGGGTGCCACCGGGCGTGTGCACGAGCACCGCCCTGCTGTCAGATGGTGCCAGGCCGCGGCCCCCGCCCGGAAGACGGGGGGTGGGCCGCGGCCTCGCGGCAGCGCATCCGGTCAGTCGAGCAGCGAGCTCTTGCGGGTGGAGATGATCTGGTCGACGAGCCCGTACTCCAGGGTCTCCTCGGCCGTGAGGATCTTGTCCCGCTCGATGTCCTCGCGGATCTGCTCGATCTCCTTCTTGGAGTGCTTGGCCAGCAGGGTCTCCAGCTGCTCGCGCATCCGGAGGATCTCCTTGGCCTGGATCTCCAGGTCGGAGACCTGGCCGCGGCCGGTCTCGGTGTAGGGCTGGTGGATCAGCACGCGGGCGTTGGGGAGCGCCATGCGCTTGCCGGGGGTGCCGGCCGCCAGCAGGACGGCGGCGGCGGAGGCGGCCTGGCCCATGCAGACGGTCGAGATGTCCGGCTTCACGAACTGCATGGTGTCGTAGATCGCGGTCAGCGCGGTGAACGAGCCGCCGGGGCTGTTGATGTACACCGAGATGTCGCGGTCCGGGTCCATCGACTCCAGGCAGAGCAGCTGGGCCATGATGTCGTTGGCCGACACGTCGTCGATCTGGGAGCCGAGGAAGATCACCCGCTCCTCGAAGAGCTTGGCGTACGGGTCGTACTCCCGGATGCCCTGGGAGGTGCGCTCGACGAAGCGGGGGACGATGTACCGGCCCTCGGCGCGCAGGCGCTCCTGGGCCTCGCCCATCAGGCTGGGGATGTTCATGGTTTCTGGGCCTCCGTGTGTGCGGACTGTCGCTGGCGGACTCTCTGGGGGAACGGCTGCCGGGCGGCTCAGGCGCCCGTGCCACCGCCGCCGGGAACGTCCGCGGCGTGGTGCATGACCTCGTCGATGAGGCCGTAGTCCTTCGCCGCCTCCGCGGAGAACCAGCGGTCGCGGTCGGAGTCCTTGGTGATCTGCTCCAGCGACTGGCCGGAGTGGAAGGCGATGAGCTCGGCCATCCGGTGCTTGGTGCGGATCAGCTGCTCGGCCTGGATCCGGATGTCGGTCGCCGAGCCGCCGAGGCCGGCCGAGGGCTGGTGCATCAGGATCTCGGCGTTGGGGAGCGCGAACCGCTTGCCCTTGGCGCCGGCCGTCAGCAGGAACTGGCCCATGGAGGCCGCCAGGCCCATGGCGATGGTCACCACGTCGTTCTTGATGTACTGCATGGTGTCGTAGATCGCCATGCCCGCGGTGACCGAGCCGCCCGGACTGTTGATGTAGAGGTAGATGTCCTTTTCCGGGTCGGCGGCAAGGAGCAGAAGCTGGGCGGTGATCTTGTTGGCGATGTCGTCGTCGACCGCCTGGCCGAGGAAGATGATGCGCTCGCCGAGCAGACGGTTGTACACCTGGTCGCCGAGGCCGACGCCGGGGATGTCACCGGCGGCGCGGGGCGCCATGAGGCCCGGGGTCGCGATCTGGGGAGTCGTCACGTAGCCACCTGCTCAGTTGAATCGGACGGCCGGCCGCCCGGCCGTCGCGCGTCTGCTGTGCTGATTGTTCCTTCTCAAGGACCCTAACGCGCGGCCAGGGCCCGGCCATCCCCCACACAGAGCTGTTCGCTGTGAGCGCAGGCTGCACAGGCTGTGACGGGCCGCCCGGGCCGGGCCGGCGCGGGCCCGGCGACGGGGCCCGGACCACGGGCGCCGGACGCACGGCAGGCCCGGGTACGGCACACGGGGTGCCGTACCCGGGCCTGCCGGGCGGTTCAGCGGAGGGGGGAGGCTCAGGCCTCGTCGCCGGACTCGGCGTCGGCCTTGCCCTCGGCGGCCTCGACCGCCTCGACGGCGGCCTCGGTCTCCTCCTCGTCGTCCTCGAAGTCGACGACGTTGCCCTCGGTGTCGACGACCTTGGCGGCCTCGACGACCAGCGCCAGCGCCTTCCCGCGGACGACCTCGCCGACCAGCAGCGGCACCTGGCCGCCCTGGACGACCTGCTGCGCGAACTGGTCCGGGGTGAGGCCGGAGCCGGCGGCGCGGCGGACGAGGTGCTCGGTGAGCTCCTCCTGGCTGACGGAGAGCTCCTCGTTCGAGGCGATCTGGTCCAGGACGAACTGGGTCTTGATGCCCTTCTTCGCCTGCTCCTCGGTCTCCTTCTCGAAGTCCTCGAGCGACTTGTCCTGGGTCTTCAGCCAGGTGTCGAGGTCGAGGCCCATCTGCGCCAGCTGGTGGTGCTCCAGGTTGTGCTTGCGGGTCTCGATCTCGTCCGCGAGCAGCTTCTCCGGGAAGGGCATCTCGACCTTCTCCAGGAGGGCGTCCAGGACGCGCTCCTGGGCCTGGGTGGCCTGGTCGAACTCCTTCATGCGGGCCAGGCGCTTGCGCGAGTCCTCGCGCAGCTCCTCGAGGGTGTCGAACTCGCTCGCCAGCTGGGCGAACTCGTCGTCGAGCTCGGGGAGCTCCTTCTCCTGGACGGCGGTGACGGTGACCGTGACCTCGGCCTCCTTGCCGGCCTGGGTGCCGCCCTTGAGCTCGGTGGTGAAGGTGGCGGTGCCGCCCGCCTCCACGCCGATCACGGCGTCGTCGATGCCGTCGAGCAGGCGGCCGGAACCGATCTCGTACGACACGGCGGTGGCGGTGCCGTCCTCCGGCACCTCGCCGTCGACCTTGGCCTCCAGGTCGACGACCACGACGTCGCCCGCGGCGGCGGCGCGCTCGACGGCCTTGACGGAGGAGAAGCGCTCGCGGAGCTGCTCCAGCGACTTCTCGACGTCCTCGTCGGTGACCTCGACCGGGTCGACGGTGACCTCGATCTCGCCGAACTCGGGGAGGGTGATCTCCGGGCGGATGTCCACCTCGGCGGTGAACTTCAGGTCGCCGCCGTCACCGAGGTTCTCCACACCGGCGATGTCGGTGATCTCGGGCTGGCCGAGGACCTCGATCTTGCCCTCGTCGACGGCCTGCGTGTAGAAGCGCGGAAGGGCGTCGTTGACGGCCTCCTCCAGCACCGCGGCACGGCCGAAGCGCTGGTCGATGACGCGAGCCGGGATCTTGCCCTTGCGGAAACCCGGAACCGTGACCTGCTGGTTGATCTTCTTGTACGCCGCGTCGAGGCTGGGCTTGAGCTCCTCGAAGGGCACCTCGACGGTGAGTCGAACCCGGGTCGGGTTCAGAGTCTCCACGGCGCTCTTCACGGTTGGGTCTCCTTGGGGCTTTGCGGTCGGTTTGTCCGCCGGGCGGGGCCTGGTGGGGGCTGGGCGGCCGGCGAGACGGGTGATGGGCCACATGGAGCGGCATCTCCCGCAGGATGGACGGTGAGCGTGCTCCTCGCCCTCGGACGGCCGAACGGTGAGCATGCCACACGAGCGGTCTCCAGCGGTCCATCCTACCGGTACCACAAAGCAGGATGGACGGGGACAGCGGACCGCGTGAGCAGGGCGGAGCCCACGGCGGGGACGGACGGCTCCGGCGGTCGCCGGAACGGACGCACGAGGGCCCCCGCCCGGGGACGGACGGGGGCCCTCACTCGCTGTCGGGGTGACCGGATTTGAACCGACGACCTTCCGCTCCCAAAGCGGACGCGCTACCAACCTGCGCCACACCCCGTCGCAACGACACGTAGCGTACAGGCTCACCTGGGCCGTTCCGCAGGATTAACGGGATACCGCCCGGACGGCCGCGTGCGGGCCGCGTGCAATCGCCCGACCCGACCGGGTAGGCTGGGCCCGCCCCGGGTCGGCACCGGCCGCGGGGCGCCTGTGCGCACCCGGGTGCGCACGTGCGGGCGTAGCTCAATGGTAGAGCCCCAGTCTTCCAAACTGGCTACGCGGGTTCGATTCCCGTCGCCCGCTCCGACAGCAGGGCCCCAGGTCAGCGGACGTTTCGCCGACCTGGGGCCCTGTGCGTTCCGACGGGCGTTCAGGCGGTCGTGCCACACCCGTGCCACACCGCTCACTCCCGGCGGCCTCATCCGGCCGTGTGCGGCACTCGGGGGGCCCGACCGCGAGCGCCTCACCAGTGCGCAGCCGCCCGGCCCGCAGTGCAGGCACCACTGCGGTGCCGGCCACCGCGATGGGCGCGCCGAACGCGACGGCGAGGTCGAGCCGGGGCGCGATCAGCCGGGCGGTGCGGACACCCGGCGCCGCAGGTGCTCGAGCTGCGGCGCGCTCATGCCGAGGGCGGCCGCCCGCTCACAGGCCGCGCGCCTCCTGCGCACGCACCAGGCGGTGCAGCAGTTCGGCGCGTCCGGCGTGCCACCACAGGTAGACCGCCAGGCCGTCGAGGGCCTCCACCAGGGCCAGGCCCGCGCCGGGCCCGTCCCGCTCGGACACGGCCGCCGCGCGGTTGAGCCGGACCACGGGGGTGTCGTGCATGGTGAGCAGCACGTCGTACCAGGAGACCATCGCGTCCCGGGGGGTCTGGGCCCACGACGGCGCCAGGGCGTGGCAGGCTGCGACGGCCGCCTGCACGACGTAGGGGTCGGGGCGGTCCGGGGTGCGGCGCAGGGCCGCTCCGATCAGTTTCACCCCTTCTCTGATCATGGCCCGGTCCCACCGTGTGCGGTCCTGGTCGGCCAGCAGTACCGGACGCCCCTCGGCGTCGGTGCGGGCGCCTCGCCGGGCGTCCTGGAGCAGGAGCAAGGCCAGCAGGCCGAGCACGGTGGGTTCGTCCGGCATCAGCCCCGCCAGCAGCCGGGCGAGCCGCACCGCCTCGTCGGCGAGCGCGCCGCGCACGAGGTCGGCGCCCTCCCCCGGGGCGTAGCCCTCGTTGAAGACCAGGTAGACCGTGGCCGCGACCCCGGCAAGCCGGCCGGGCAGTTCCTCGGCGCCCGGGACGCGGTAGGGGATGCCGGCCCGGGCGATCTCCTGCTTCGCCCGGGTGAGCCGCTTGGCCATGGTGGCCTCGGGAACCACCAGGGCGCGGGCGACCTCCGCCGTGGACAGGCCGGCCAGGGTGCGCAGCGCGAGGGCGACCTGCGTCTCCAGCGACAGACACGGGTGGCAGCAGGTGAAGACCAGGCGGAGCAGGTCGTCGCGGACCACACCGGGGGACTCGGGCGAGGAATCGTGCAGGGCCACCGCGTCCCACTCCTTCGCGGGGCGCCGCGCCTTCCGGCGGATGACGTCGATCGCCCGCCGCTCGGCGGGGACGCCGTCGCGCGGCCAGGTGATCAGGGCGCGCTCGACGGCGTCCTGGACCGCGTCCTCAGCGAGGTCGACGCTGCCGGTGACGCGGATGAGCGTGGCGAGGACGCGGGTGCGCTCCTCGCGCACCAGCAGCGCCACCGCGTCACCGGCAGCCATGTTCCGCCGCCGGGCTCAGAACCGGATGACGGGCCGGATCTCGACCGCGCCGTTCCAGGCGGCGGGGATCCTCGCGGCCACCGCCACCGCCACCGCCTCGTCCAGGTCCGCGCAATCCAGCAGGTAGAAGCCGGTCAGCGCCTCCTTGGTCTCGGTGTAGGGCCCGTCGGTGGTCACCGCTTCGCCCCCCTTGCCGCCGGGGACCCGCACGGTTGTGGCGGTGGCGGTCGGGTACAGGGCGTAGCCGCCCCTGAGCACGGCGGCCGCCGCCTCGCCGAAGGCGGCGTACTCCTTCATCTCCTCGGCGTACTCCGGCTGCGTCCAGTCGACGTCGGGGGTGTAGGTGAACGCGATGTACATGGGCCTGGCTGCTCCTGCGCAGTCCCGGGCCGGCGCCGTTCGCCGGCTTCACTCCCGGACGAACGGCCTGCGCCGGAATGGCCACCTGCACCGGACGGATTCGCCGCCGGTGCGACGGTACCCGGGACGCGGGCCGGCGGATAGGCGACGGTACGGGTGTCGTCCGCGCCGCGCACCCGCACCCGCCACGCACGCTGGGAGGCGTCCTGGCCGGCGAGGGGCAGCGACGCCGTCCTCTGCGTCGACCGCACCGGCATCCCCTGGCGCCACCTGCCCCACGACTACCCGCCGTGGGAGACAGTCTGCGCACTCCTTCGCCCGCTGTCAGAAGGAGGGGGTGTTCGAGCAGCCAGGCAGTCTCCTGCGGCGCCTGGTCCGCACCTCCGAAGGCCGCAACCCGGAGCCGACGGCCTGCATCGTCGACTCCCAGAGCGTGAAGACCTCTACGAACGTCCCCGCCGCCGGCCCCGGCCTCGACGTCGGAAAAAAGATCGTGGGCCGGAAACGCAACATCATGGTCGACACACCCGGCCTGCTGCCGGCGGTGCTGGTCACCGCAGCCGGCATCCAGGACGGCGCCGCCGGCCGACAGCTGCTGACCACGGTCGTCACCGAGCACCCGACCGTCCGCAAAGCCCGGGCCGACACGGGCCGCAAGAACGCCGTCGTCGAACACGGAGCCACTCCGGGCGTCGACGCGGAGGTCGTCCGCCGCGACCCTGCCACCAGGGGATTCGTCATCCAGCCCCGCAGATGGGTGGTCGAGCGGACCTTCGGCCGGCTCATGCACCACCGGCGCCTGACCCGTGACCACGAAGCCCTCCCGGCCCGCTCCGAATCCATGATCCACATCGCGATGATCAACGTCATGACCCGCCGCCCCACCGGCGAAACCGCTCCCACCTGGCGCGGAACCTGACCACAGAAGCCTGGAACGAAACGCACGGTCAAGCGGGTGTCGCAGGTTCGAATCCTGCCGGGGCACCAGGGCGAGGGCCCCGGACCGATCATGGTCCGGGGCCCTCAGGTGGTGGGGCTGCCGTCAACGACCGCTTTGACAGTGGCACGACGGGCGGGATTGCCTGCGGGTCGCAGCCGAGGATCCGTCCCGGCCGGTCAGCTGCCCGCCAACGCAGGTGTACGCCCCGCGCACACCACACCACCCACCACGTGCCTTGCGCGGTGGTGGGTCAGGCCGGGGCGTCGGCGTCCTGCGCGGAGGCTGCAAACGCCTCGGGGCCCTGCTCCGCCGCCGCCGGGTCCATCCACATGACCTGCCAGCCGTGGCCGTCGAGGTCGAAGAAGCTGCGTGAGTACATGAAGCCGTAGTCCTCGGCGCCATCCGCCTCGGAGCCGCCCGCCGCGAGTGCAGCGGCGCTGACCGCGTCGACCTCGTCGCGGGACGACACGCTGAAGCAGTACAGCGCCAGCGTGTGCGTGGCGGGGTCGGCCATCGGCAGTCTCGTGAACTCCGCGAACTTCTCGCGGGTGAGCAACATGACGAAGGCGTGCTCGCCGACCAGCATGCAGGCGGCGGTCTCGTCGGTGAACTTCGGGTTGAAGCCAAATCCGAGATTCGCGAAGAACCCCTTGCTGCGCTCGAGGTCCGCCACGGGGATGTTCACGAACAGGCTGCGGCCGGGATGTGCGGACATGGTCATGGTGAGTCTCCGGTCAGTGGCTCGACGGCGTACGTCATGGCAGACCGGCCCGGCCGGCGAAACTCATCGGTGGCTCGTCGCCGGCCACCCGAGCAACGGACGCCTTCGCTGGGATGTCTTCGCCCCCCGCGTCGAGTTGACCCCCGGGGCAAGACACTCAGCCACCGGCCCGGCCGGGTGTCCGACTGCGTGGCGACGCCGACGAACAGCGGCGAACGAGTACGGACGCCCGCGGACCATCAGCGCAGGTGAGCGGCACACCAGCCCAAGGCCGAGCCACCACCCGAGTTGCTTCGGGACGAAGAGGCCTCGTGCCCGTTGCGTGCCCGTTCCGGCGGGACGTGGCGGAGACTCGCGGGGAACAGCGGTACCGACCACGCTCCAACCCAGGTCGGGAAGTTGCCAGGTCAGCCGCTCCCTGCATACGCCGTCTTCCAAACTGTCTACGCGGGTTCGATTCCCGTCGCCCGCTCCGACAGCAGGGCCCCAGGTCAGCGGCATGCCAGCCGACCCGGGGCCCTGTCGCGTACCGGGCCGGTCAGCCCGGCGTGCCCGTGCCGTGCCCGTCCGGTGCGGGGAGGGACCGGCTGCCGGAGGTGCGGGCGCGGGTCACCAGGTCGCTCACCGACCGGGCGATCAGGCGCTCCCGCTCGGCGGTGGCGTGCTGGTGGACCAACGCCGCGCGGGCGGTGCTGTGGCCCAATCCGCGCCATCAGCTCCTTGGTGCCGGCGCCGGTGGAGGCCGCCGGGGTGTTCCCGGTGTGCCGCAGGTCGTGGAAGCGCAGCCCCGAGACGCCCGCCCGGGCACAGGGTGCGTGCCAGAGCCGGTTGACGTGGTTCCGGCGCGGCGTGTCGCCCTTCACGCCCACGAACACCCGCTCGTCGGGACCCGGTTCGGCAGGGGTCCGCTCCGGCGGAGGTCCGCGCGCCCGCTGATGAGAGAGGCATGGAATGCCGGGCGGGGCTGGGGCGGGCGCCGACGCGATGATGCCCGTTGGAACGGGGTGGTGAGGCTGGTCATCCTGTGCACGGGGCCACATGGGTGAGGACCTGGGCGAGGCGCTCCAGCAGCACATCCCGGTGCAGGAGCGAACGAACCGCACTGTCCGAGGTGCGTATTCCACGGTCGGCAAGGATGTAGAGCATGCGCAGGGTTCGCATGGTGTTGGAAGCATGGGCGGGAACAGGGCCGGGTTGGCCGGCCGTGAATTTGGCCTCGATCGGGTCCAGCCAGGGGTCACGTCCGGTGGCGTGGTGTAACCGACGGCCACTCGCTGATCCGGCAACAAGCTATGCGGTCAGGGCGGTCGGGGTGATTTCCGGTTCGGTG